>JAIRUW010000066.1 GCA_031254195.1 Oscillospiraceae bacterium
TGCCAAGATGAGTGTTAAGGCAAGGCGTCACCGTTGCGCTTATGATGATGATTATCTTTGGAAAATCCTCTCATCAGCCAACCGCAAGCGTTAGAGACGTTTCATGCGTCAGCCGTGGGGGAGTGGCACATTGCACTGACAATCGTAGGGGCGGTCGCCCTCGACCGCCCGCGGGACACCGAGGGCGGTGTCCCCTACAAGCAGAAATCAATGTTAATTGCCAACTCCCATAGAGCGCTCCACAAAAAAATACCGCCTGTATACAGGCGGTGAGTGAAGTGGGTCATGGGATCGTGAATCGCTGAGATAAGCATAGCATGTCCAACCTAATTTTGTAAATAGGAGGTTTTGTCGAAATGTCGGAAGTTTTGTCAAATCCCGACGTTCTTATCATCGGCGGCGGGCCGGCAGGGCTGACAGCGGCGGTATACGCGCGCCGTGCCGGGCTTTCGGTCGCCGTGTTGGAGAAAGAGGCCATGCCCGGCGGGCAGATGGCCACCACGCCCGAAATCGAAAACATGCCCGGAATCCTTATGACAGACGGGTTTACGCTGAGTACCCAAATGGCGGAGCAAGCCAAGCGCTTGGGCGCGGAAATCATAAGCGGCGCCGTGACGGAGCTGTGCCTGGAGCCGGAGCGTTTGGGCGCGGTTGCGGGGGGACGGGCTTTCGAGCCTAAGACCGTCATTCTGGCGATGGGGGCGCGGCGCAGGCGTTTGGGCATCCCCGGCGAGGACAGGCTCTCGGGACGCGGCGTTTCATGGTGCGCCGTATGCGACGGAAATTTTTTTAGGGGGAAAGCGGCCGCCGTCATAGGCGGCGGCAATACCGCGCTGGAAGACGCACTGCATCTGGCGTCGCTGGGCTGTTCGGTGACGCTGCTGCACCGCCGGGACGGATTCCGCGGGTCGCCGGCGCTGTTGGAACGGGTGCGGGAAGAGCCGCGCATCCGCGTTATGACGCCGTATCTGCCTGTGTCGATTGAGGGGGAAACGGTTGTGACGGGGCTGTCCGTATCCCATGCCGTGACGGGCGAAACGGCCATGCTGCCGGTTTCCGCCGTATTCGTCTGCGCGGGGACGGTGGCCAACACCGAACTGCTGGAAAGATGGCTGCCGCTTGGCGCGGAAGGGCGGGTCGAGGCCGGGGAAGATTGCGGGACGGGAATCCCCGGCGTATACGCTGCGGGCGATATACGGAAAAAGCCGCTGTATCAGATCGTCACGGCGGCGGCGGACGGTGCGGTCGCCGCGACGCGCGCGGCGGGATTCATTTCAGCGGCAAATGCAAAATGATGAAAAAATGACTTGCGGATAGACCCTTAACATGCTATAATGTTAGGCAAATGTTCTAACTGTCGTTGTCATTGTATAAAAATAATCTGCGGCAGAAATCAAGTGGGAGGCATGGACCATGAAAAACATGAAGGTGGCGCAAAAGCTGATCGTTAGTTTCCTTATCGTAGCGCTTATGACAGGTATCGTGGGAGTCGTGGGCATCATCGGCATGTCGCAAATCAGCAGCGGCCAGAGTGAAATGTATGACATGCAGACGCTCCCTATGCCGTATATGACGAAAATCATCGAAATGCTTCAGCGCCAGCGCGCCGCTCTGCGTGACATGATCATCGGCTCCGCTCTGGGCGACATGCCTATGATTGAAAACGCGAAAAAGCAGGCTGATGAGTATCACGCGGAATTGGTCGCCAATCTCGATCCGTACCGCGCTTCAATCGTAAACCCCGATGCGTTTGCAATCTTCGACGAGGCTGTCAGGCTTTATAACACAGACTTTATGGAATGCAAGAACGGGCTATATAATATGGCCAGAGGCAACGCCACCGAACGGGAGGCATATACCTTTTTAGGCCAGTACACCCAAATCACTCAGGATATTGTCACGAATTTCGACAAAGTCTTGCAGATGAAGGTCGCGTCGGCCTCCAACATGAACACGGAAGGCGACAACCTATTCAGGAGCTTGTTGATTTTGATTATCATTGTGCTGGTTCTGGCGGTCGCCAGCGCGCTGGGCCTGGCATTCTACATCTCCGGCCTGATCTCCAAGCCGCTGGGCCTGTTGACTACCTTTATGAAGAGAGCCGGCGGGACCGGCGACATTACATTGGGCGCCGAGGATGAGCGTACTATTGGGCAATACGGGCAGATGAAAGACGAAGTCGGCCAGTGCATCGGGGCCACCGCGGCTTTTATCGGTCACGTTATCGGCATCAGCAAGCTGCTGGAGCACATCGCCGACGGCGACCTGAGAGACGAAGTCAAGCTGCTGTCCGCCACCGATACGCTGGGCGTCTCCCTCACTAAGACGCTGCAAAACCTCAACGGAATGTTCGGCGAGATTAACAGCAGTACGGCGCAGGTGTCTACCGGCTCCAAGCAAATCGCCGACGGCTCACAGTCGCTCGCCCAGGGTTCGACCGAGCAAGCCGCCGCTGTGGAGCAGTTGTCCTCCTCCATCTCTGAAATCGCGCAAAAGACCAAGGCAAATGCCGAAATGGCCGCCAGGGCCGCCACACTGGCCACCACCATCATGACCAACGCTGAAACAGGCAGCCGCCAGATGGACGAGATGATGTCCGCTGTTAAAGACATCAACCAGGCCAGCCAGAGCATCAGCAAGGTCATCAAAGCGATCGACGACATCGCTTTCCAAACCAACATCCTCGCCCTCAACGCCGCGGTGGAAGCGGCGCGGGCCGGTCAGCACGGCAAGGGCTTCGCCGTCGTCGCCGAGGAGGTACGCAATCTGGCGTCCAAGAGCGCCGAGGCGGCCAAAGAGACCGGCGGGCTGATTGCCAACTCCATTGAGAAAGCGGAGCTGGGCGCGCGGATCGCCGACGAAACCGCCGCCAGCCTAGCCGAGATCGTGACCGGTATCAACGAGAGCACTCAGCTCGTCTCCGAGATTGCCAGCTCGTCGGAAGAGCAGTCGGAGGGCATCCTGCAAATCAACAGAGGGATTGACCAGGTGGCGCAGGTGGTCCAGCAGAACAGCGCCACAGCGGAGGAAAGCGCCGCCGCCAGCGAGGAAATGAACGGACAGGCCAGCTTGCTGGAAGACCTGATTGCGCAGTTTAAGCTAAAAGAGGGGCAGATGCAGCGGAAGGCGGTAGCGGCGCCGGCTCAGAGGAAGCAAATCACCATGCCGGAGAAAACCGCTTACGCGCCCACCGAAAGTGGGGAATATGGTAAGTATTAAGGAATCAGTACGCCGCCTGAAAGAAGGCTGTCAGACCAAGCATACCGCGGCGGCAGAGGGCCAATGGCCCTTTGCCGCTGTCCTTAGCTGTTCGGACTCACGCGTCCCGCCTGAGCTTATTTTCGGCTGCGGGCCGGGGGAAATTTTTGTGGTGCGCACGGCGGGGAATACCGCCGATAACATCGCAATCGGGAGCATTGAGTTTGCCGTGGAAGCGCTGGGCGTCCCGCTGGTCGCCGTGCTGGGGCATACCCATTGCGGCGCTGTGGAAGCCAAAGCGGCCGGCACGGTGTACGGCTCCTATATGGCGGATGTTTTGGCCGAAGTGGTGCCGGATGTGGATGAGAATATACGCAATACGATGAAGAAGCTGGCAAAAAGCCCGCTATTAAGCCGGGCTATAGACGAGGGCACGCTGGCAATCATGGGCGCGAGATATGATCTGGAGACGGGCGCGGTGGATTGGATATAGACGGAGGGTTGCCATATGCACCGGGAGGAATCGGATACACAGGGCAGGCAAGAGGCGGCCGAAAGGCTGCGCATGGTCCGTGCGCTGGGGCGTGCCGCGGCCGCGCTGCTGACCGCGAACGATGAGCGGTTTGAGGAGTCTTTGGAGGAGGGGATGGGCTACATCGCCTCCTATGTCGGTGCGAACCGCGTGTATATTTGGCAAAACATTGAAGTGGACGGAGACCTTGCCTTTACATGCTGTTATCGGTATTTAGACAGTTCCTGGAAGCACGATGCCGCGGCCCCGGCCGGGACTGTGGTCCGGTATGGCGACCTGCCCGAGTGGCATGGGCATTTTACCCGCGGCGAATGCGTCAGCGGGCCTGTTTCTATGCTGTCCGAGAAGGAACAGGCGCTTTTCAGGCCCTATGGCGTCAAGTCTGTCTGCCTCGTCCCTATCCACCCGCAGGGGCGCTGGTGGGGCTTTGTCAGCTATACCGACTGCCGGCAGGAGCGGGAGTTTACCGAGGAAGACCTCAGCATCCTGCGCACAGCCAGCTTGATGATGACCAGCGCCCTCACCCGCCGGAGCGACCAGCGCGAGCAAACGCAAATGATGGGCGAGATAGAGCACAGGGGGCATTTGCTTGACACGGTGAACAGCGCGGCCAACATCCTGCTCAATTCACAGCCCGCGGAGTTTATGGCCGACCTGCACCACTGTATGGGCATGATGGCCGGGGCCGTGGACGCCGACCGCGTGTATATCTGGAAGAACTATGAGGATGACGGCCGGCTTTTCTGCACCCAGATTCAGGAATGGAGCGAAGGGGCCGAACCGCAGCAGGACAACGAGTATACAGTGGGGATTCCCTACGACGAGACTATCCCGGAGTGGGAGGAAATCCTCTCCGGCGGGGGGATTATCAACGACATCGTGCGGTTGATGTCGCCGGAATCACAGAGGCAGCTGTCGCCTCAGGGGATTTTGTCTATCTTTGTAGCGCCTGTCTTCTTGCATGACAAATTCTGGGGTTTCGTGGGCTTTGACGATTGCCACAGTGAACGGTACTTCACCGGCACCGAAGAATCCATCCTGAGATCGGGCTGCCTGTTGATCGCCAGCGCTTTCCTGCGCAATGAAATGACGAGGGATATACTGGCTGCCAACGAGCAGATGGAGAGGGCGCTGGAAGAAGCCAAAGCCGCCAGTAAATCCAAGAGCGACTTCCTTTCCAATATGAGCCACGAGATCCGCACACCGATGAACGCCGTCATCGGCATGACGGAGCTGCTGCTCAACGAAACGCTCGGCGACAAACAAAGGAGCTATGCGCACGACATATACACGGCGGCAGGCTCCTTGCTGGATATTATCAACGATATTCTGGACATGTCGAAAATCGAATCCGGCAAACTGGAGCTGCATCCAACAGATTATGATTTCAACGAGCTTTTGAGCAACATCGTCTCCATGTTCCAATACATGGCCAGCACAAAGGGCATTGATTTCCGCTTTGAAGCCGAAGGCGAGCTCCCCGGCGTTTTGTTTGGCGACGACATACGGCTGCGGCAGATTCTCACCAACATCTGCGGCAACGCTATTAAGTTTACGCAAAAGGGGCATGTCAGGCTGAAGACGGCTGCCGCCGGCGGGAATCTGGTTTTCACTATTGAGGATACGGGCGTGGGCATTCGAAAAGAGGATATGCCTAAGCTCTTCAGCGCCTTTATGCAAGCCGACCTTGCCAAAAACCGCAACATCAAGGGCACAGGGCTTGGCTTGGCCATCAGTAAGTCCTTTGTGGAGATGATGGGCGGCAGTATCATGGTGAAAAGCAAATACGGCGTGGGGACGGAATTCACCATCAATGTCCCAACAGTGGAAGGCGACAGGGAGAAAATCAGATGCAGGGCTTTGGAGAAGGGGGAGCAGATTCTGGCCCCGGAGGCGCGCGTTTTGGTGGTGGATGATAACGTTTTCAACCTCAAAGTGGCCCGAGGACTGCTGGGCCTGTCCAAAATCGAGGCGGAAACGGCCCAGTCCGGCAAGGAAGCTATCGCCAAGGTGCGGGAAGGCAATTTTGACATCGTGTTTATGGACCATATGATGCCGGAAATGGACGGAGTGGAAGCCGCCGCGAAGATTCGCGCCCTCGGCGGCCCATACGGGAAGCTGGCCATCATCGCGCTGACGGCCAACGCCATTGCCGGCGCGAAGGAGATGTTCTTGCAAAATGGTTTCAATGGCTTCGTTTCCAAACCCATTGATTTGCATGAATTGAACATGGTTCTGGCAGAGTTTCTGCCGCCGGAGCGTCTGGCCAAGCCTGCGCAGCAAGACGAAACTCCGTCGGTTCCGCCGCCTCAGGGGTTTATGGGAGCGCTCCGAAGCGTCGGCATTGACACGGCCGTCGGGCTGCAACACTTGTCCGGGATGGAGTATCTCTACCGTGAAATCGTGGCGGATTTCGCCGGGGAGCTTGCTAACTCCTGTGATGCCATGTCCGCTCATATGCAAAGCGGCGACCTCGGAGGGTTGTTCATCGCCGCGCATACCATCAAGTCCGCCCTTGGCACCATAGGCGCAACGGAGCTGTCCGCACAAGCGGCTGAATTGGAGCAGGCGGCGCAGAGCAGGGACGCCGGGGCCTGCGCGGAGAGGTTCCCCGGTTTCTTGAACGCTTTACAGACCTTGCACGGGCGGCTCTCGTCCATTGTAATGTTGCCGGATGATCCCGTTTGACATGGGAAAGGTTTGAGAGTATAATGAAATGATACCAAATATGCGGAAATGTGATTATAGAAAGTATTAGAAGCAGGAGAAGGATTATGAGGAATCGCTGGCCGATAGGGCTTGTTTTGGCCGCAGTAATTCTGCCGGTGTTGTTTGCGGGGTGCTTGGATACCGGCGGCGGCGCGGGGGAATACGATATATTCACCTCCTTTTATGACATTCCCGGCTTGACGGAAGATGAAATCAGAGCCGTCGAAGCCGTCGTGAGGGAGTATGATTCCTTTGTATACGGGATGCCGCAAAGCGTGGAAGCCTTTTTGGCCGAAAGCGGGAGGATAGAAGGCTTTGCCGCTCTGTTTTGCGAGTGGCTGACCGAGCTGTTCGGGGTGCGGTTTGAGCTTGAGCAGTTTGAATGGCAGGATTTGCTCGCGGGGCTGGAGAGCGGGACGGTGGATTTTACGGGCGAAATGCGGGCGACCGAGGAACGCCGGAAGACATATGCTATGACCGACGCCATTGCCGAGCGCGTGGTGATGGCTTACCGGCTGAGAGACAGCGCATCCCTTTTGGAAATTTCAAAGTCGCGCCTGCAACGCTATGCCTTGCTGGAAGGGACGGCCTACACCATTCTGGACTATATTCAGCCCGGCATATATGAAGTGATATACATACAAAGCATTGATGAAGTCCCTAAACTGCTCAAAGACGGGGAAATAGACGTTTTTTGCCACAGCAACGCCGTGGAGGCGCATTTCATTGGGCACGACGACATCGTTACCGAAGAGTTTTTCCCTATGATCAACAGTCCGGTTTCTTTAGCGACGCAGCAAGAGGCGTTGGAGCCTATTATTTTGGCCGTGCAGAAGGCCCTGGAAGCGGACGGCACGCTTGATTGGCTGGGGGAACTGTATGCGGACGGGTATGATGATTTCAGGAGGGAAGCGATGTATACGCGGTTTTCCGAGGAGGAAAAGGCGTATATCGCGAGCAATCCCGTTGTGCGGTACGCGGCCGAAGCGGATAATTACCCGATCAGCTTCTACAATGACTATGAAAAGCAGTGGCAGGGGCTTACGTTTGATGTGCTCAAAGAGGTAGAGACCCTCACCGGCCTGATTTTTGAGGTCGTCAACGGTACGGACGCAATCTGGCTCGACCTGGTGGATATGCTCGCGACCGGGGAGGCCTCGGTGATGTCTGAGCTGGTGTATACCCCGGAGAGGGACGGTCAGTTTCTTTGGCCGGAAAACGCGAACATGACCGACCATTACGCTCTGATTTCCAAAACGGGGTACCACAACATCAAGAGTTATGAGATCCACCGCGTCAGGGTGGGGCTGCTGCGGGGGTCTGCCTATGCCGAGATGTTCAGGATTTGGTTTCCGCACCATACCACCTATGTAGAGTTCGATTCCATCGACGAGGCGTTTGACGCCCTGGACGATGATGAGATAGATATGGTCATGGCGAGCGAAAGCCAGCTTCTGATCCTGCTCAACTACCGGGAGCGGCCGGATTTTAAGGCGAATATCCTGTTTGAAAGCACCTTCCAATCGACATTCGGCTTCTATAAGGAGGAAGCCATCCTTTGCTCCATCATTGATAAAACACTGCGACATGTAGACACGGACGGGATTACCTGGCAGTGGATGCGCAAGACCTATGATTACCGGATCAAGCTGACCAACGCGCGCCTGCCGTGGCTGATCGGCGCCATCGCCCTGCTGTTTATTTTGATTATAATGTTCCTGCTCTACCAGAAGCAGCTGAATAGAGCAATCGAGGCCGCCGAAACCGCCAACCGCACAAAATCATCGTTCCTGGCTACAATGTCGCACGAGATACGGACGCCGATGAACGCCATCATAGGCATGTCGGAGCTTCTTCAACATGAGAAGCTCAGCGAGACGCAGGCGCATTATGTCGATGACATCAACAAATCGGCCCATTCGCTGCTCGACATCATCAACGACATCTTAGACCTATCCAAAATCGAGGCCGGCAAGCTGGAGCTTGTTCCTATCGATTATGATTTCCGTTCGCTCATCGAGAGCGTCGGCGCGATGTTCACTTATGTGACCAAAAAGAAGGGGCTTGAGTTCAAGGTAGAGAGCGAGGGGGAGCTGCCCTGCTGCCTGTTCGGCGACGACATCAGGCTTCGGCAGATCCTCATCAACATATGCGGGAACGCCGTCAAGTTTACCGAAAAAGGCTATGTCCGGCTGAAAGTCATCAACAGGGGCGACACCCTTATGTTTGAGATCAAGGACACCGGCAAGGGTATCAAGGAGGAGGCGATCCCCAAACTGTTCAACGCCTTCCAACAGGTTGACACGGTCAAGAACAGGGCAAAAGGCGGCACCGGCTTGGGCCTCTCGATCAGCAAGGTCTTCGCGGAGATGATGGGCGGCGATATAACGGTCGATAGCGTCTATGGCGAGGGCTCGGTCTTCACCGTCACCATCCCGCTGGTTTTGGGCAGCGAGGCGGACATTAGAGCAAAAAGCGAGGCGGAAGCGCGGACGTTACGCGCGCCGGGCGCACGGATATTGGTGGTGGACGACAACGAGTTCAACCTCAAAGTGGCAAGCGGCCTGCTTCGTCTGTCCAAAATTGAGGCTAAAACGGCGCTGAGCGGCAGAGACGCCATCGAGATGATACGGCGGGAGAACTTTGACATCGTGTTCATGGATCACATGATGCCGGATATGGACGGGATGGAGACGACCGCCGCCATACGCGCCTTGGGCGGGGCATACGAGCGGCTGCCGGTCATCGCGCTGACCGCCAACGCCATCCAGGGTGTGAGAGAGGTATTCCTTTCCAACGGCTTCAACGGATTCCTCTCAAAGCCGATTGATGTGGGCGCACTGGCTGCCATACTCTGGGAATGGCTGCCGCCGGAGTGTGTGGAAAAGGACATGGGAACCGAAGCCGGTACGGGTGAAAAACCTGCTTTTTGGGCAGTTATGAAATCCATCGGAGAGGTGGATACCGACCTCGGCTTGAGCTATGTATCCGGGATAGAGAGCCTGTATATCGAAACGGTGGAACTCTTCCAAAGGTTTCTATCAGAGAAATGCAAAACGATGTCGGAGCTTATCGAAGCGGGGGATATAGCCGGCTTCGCCCTCGCGGCGCACTCGGTCAAATCCGAGCTTGCCACCATAGGCGCGGCGGGATTGGCCGGTCTGGCAGAGAAGCTGGAGCAGGCCGCGAAAAAACAAGACGCCGGAACTTGCGAAAAAGAGTTTCCGGCTTTCCGCGACGCTTTGCTGGAACTGAGCGGGAAACTGTCGCCGCTGTTTTAAGCAGTTGTTGGTTTGACGCAATAAAAATTATGTAGTAGACGCGGGCCTAAAAAAGGGGGGGAGGAGGAATCTCTCCTCTTTTGCTTTACATATACCGGAAGGATATGCTATAATAGTAAAATAAATGCGTATAAGCACCGTTTTATCCTACGGAGGCCTGTGAAATATGATGAAAAAAAGGATAGCTGTGATCGTTGCGGCGGTGCTTATTGCATTAGGCGCCGGGGCCTTTGTATATATTCAAGCGGACTCAAAGCAGGAGCGTGAGGATAGCGTCGGATTGTTTTCCTGGCAGAGGGACGTTTTTGAAGACGGCGGGGCCGGACTGCTTTCATTTATGAAACGGCATGGGTTTACCGAGCTGTACCAGTGGTTTTCCAGCGAACTGGACAACGAGGAGATACGCGCGTTTTTGCGCGCCGCCCAGCAGGAGGGGATCAATATATTCCTTCTTACCGGCGACCCGGCTTGGGCGAAGGACCCCGCGGCCGAAAGGCTTTTGGGGCAGATTGACAGAGTGGTGGGGCTCAATGCCTCGTTGGGGGACGGCGCGGCAGGGATAAAGGGCCTTATCTTTGACGTGGAGCCGCAGGCTTTGGATGAATGGGGCGACGAGACAAAATGGGGCGCTCTGATGGACAGCTTTACCGCCGGCATGAAAGCGGCGTATGCGGCGGCGGCATTTCAGGAGTTGGAAGTGATTGTATGTGTCCCGAATTATTACGACGACATAGGGTTTTCCGGTGAGTTACACGCGTTGATCCGAACGTCCTGCGACCGCGTGGCGGTCATGAACTACACCCGGGGGCAGGAGGCTGCCCACGTGGAGACCGAAGCCGGTTACGCGCAGAGGTATGGGAAAGATGTGATCAATGTCTATGAGTTCAACCCGCCCGGCCATTACGGCCTTATGGAGTGGAATACGTATTATAACGAGGGTTTGAGCGCGGCGGTCATGAACTTTATGGAACTGAGGGAGGCTTACCCGGACACGGCGATAGACATGGCGGCCCATGATTATGAGATATTGAGAGAGTTGCTGGGATGAACGAAGTATTGCGGCAGGAAAAGAAGTTTCTGATACCCCTGGACAAGTATTATGACCTTTCGCACCGGCTGGGCATGATACTCAGGACAGACAGCCACAGCAGCGGCGACGGGTACCTGATCCGCTCCCTCTACTACGACACCATCGACGACAACGACTTCGAGGAAAAGGACGAGGGCGTGGAACTGCGCCGCAAGATCCGGCTTCGGTGCTACGGGCCGGATACACCCTTTGCCATGCTGGAGATGAAGCAGAAGCAGGGGGCGATGCAAAAAAAACGCTCCTTGCGAATGGAGAAGGAAGACGCCCGCCGCATGATTCAAGGGGATTATACCGTTCTTCTGAATTACAAAGTGCCGTTTGCGGAGGAATGCTTCGGGCTGATGAATATGCGCTGCTACCGGCCCAAAGCCATTATCTCCTACACCCGTAAGGTTTTTGTGGCGGATGAGAACAAGATACGCATCACATTTGACCATCATATCAAGGGGACGGAAGCAAGCTACGACATTTTTCGGAAAGACTTGATGGAAACCGCCCTGCTCGACCCTTATCTGACCGTCTTGGAGGTTAAGTACAACGGCTTCCTCCTCACCTATATCAAAGATATAATCAGCGAATGCCGGTCAAACGAGATGGCAATCAGCAAATACTGCCTCGGCAGAACGGTCAGCAAGCACTATTTATTTTAGTAGGAGGAGAGAAAACAGATATGAGGGAGCTTCTGAGGGATTTAATCGCGCAGGGCAGTACGCTGAGCATCCAGGATATTGCCATTCGTATTGTGGCGTCCGCTGTGATAAGCATATCCATATATATATCTTACCTGTATACCCACATCGGGACGGCCTACAGCAGGAAATTCAACGTGTCGCTGGTCACCCTCACCATCCTGACGGGTACGGTCATGACAGTCATCGGCAACAACATAGCCCTTTCTCTGGGGATGGTCGGCGCGCTTTCTATCGTACGCTTCCGTACGGCCATCAAAGATTCAAGGGACACGACCTACATATTCTGGGCGATCATCGTCGGCATATGCTGCGGCGTGGGCGATTATTACGTGGCGGCGATCGGCAGCGTCGTTGTATTTGTCGTTTTGCTGATACTGGGCCGGGTGCGCAACGAAAACCGCATCCTGCTGATCATCCGGGGGATGCGCAGCCATGAGGCGGACATCGAGTCGATTGTGTTCACGTATTTCAACATGAAAACCTTTCTGAAAGTCAAAAACACCACCGCCGAAAGCGTGGAATTTATCTTTGAGCTGACCCGCTCGGCTTACAACCTCACCTACAGGAAGCCGGAGAGCATCACGCATATGCTTTACGAGAGCGGGGGGATTGAATATGTCAACATCGTCACCCAGAACGACGAGATAAGCGGGTGATCTCATGAGGCGCAGTGTACGCCGTTACTTAGCCGCCGTCCTTGCCATGCTGCTGATGGCGGGGCTGTTCACTTGGGCGGACGACAGGGGCGAGGGCAGGCGCTACCATCAGCATTTGGAGCGTCCGGGTGAAGCGGAGCTTGGGCCTTGTAGCGTGTGCGGGAAGGACGGCTTATGCACTCACCTGCCCATCATCAGCATAGACACCGGCGGCGTTGAGGTCCCAGGCAGGCCGATTTGGTACGATGTGCTCAACGCACTGGACAGCTATGTTTTTTTAGAGTTTGGAAATATGCTTTACGCCGAATTCCATGACAGACATGCCAGTGAGTATATCAATGAAGAAGATGGCGATTTGCACGACGAGTTTTACATACACTTCCATGATGAGCTTTACCGCAGGTTTTTTGCGGAACATTTTGACGACCATGACGGCTCGCTGTATGAGCAGTTTTACGCCGAGCATTTTGTGGAGTACCATGCCGAGTTTTACTCCCAGTTTTACAACGATTTAGAGCAGTTTAACCCTATCATAAACGACCTGGGCGAAGATTTCGAGGTCTTTCATACGGCCGAGGGCGGCGAGACGGAGATTCGCGTTTCCCTTTACACCGTGGACAACGCGAACGCCTGGAACCACATAGACGACGCCCCCGCCCATACCTCGGAGGCGACCTTTCGCATACGCGGCAACTCCTCGAGATGGTTCGACAAGCCAAACTACCGTATCCGGCTGACGCAGCAGGACCCCTTACTGGAAAATCCCCTGCCGCTGCTGGGGATGACGCCGGGCGTTGAGTGGGCGCTGCACGGCCCGTTTTTGGATAAAACGCTGATGCGCGCTTATGTCTGGATCAATCTGTCCGCCGATATATTCGGCTATGCGCCCAGCGTACGGTTCTGTGAGCTGATCCTGAACGGGGAGTATCAGGGGCTGTATGTGCTGATGGAGACGCTGACGGTGCAGGAGGGCAGGGTGGACCTCTACCGCTACAGGGACGGAGACCCGGTGATGAGCTACTTTGTGGTGCTGGACTCCCGGACAAACCCTCTTAAGCGCGCCGATGTCTTCTCCGACTATACCCTGCGTTTTGACACCGGCAAGCATGTCGAGATGCTCTACCCCGGGACGCTCCGCCAGACGGAGCATGTAAGGAACTATATCACGACGGGCATCAGCGAGATTGAAAAACATCTCTATTCTCTTGAACTTTTACAGCGCACAGAAGCGTATGAACGCTATATCAACACCGATTCCTTTGTGGATTTTTATCTCTTCAATGAGTTCATCGGCGACAACGACACTTTTTCCAACTCCACCTATTTCCATCAGGACGCGCGCGGCAAACTGACCATCGGCCCCTCGTGGGACTACAATAATGTCATGAACAACTTTTTCTATAACCTGCCCGCCGATGAGTTCATCCTGGCCCGGCGCGGCTGGTATGAGCGGCTGATGATGGACGGTACGTTTGTCGGACGCGTCGTGTCACGCTGGCGGGAGCTGCGCAGGGGCGTGCTGTCGGAGGAAAACTTGCTGCGGTACCACACGGAAGTGGAGCAATGGCTGGGCAGCGCTGTTTGGCGCAACTATGAGGTCTGGGGCTACAGCTTCGACCCCGACCGGCTGAACGGCCGGACGCGCCGCCGCCCGTCCAATGAGGAGATGGAGGAAGGCTTGACATTACATGATGTGAACCCGTCGAGCTATTCCGAGGCTATGGACTGGATGCTGGAATATATGCTGGAGCGCGGGCGCTGGATGGATGAGAACATCGACGCGCTGTACCAGTATTGCCACCCGTCCAGATATGCTTTGTGGGAAATGGATTGACATGAGGAAATTTTTTGTCATCATTGTCGTGCTGGCGTTGGTCGTCATCGCTTCGCTGTATGCTGTCTTCATCGCGGGGGCCTATATTGACTTTGCCCCCGGCGCGCCCGTATCCGTTCCCTTCCGCGCGGACGGGACACAGCTGACCCGTCTTATGCCGGACGGGACGTATCAGCCTTTGACCCTGCGCGGCGTGGACATGTCCTCCGCCGTCGCCGGGGAATACGCCACACAGTTTCCCGCCGACAAGGAGACCTATCTGCGCTGGCTGGAGCAGATAGGGGAGATGGGCGCCAACGCCGTGCGTGTGCTCTATGTAATGGACAGCGATTTTTATAACGCCCTGTATACCTACAACACCACCCATGAACAACCGATCTACCTCCTGCAAGGCATCGGCGTGACCGATTTTGCCAACAACAATCAAAACGACGCCTATGGGAGCGGATTTTACGATAAACTAAAGCGAGATTTGAGAAGCCTGACCGACATCATCCATGGGCGGAAAGCCGCCTTCACGCTGGATTTGGGGCTTGACTACTACAGGCATGACATTTCCCCTTGGGTAATTGGGTATCTGGTCGGCTCCGAATGGGTCTCGGACACAATCGCCTACACAAACCACAACCCTTTGCGTTCTGACAGCTTCCAAGGAGAGTATTTCCAAACCGCGCCGGAGGCGTCGAACTTTGAAGCCATGCTGGCGGATGTTATGGACAGCGTAACGGAGTATGAGAGCAGAAAATACAAGACCCAGCGCCCGGTCGGCTTTATTAATGATCCCTCGAATGATTTTTTGGAGTATGGGAAGATCTACGCCAAGCAGCTGGCAAAGCATGTGCGGATGGACGCGGAGAACGTACTGCCCACGGAGGCTATGCGGGCCGGGACGTTCGCGGCTTACCTGATGTATGATTTCTGCGACGATTTTTCCAGCTATCTGTCTCATGAGCAGAAGAAGGAGCTCGCGCCTATCCTTGAGGGCTTGGAACCCGGCGGCCTCTATGATGGCTACATAGAGCTCCTCGCCCGATACCATACCATGCCCGTTATAGCGACCGGGTACGGCTACTCGTCCAGCCGGGGCGCGGTGCGGATGGACACCCCGCCGCTCACCGAGCGGGAGCAGGGCGAGAAACTCGTTGAGTTCAGCCGGGAGCTGGAGGCGGCCGGCTGGGCCGGCGGCTTTATCTCGACATGGCAGGACACATGGGAGAGGCGCACATGGAATACGGCGTATTCCTCGATGACCGGGCGCAACCGCCTCTGGCACGATTTGCAGACCGACGGGCAGGGGTACGGGCTGATGTCGTTTGACCCTGTCCCGACCGGATGGAAAAACTCCGATTTGGTTTATAATCATGACGGAATCAGGATATACGCGAAATATAACGAGCAAGGCTTGCATTTACTGATTGAAGGCATCAGCCCGGAGGACACACTCTACCTCCCCCTCGACGTAAGCCCGAAAACGGGCAGCACCGTCAGTTTGGAGCCGTCTCTGACGTTCGAGCGTCCGGCGGATTTTCTGCTTTGCCTGTCCGGCACAGACAACAGCCGCCTGCTGGTACAGGAGCGCTATGACTCGGCGCGCCAGCGGTTTTGGTTTGAAATGACGGGCGTCAACCCGTATACGCATGTCCCCGAGGCGGACAGCCCTGTCTTTGTCCCCATCACCATGGCGCTGGAAAACCCGTTGCTGATCGACGAGGTCACGGTGGAGAAGCAAATGCTCCAGCGCCTCGGGGCGTGGGAAGCGGGTAAGCTCACCCACGGGATGATGGACCCATCTTCGCCGCACTATAATTCTCTGGCGGATTTTATGTTTGGCGACGGCTTCGCGGAGGTCCGGCTGCCTTGGATGCTGCTTAACTTTTACGACCCGACGAGGATGATGGTGCATGACGATTACTATAAAAGATACGGTGTCGAAGGGGTATCGGTCAAGGAGATTCATATCGGCGCGGGGCGCTACGGCGCGGAGGGTGATATTCCCATGTCGCCTATACCGCTCAGGGGTTGGAATGATAACGTAAAGACGGAAGAGCGGCTGAAAGGGTCTTACTATATCATCAAGGAAGCGTGGGGTGGGCCGCAATGATTCGGATGGAGTTCATCATCTATACGTATATGGCCGCCTGCTTTACCCTCATGGTGTTTAATTTCGGCTACATGGGGCGGAGCGGCTTTAAGAGGCGCGGCGATAAACGCAAGCAGAGAAACTGGCGGAACGAGATCCTTCAGCAGACACAGCGGCTGGCCGCGGGGGAAGGGCTCCACCCAAAGCATACGCGCAGGATGGCTAAAAAGCTCACAAAGCCGGATACGCTGATCGCTTACGCACAGGCGTTGGAGGAGGTAAGGACTGAGTTCCCAGAAGCGGCAGAGGCTTACATATACGCGGATTATACAGTCTTCCAGGAGCTGGCGTTCCAATACAGCCATAGGGAAAGCATGGAACGCGCGTTTTACGCCGACTTTATACGCAGATTCCCGCCTTGCAAGGGGGAATATAAGCAGATTGTGGACATCTTAATCTCCTACATGCCCAACTCCACTATCCACTGCCGCGAAAACGTGCTGTGCGCCCTCTACGCGCTGGGGCATATCCATGCGGTGGAGAACGCCCTCCAGCTCTTAAACGACAACGGCTGGTTCCACCACCAAAAGCTGATTTCGGACGACCTAGCGGGCTTTGCTGGCGACAAAGCCGAGCTTGCGGCCTCTCTGTGGGAGAATTATGGGAAATGGAACAGTTACCTAATCCTTTCGGTTGTGCATTTCATCACCACCTTTTCGCCGGATTACAAAGAGGTGTTTCTTCCCATACTGCAAAACCAGTCCGCCGACATGGAACTGCGCCTTGCCGTCATGCGGTATTACCGCCGGTATGCCCATGAGCCGGTGCTGCCCCTCCTTTTGGATTACCTGGCGGACGAAGAGGGAGACGAAAACCTGTCGATCGTGGCGGCGGTCGTACTGGAAGGCTATCCGGGGAGTGAAACCACCGATGCGCTGATACGCGCGCTGTCCAGCCGCAACTGGCACGTACGGTACAACGCGTCGTCAACGCTGGTGCACATGAAGACGCACGAAGACGAGCTGCGGAAGGTTTTGCGCAGCGGCGACCGGTACGCGAAGGAGATTTTGACCTACAGGCTGGAACAGGAGGGCGGCTTATATGCCGGCCTGCTCTTAGAGGAAAAGGAGGCTGTTCCCGTATGATGACCGATATTGTGTATGCCCTCCTTGGCGGCGTGAGCGTGTTTTTCATCGCCTATCTGCTCATTTATGCCACCTTTTTATTCATATCCGTTGCGGTGGGCGCGTTCAAGCTGTATAAGCGCGACCGGATGACGAGGTTCCGCAACGAATTGAAGCATGGCTTTTATATGCCGATTACCATAGTCGTACCGGCCTACAACGAAGAAGTGACCATCGTGGACAGCGTAAAGACCTTCTTAACTTTGGACTACCGGCTTTTCGAGGTGGTTGTTGTGGACGACGGCTCGAAAGATGACACGGCGGCGGAGCTGATCAAGGCGTATAACCTCAGCCTGACCCACCGCCCCGTCCGCCGAGTGCTGAAATGCCAGCCGGCTACCGAGGTGTATGAGGCCCAGATCGGCAAGGTGAAGCTCACTCTGATCCGTAAGGTCAACGGCGGCAAGGGAGATGCTTTGAACATGGGCATCAACGCCTCGCAGTATCCATATTTTATCTGCGTGGACGCGGATTCCATGCTGCAAAGGGACTCTTTGGAAAAAATCGCGCAGCCGGTGATGGAGGACGACACCGTCGTCGCCGTGGGCGGGCTGATCCGCGTGGCGCAATGCGTCACCTTCGACGAAGACGGCAAGGTGAGTACCTACCGCCTGCCGAAAAATCTGATTGTCTGTATGCAGGTCATGGAATATGACCGCTCGTTCATGGCGAGCCGCATCCTGCTGGATCTGTTCAACGGCAACCTGATCGTTTCCGGCGCGTTCGGTTTGTTCAAAAAATCCACCGTGATTGCCGCGGGGGGGTACAACCCCGCCACACTGGGCGAGGATATGGATTTGATCGTGCGGCTGCATGTCTATTGCCGCAACAGCAGGGAGAAATATGCCATACGCTATGAGCCGAATGCCGTATGCTGGAGTCAGGCCCCAACGTCGTTGGGCGATTTGGGCAAGCAGCGCAGGCGTTGGAATCTGGGGCTGTTTCAGTGCATGATAAACTACCGGCAGCTTTTCTCCAACCTCCGGTTCGGGATGGTGAGCTTTGTCTCGTATATGTATTATCTGTTTTACGAGCTGCTGTCGCCGTTCATCGAGGTGTTCGGCATATTGACGGTCATCATCTCGTCCATATTCGGCCTGCTGAACACGAGCTTCATGCTTCAATTCTTCATCCTGTATACGGTGTACGGCGCGGTGCTAAGCATTACGGCCTTTTACCAGCGCATCTATACCCAAAACCTGCGCGTATCGCCGTCCGATCTGGTCAAGGCCCTGCTGATGTGTATCTTGGAGATCGGGTTCTTCCGTTATTTCATTTCTTTTATACGCGTAGCCTCATTCTTTACCTACAAAAAGCGTAAGGGCCAGTGGGGCAGCATTAAGCGGGTGAAGCACGACGGCAGTAAGACGTGAGGCGATATAAAATGACCCTTTTGACAGATTACTTGCGGCACAGGCACACGTTGAAAACATGACCCTCATAACAAACGACCCTGCGTTTAATTCTCTTTCGTGGGTTAATGTTTTGTGGTAGTAACATTTTCTACGCTCGGCAATACGGCAGGGTGTGGGGGAAGAATATTTATATTAGGCGGTGTAATCGGTGGATAAACAAAGCAAAATGACTATCGATGAATGTTGCGATAATTATTTATTAGACCCTGTATTAAAGCAAGGTATGTTGAATCTGTTTGTATTTTTCAAAAAGCTAAAAATGAAGCCTATTTGGTATCACAAAACCTCATATAAGTATAATTATAAAAGTAAATGTGTCGTATATATTAACTTTGGTAAAACAGATTGGCTTAGAATAAGGGTTTGCACTGTTGGCAATATGCACGGAATAGGAGATATGGATTTATACATGCAGATGCTTGACGATGAAGCGAAGAATGAATATATGAACTATTTAGACAATTTTACACCGTGTAATATTTGTAAGGAGTGTAAAGGTGTTTGTGAAAGAAAAAGAAGTTACTATATAACCAATCCCACTCATGAACAGTTTATGTTTATAGAAAAATTTATTCTTGAACGAAGAAAATATATAGATTTTACTACATAAAATAAGCATTTCCGCACTCACAGCAATTCCTATTCTGAATCCCTCTGCTGTACGCCCAGTTGCTGGAATATTGCCCGAATATAAAGGTAATTCTCAATGATTCTGATGGTAAAATGGTAAAAGTAAAAATCAATGATTTATTGCCGTTTGCCTACTCGCAGATTATTTGTTAGCCTGTCGATACAAATATCTAGCGAAGTAAAACATAAAAGGGCAAACAGGTCACTCCAGCAAATCAGGCCTCTTCCGCCTGGTCCGCTCCAACGACTGCTCCTTGCGCCACTTATCGATGTTCGCGTGGTGCCCGCTCAGTAAGATCTCCGGTACGGCGCGCCCGTGCCAGACTTCGGGGCGCGAATACTGGGGATATTCCAGCAGCCCGTCCCAATGGCTCTCTCCCGTAAAACCGGCTTCGTCCGCCAGCACGCCGGGGACCATCCGGCACACCGCGTCGGCGACGACGCAAGCGGCCAATTCCCCGCCGGTGATGACGTAGTCGCCAATGGAGATTTCTTCGTCCACGCACTCCTCGATGAACCGCTCATCAATCCCCTCGTAATGCCCGCAGACCAAGATCAAACGCGGGAAGGTCAGCAAACGCCGCGCCTCCGCCTGATTGAACACCCTGCCCTGCGGCGAGAGGTAGACCGTACGCCCCGCCCCATGCGTATGGACGACATGCTCCCAACAGCGGTACAGCGGGTCGGCCTGCATGATCAGCCCGTGCCCGCCGCCGTAGGGGTAGTCGTCCACCTGTTTCTGTTTGTTCAGGGTGAAATCGCGTATCTGGTGCGTCCTGATCGCGATAGCGCCCTTTTTTTGCGCCCGCCCGATGATGCTCTCGCCCATAAGCCGGCCGATACTTTCGGGAAAGAGCGTTAAAATGTCGATTTGCGTAATGGTCACATCCCCTCGATCAACTTGACCCTTATCACACCGCCGTCTATATCGATCTCCTTGACGAACTCCGGCACGGCCGGGATCATACGCTCCCCGTCCTCACCCCGCACTACGTATACGTCATGCGCGGGCGCGGTCAGCACATCGTATAGCGTACCGATGCGCTCTTCGCCGTCGAGCACGCTCAGCCCGACCAAGTCTTGGATGAAGTGCCGCCCTTCCGGCAGCTCCACACCCGAACGGTCGATATACAAAATGCTGCCCCGCAGCATTTGTGCGGCTTCCACGGTGTCCACGCCGTCCAGCTTCATCAGCACAAGGCTTTTGTGCGGCCTCGCCGACTGAACTTTGTAAGGCTGTCCTAGCAGATGAACGGTTTCAAACCCCGCCAAAAAAGCGGGGCTGTCGCACCACGGCTCTATGCGCAGCTCGCCGCGAACGCCATGCGTACCGGCGACCTTGCCGATTTCCTGAAGGGGATTTTTACTTGTCAATGATTTCGACATTGACCCTCTTGCCCATCGGGGCCGACGAGCGGATGACGGAGCGCAGGTCTTTGGCAATGCCGCCGCCCCTTCCGATTACCTTGCCCACGTCGCCCGGCGCGACGCGCAGCTCTAAAACCAGCTCGCTCCCGCTGTCGCGCTCTGTGACGCTGACTTCCTCCGGCTTATCGACAAGCTGTTCCGCCATGTATTGCAGTAAGTCTTTCAAATCGGCCATATCAGATAACCCCGGCGATCTTGAGCAGTTTTTTTACCGTATCGGTCGGCTGGGCGCCGTTTTGCAGCCAATCCTTGGCGCGGTCGCCGATGATTTTGATCTCGGCAGGCTCGGCCAGCGGGTTGTACGTCCCGATTTCCTCGATAAAGCGCCCGTCGCGCGGATAACGGGAATCGGCCACCACGATGCGGTAATAAGGCGCTTTCTTCGCGCCCATGCGGCGCAGTCTCATCTTGACCATGTTGCTTGTTTTCCTCCTAATGTTTGTGTTTATCCTAACAACCCTTTCAGGTTTTTCGGTATTTTGCCGCCAGCCATCTGCTTAGCCAGCACTTTCATCATGTCAAACTGTTTGAGGAGCCTGTTGATGTCCTCCACCCGTGTGCCGCTCCCGGCGGCGATGCGGCGTTTGCGCGAGGAATTGAGGATCTTCGGGTCTTCGCGTTCCCTGGCTGTCATCGAGAGGACGATGGCCTCCATCCGCCCCATCGAACGCTCGTCAAATTTGGCGTTTTTCAGCGCGTGCCTGTCCACTCCGGGCATCATGCCTAAAATGTCCTGCATTGAGCCCATGCCGCGGAGCTGCGCCATCTGGTCGAGGAAATCGTTTAAGGTGAACCGTCCGGCGCGGAGATTCCTCTCCATCTGCTCGGCCTTTTTTTGATCGAACGCCGCCTCGGCTTTCTCAATCAAGGTCAAAACGTCGCCCATGCCGAGGATGCGGCTGGCCATCCGCTCCGGGTAAAACGGCTCGATTTGGTCGAGCTTCTCGCCCACGCCGCAGAACTTGACCGGCTTGCCGGTCACCGCCCGCGCCGACAGGGCCGCGCCGCCGCGCGCGTCGCCGTCCAGCTTGGTCAGCAAAATGCCATCGATGCCTAGGCGTTCGTTGAAAACCTGCGCGGCGTTGACCGCGTCCTGCCCCGTCATCGCGTCCACGGCCAGCAGTATCTCGTGCGGGCGCACCGTGTCTTTGATCCGCCCCAGCTCGTCCATTAACTCGTCGTCGATGTGCAGGCGGCCCGCCGTATCGAGGAAAACCATGTCGTTGCCGTGCTTTTGCGCGTGTTCAACCGCGTTTTTCGCGATTTTGACCGGGTCGCCCTGCCCTTCCTCATACACCGGCACGGAAAGCTGTGCGCCGACCACCTGAAGCTGTTTGATTGCCGCCGGGCGGTATACGTCGCAGGCTGCCAGCAGGGGGCGTTTGCCCTGTTTCTTGAAATACCCCGCCAGCTTCGCGCCGTTGGTGGTTTTGCCCGCTCCCTGAAGCCCGCACAGCATGATTACGGTCGGCGGCTTGGAGGACATCTGAATCTTCGCGGCGGACGCGCCGTCCTCGCCGCCCATCAGCGCGATCAGCTGTTCATGGACGACCTTGACCACCATCTGCCCCGGGGTCAGGCTGTCCAAAACGTCCTTACCCTTGCACCGTTCGGCAGCCGCGGCGCAGAACTCCTTGACCACCTTGAAGTTTACGTCGGCCTCCAGCAGGGCCATCCGCACCTCGCGCATGGCCTCCTGTATGTCTTTCTCGTTTAAGCGGCCCTTGCCGCGGAGCTTCTTAAATATACCGTTCAGCCGGTCGCCGAGATTTTCAAAAGCCATTATGTCTCCTCCGCGATCTCCGAAGCCAATTCCTGTATCCTCTGCGCGTACTCGCGGATGGGAGCGCTGCCGAACCGCTTGTTGTTGACGGCTTCGATAGCCGCCGCCGCGTCGCGTATTTCGAGCAGGCCGCTCTGCATCATCTTATACCGCGCCACCAGTCCGAGCTTTTCCTCCATGGAGCGCAGCACCTGCGTTGCGCGGACGATCACATCGCGCACGCCCTGACGGGTGATCTTGGCGTTTTCGGCAATCTCGCCCAGCGACATGTCATGGTTGTGGTAGAGGTCGAAAAAATCCTTCTGCTTTTCGGTGAGCACCTCGCCGTAGAAGTCGAAAAGCATACTCATCACCAATGGATCGTCTTTCACCCTCACACCTCCGACATAACCTTGTAAAGGTTCGCAGCTTTACATAGTATACAATATAACATAGGATTTGTCAAGGGGTTTTATGTAAACCGGCATAAAAATTTTGCGGATAGATAGTAAACCCGGCAAAGCCTTATGCTCTGCCGGATTCATCTTCTTTTGCGAGAGAACATCCTCAGACCCTGCGGGGCCAGCTCCTTCCTCAGAAGGAGCGAGGAAAGCTGCGTACCTTCCCTCTTTCGCGAAAGAGGGTGGCGCCCGCAGGCGGCGGGAGATTTTCCCTGTGAAACACAGTTCATGCGTTTGCCGTGCGCCCGTCGGGCGGGCTGTTCGGCTCTTCTATAACACCTTCCTTGCGAATATCGGCTTGTTCAGCGCGTAGATGACCATCGACAGCGCCAAACAGACAGCGATCTGTACCGCCGCGTTTGAATGGAACAGGATCATTTCAAAGAACCAAACCAGCGCCGGACGCAGCACGGGAATGGGGATAAATGTCGCGAGTATAGCGGCAATCACCGCATCCGTCACCCAGCCGTACCATTTGTCCTGTATGGCAGTGAACGTATGAACGGCGACAGCGAGCAGAAGCAGGAAGGCAAACTGCTGTATAACCACGAAAAGCGGGCCGCGGGCCGCCCAGCCGAATAATGCAAGTAAATCGAAGATAACATAGTGACCTTCTATGAAGGTGAAATCCTGTAAGAACTCCTCCGTGCTTGCAAAGTTGCCTGTGCTGATCAAGGCGCGGTCAACTGTGTAATGCACGGTTGCGGTGGCAAGTGATACTAAGCCGGCCAGCATCGCGTAGGATCCTAGACTGCCCCAGAAAAAGCCGTCGCGCTTGCCTCCGAGATTGGCGGTCTTCTTAAAATGTGTTATCGGGATGGAGATAGCCGCCATGATAACCAACAGCCAAAAATAAGTTCCGAAGCTGGGACTTATCTGACTGGCGGTACCTCCGTTAGCCATAACAATAGCATATACGACAGTTTGTATGAACATGGAAGCGGTTACTATCCCTGTCACAAAGTATGGGGTTCTGATATTTTTGAGATTTAGCGTTGCGATGGTTCCAATCTGCTTACTCATTGCCTTTCCCTCCCACGATATGGATGAAGAAGTCCTGCAAGCTCAGACGGTCAATGGTCACGCCCTCCGGCGGGGTGATTCTGTCGCCGTAGATATGCGCCGC
>JAIRUW010000009.1 GCA_031254195.1 Oscillospiraceae bacterium
CGTATGCTTTCATAATCATCACAAGGAGCTGCGCCCGCGTCAGGCTGCCGTCCGGGTCGAACCGGTCGCCTCCCATGCCCGAAGTGATCTCCCGCGCCGCGACGAAATCTATGGCGCTCTTATTAAGATGGTCGTCCGGCACGTCGGGGAAGGCGACCGGGTTGTAGCCGATGGCGTACATCGAGAAGTGGTTGGTCTTGATGATGACCGTCTGCGACGCGGCGTCGTAATACCCGTGTACGATCTCAATCCCGCCCGCCGTCAGGTAATACACCACGATGGCGTTGGGGTTTTCGCCCGCCGCCAAGGTATACGGCAGGGTGATCGTGACATTGCCGCCGAATTGCGTGATCGAGTTGCCGTTTCGGTCGGTGACGGCGAACTGGTAAACCGGGCGGTCGGCAAGAGCTTCTGCCGCTTCTTCGGTCAGGCCGGATACATCTAAGTCATCTATGTCCACCGTTTTGAGCGAGACGGTAACAGCGCCGCCTTGCGCGTCCGAAATCATCCGCCCCGCCGCCTCCGCGCTGAACGCGATTGTCCCCAGAGCGTCCCCGCCCTCATCCTTGAAGCTGACCTCCAGCGCCAACCTGCCCTGCCGGATTTGGTTGAGCTGGTTGTTGGTGAGGGTGGCGGAGCCGTCTTCCGCGGCCTCAATGACGATGGTGCTGTCATCCGGTTGGCTTGGGGATGGGGAGGGAGAGGACGGGGTGGGGGGAGTTGAAGGCGGGTCTTGGGGCGAGGGGGACGGCGGGGTTATTTGCAGTTGGGGAGAGAAGAAGAAGTTTACATTATCCCAAGTCCCCGCAAAGCCTTTAACGGCGGATTCATCCGGCAAATAGTTCCGGCGTACGTCGAGGTATTCAAGCTGCATGGGGATTTTTTCTGTTCCGGTATCATTAGTGGCGAAGAGAATGGGGGAAAGCGCTAAACTGCTTGCGCTTGCGCTCGCGGCGTTGGGAATGGGAAGCGAGACGATCTCATAAATTATTGTTCTTTCAAAACAAGAAATATTAAACGGTGAGACGGATGCTGTCGCGGTTCCAGCGGCTAAACCTCCGGCGTTATGGATGGTAACATTGTTAATCGTTACATCTGTCACGCAGCGAAATGAGCTAGCGTTGATATGCTCTACTATAGCCTGTTTTGCGGTTTCTTCTGTAAAGTCTGTGGCAGGAGCACGAACAGGGTATGTTTCCATAATCTCAACTGCTTGCGCTAGCAATCCTGCGATGTCGCGCCTGTCACCGTTGTTGTTATAGCGAACTTCAGGGTCATTCGCGTTGCTTGCGCCGATACTCATACGCACCAACAGATTGGCGCCGTAATTGTACCAATTTATTCTATATAGGTTATACACATCAGTTTCGCCGATAGCGTCACGCAGTTCGCTTATACTGATTGGACCTTGCCCGTTGTCATCTAACCCGTTACCACCAAGTACGTAATTGTGAATCCAGTCCGAGCCAACATACACCGGCTCCGCTCCTCCAAGTGGGTTTCCGTTGGCATCAACTATGTTGAAGCAGCCGTTGTTATCAATGCCTTTTATTAGGGCCATGGCGCGCATAGGAGCTATATCGAACATTCTGTCTGGCTCGTTATCATAAGCTCTATAGGAAAACACATCTCCTCTGCGGAGCTTTCTCAGCGCGTTGTAGCCCCGGATGTCATAAGAGACTGTCTTGAGAATTTGCTCACCGTTCGAGGTGAGGGTTCTTACGCTTCCGGTGGTGCCGACTTCGCCTACGTTATCATAGCCGGTTTCAAGTACAATAGCCCAGCCACCAACATTATTTATATAAGCCTGTGTAGCGTCAACGAATACCATACGCGCGACAGGCCCGTTGTCCGGGTCGGCTTCCCAGGAACTGATGCCCTGGCGGAGGGTCTCGGTTCTGACGGTCGCGTCCTGCGGTACGTTTAGACCAGGCACGCTCTGCTTGTTGTACACCCTGTAAACCGTGTTGCCATTTCTGTCGAGGGATTTGATAATGACCGAGGAGCGGTCTGTGTTATGCAGGCCACGCGTATTATTGCCAGTTACGCTACCCAAAACATTCGTACCCCATGTTTGGTCGAAGCGTGTGGTGACTGTGCTTACTCTGGAATTCCCGTCGGGTGTGGCAATATCGGCGCGCACCGGCAACTCGCGGAGGGTGATTCTGCTGCCGTTGATGGTGTAACTGAAGAGGTGGTCTTCGATATTGGCTGCCGCAGCGAAGATAGAGGAGTTGTTGCCGCTTGTGCCGACGGTGTTGCTCCGGTAGAAGATGTAGTCGCCGAACTGCGGCGTACCGTTGTTATTTGTTTTATCCCTGACAGGCCCGTATTGCCCGGCGGCGGTAATATTGCCGTTGGCTACACGGGTCATCCTTTCGCCGTTGATATTCATGATGCCGTCTATGATATACTCGCCGGTGGTGCCGTCTTCAAACATAACGCGCACTCTGTCGGTCTGGCTGCCCGGATTGAACACGTCATAATGAGTGTCAAGCCTGGCCGCTGTGACTACGGCGTATCTGGCCGGGGTGGTATGCAAGTCCAGCTCGGTCAGCCGGTTGTTGGAGCAGTCTAAATGTTTCAGCGAGGTAAAATGCTCGATACCTTCGAGGCTGGCGATGTTTTTACCACTCACATCTAAGCGCGTAATCCCCGCCACATCCGCCGCGGTGATTGCATATCCGTTATCCTTCCCGAGAATCTCCAGCACCGCCGCGTAGAAATTCGGGTCTTGGATGATGCTTCCCGAGGGAGGGGCGGCGACGGCGGACGGGGTAGCCGCGGGGACAATGCCAAACGCGAATATCAGCGCTAAAGCTAAACTGAAAATCCTTTTCATGTCTTGCTATTCTCCTTTTGTTCCCGCAAACGCAGGGTTTTCAGTCTTTGCGGGTTACTTTGGAAAACATTATAACCTATAAGTAGTGTATAGTCAATATATAGAGTATGATAATCTATCATTGGAGGTGAGGCCGATGATAAGTTACGCGCCCTTTTATCAAACTCTATACAAAAAGGGCATAACGGAATATCATCTTATTTTCAAGCAAGGCTTCACCGCCAACACCCTCCACCGCATGAAGCACGGCAAGCCCATCACCACCACCACGCTGGACACTTTATGTTTTATCCTCAACTGCACGGTTTCCGATGTGCTGGAATATGTAGAGGACGAATAACCGCCCGCTTCCCGGATGCTTCGGGGGGCGGGCGCTTGACAGACTAGGCGAGGATTGACGTTTCGGGGTAGAGTATGATATGATGAGACTATGAAGGTAAAGGAAGCAATCAAGCTCATAGAGCGCGACGGATGGATTTTGTCACGGCAAAAGGGAAGCCACCGGCAGTTCAAGCACCCGTATAAGCCCGGATGCGTGACGATTGCGGGTCCATTGAGCGACGAACTGGACATCGGCACCCAATACAGCATATTCAAACAAGCGCAGATGATGAGGAGGAGATGACGGATGCGCTATATGAGTGTAATTGAAAAGTGCGAAAACAACTACTCGGCTTATTTCCCCGATGTGCCGGGTTGTGTGGCTACAGGAAAAAGCGAAAAGGAAGTTTTGAAAAATTTAGCCTCCGCGTTGCAGTTTCACATAGAGGGGCTGCAAGAGCAAAATCTCCCCCTGCCGCAACCAAGCTCGTTTTCCAGCTATATAGCCGTGTAGTGCGCGCAACGAATAAACCGCCCGCTTCCCGGATGCTTCGGGGGGCGGGCGCTTGACAAGCCCCCTATGATTGATATATGATATTCACAGTTTTTTCATATGTAGAGAGGACGCCCTGTGATATAATGAGCGTCGCGGAGACGAAGAGCGCGGCAGGGCATGGGCTCACGCGCCCGACAACGGAGGGTCTTAGATAATGATAGAAGTAAGCAGCCTCACCAAGAGCTACGGCAAGAGCCGCGGGATCGACGGTATATCCTTCTCCATCCCCGAGGGCCAGATCGTCGGCTTCCTCGGCCCCAACGGCGCGGGCAAGACCACCACGATGAACATCATCACCGGCTACCTCTCCGCCGACGCGGGGGATGTGAAGATCGCGGGCGTCGATGTGTTGGAAAACCCCATCGAGGCCAAGCGGCACATCGGTTACCTGCCTGAACAGCCGCCGCTCTACCACGCTATGACGGTGGAGGAGTATTTGGATTTCGCCTACGAGCTGAAAGGCGTGAAGTCCGGCCAGCAGGAGCATATCGGCAGCATCTGCCAAATGACGGGGCTTTCGGACGTCTACCGGCGCGTGATCGGGCATCTGTCTAAGGGGTATAAACAGCGCGTCGGGCTGGCGCAGGCGCTGATCGGCGACCCGGACGTACTGATTCTGGACGAGCCGACCGTCGGCCTCGACCCGCGGCAGATTGTGGAGATCCGCAATGTCATCAAGGAAATGGGCAAGAGCCGCACTATCATCCTCTCGACGCACATCCTGCCGGAGGTTTCGGCCGTCTGCGAACGCGTGCTTGTCATCTCCAACGGCGTCATCGTCGCCGACGACAAGCCGGAAAACCTCGCGGGCGCCATCTCGGGCGAGAGGACGCTGCTGGCGCGTATCGCCGGGCCGAGGGACGGGATACAGTCGCTGCTACGCGGTCAGGACGGCATCCAAAGCGCCAACCACTTAGGCGAGATGGAAACGGGCAGCCATGATTTTGTCATTGAGAGCAAGCCCAACATCGACATCCGTAAGCCGATGTTCGCCGCGCTGGCCAAGGCGGGGTACCCCATCCTGATGCTGCGCCCGCAGGACGCCTCGCTGGAGGATATTTTCCTAAAGCTGACGGACGAAGCCGTCGCCCACGAAAAACCGAAAAAATCGAAGAAAACGTCCGCCAGACCGCAGCAAAAAGAGTTGGACGAGCTATTTATGGACGAGGAGGAGGACGAATAAATGCTGGCCGTATTCAAACGCGACTTTAAGGCGTATTTCACGTCGGCGATCGGATATATCTATCTGGGCGCTTACATCCTCGTTCTCAACCTGCTCTTTTACCTCAACAACGCCCTGGGCGCGTCTCCTTCGCTCTCCGGCGTGTTCAGCTTTATGCTGATGGTAATGATGTTTGTGACGCCCATCCTCACCATGCGCGTCTTTTCCGAGGATTTCAAGCAAAAGACCGACCAGCTCCTGTTTACCTCGCCGGTAAAGCTCTCCGGTATCGTCATGGGCAAGTATCTCTCCTCGTTCGCCGTCTTTGTCTGCCTGCTGCTTTTGACCCTGCTGTGGCCATTCGCCATATCCGTCTTCGGCGAGAACAACACGGCGGAGGTGGTGGGCAACTATATCGGCATCCTCTGTATCGGCGCCGCCTATATCGCCATGGGCGTGTTCATCTCCTCGCTGACTGAAAATCAGGTGGTGGCGGCTGTCGGCTCCTTGGGGCTTTTTGTGGCGCTGTATATCCTTGAGGTGGTAGCATTGATTTTCTATCAAAGCGGGGCACTTCCGATGCTGGTGATGCGCTCCTTGCGCTTCATCTCCATCTATGGGCGCTATAACGACATTTCGAGGGGCGTCTTAGCGCTGGACGACATTGTCTATTTCCTCTCCGTCTGCGCCATCTTCCTTTTCCTCACTGTCCGCGGCCTTGAGAAGAGGAGGTGGGCCTGACCATGAACAAAAAGAAACTGAAATACGGCGGTTTTTCGCTGCTGATCACCCTCCTTTTCCTGACGGCCATCGTCCTGCTCAACGTCTTTGCCGGGATGCTGACCGAACGGTTTTTTCTCAAAGCCGACCTGACCGAAACGGGGTTGTACTCGTTGTCGGATAAAGCCGCCGAGGTTTTGTCCGGCGTCAGCGAGACGGTTGACATCATCGTACTGTCGGAGGAATCCTTATGGCACGCCGATTCCTCCGGGCTGCGCACCCGTATCATCGACATCCTGCAAAACTATTCCGCCGTATCGGGCGGCCGTCTCCGCGTACAGTATGTCAACCCCGACCTCAACTCGTTCGACGGCCCTGAATACAACAACTCCCTCAGCGTACTCAAAGATGCCTATTCCGAGCTGGAAGGATTGCAGCGGGACGACATCATCATCAAAAGCGTCCGCCGCGCCACAAGGGTCCCGGCAGCCAGCCTATTCACCGTAAGCTACGACGATTACGGGAACTCGGTTGCCACCGGCATCAGAGCTGACCAGGAATTGATCAGCGCGCTGCTGTATGTGCTGAGCGAGAAAGTGGCGGGGGCAGTTTTTATCGAGGGGCACAGGGAAGATTCGGCGGAGCGCCTGAAATGGGTCTTTGACAAGTGCGGGTATGCTATTTCGACAATAAACCTCGCGCTGCAAGACATCCCGGACGACACCGTTGTCGTTGTATCTTCTGCCCCAAAGACCGACTTTTTATCTGGTGAAATCGAAAAATTGGAGCATTACCTCTCCAACGGCGGCAACGCGATGATATTCTATGATCTTGAGACCCTATCGCTTCCGCTGCTTGACGGGTTTCTAGCGCAATGGGGCCTCTCGGTAGACAGCAAGCTGGTGTGCGACGAGCAGTACAGTTATTTTTCCCAGCTCAACTTTGTCACGGCGCCGGTCAAGGCGGGTATGCTGCCCTCCCTTGCCGGAGCAGAGGCGTCCGGCGTCCCTGTCGCCATACTAAGCGCCCGGCCAATCCGCTCCGAATGGGCCGGCGGAACTAGGGGGAATTTCACGGCGTTCCCCCTAATCGAGACCTATTCCTCCTCTTCCTACACCAAGGATTATGGCGGCGGCGGCATCGCGTCGCTGGAGCGGGAGAGCGGCGACGAGGCAGGCCCTTTCGCGCTGGCCTACAATGTCCGCCAGATCACCTATGACGCAAACAGCAGCCAAGTCCACTCGCACCTGATCGTTTCCAGTATCGGGCTGGTAGACGACATGTTTTTGACTTATTACGGCCAGTATTTCTACAACATCCAGCTGATAGCGGACCTCGCCAACGACCTCAACCCATTCGGGGAAAGCGTATACATCCCGAGCAAGCAATTCGGGGGAGAGGCCATGCCGGTCAGCACGGGGCAGACGCAGGCTGTGCTGATCCTCATGGTCATCGCGCTGCCGCTGGCTATCATTTTGGCGGGGATTCTTGTCTGGCGTAAACGGAGGCATCAGTAATGCGGCGTTCGGCGTTGATTGCCAGTATAGCTGTGGTTTTGGCGCTGGCGGCGGGGATCGCGGCGCTCAGCCTCTGGCCGGAGCCGCAACCTACAGACCCGGGGAATGGGGACAACGGGGAAAACGGCCAACCCATCGAAACAGAGGTCACCGAATTGTTCCGGGAATCACAGGACAATGTGGCCGGCATAACCTTCTCGCCGCGCGGCGGGACGCCTTATATCATCCGCCGCGACCCAGAAACCGGGGACTGCGAGCTGGACGCGCCGGAGGCGCTTTTCCCGGGCAGGCACGCGGCAATGCGGCTGGCGCATACCTACGCGACCGGGCTGGCCAATCTTACAAGGGTGGCTGAAAACGCCGACGACGCGCAGCTCGCCCTGTTCGGCCTTGATAAGCCGGTGATGACATGGCGCGTCACCCGCACCGACGGCACATCGGTTGAGCTGATGGCAGGCGCGGAGCAGGCGGCCGGAAGAGGCCGTTACGCGCGGAGGGGAAACAGCCGCGAGGTGTTTTTGCTGACTGAGCTGCAAGCCTCTTATCTCACCAACACGATCGAATATTTCTACGACCTGTCCTTCCTGCCCTATCCACCCTCTACGGAGGAGGAGCCAACATGGCAGCTCATCGAGAGCGTCCTCCTCGAAAAAGACGGCGAAGCCGTCATCGGGTTGCGCAAGCGCTCCGAAGAGGAGATGGCCGAGGCAACGCTGGATATGTCCACGTATCAGCTGACACAGCCTTTTGAAGGCGAAAGCAACGAGCATATGGTGAGCACGGTCGTCCTCGAACCCATCACCGGCATCGCGCCCAGCCGGATCGAAACGCTGTTGCCGGCCGACCTGTCCGTATATGGGCTGGACAGCCCCATTAGGCTGACGGTAGGCGGCGCCGAATGGAATGGGACGCTCCTCATCGGGGGGCGCGACCCGGAGAGCGGCGGTCGTTATGTGATGATTGAGGGGTATGACGCCGTTTTGCTTGACCCCAGCGGGGATTACCGCTTCTTAGACGCCAACTGGGACTACCTGCGTTCGGGGATGGTTTGGCTCCATGACATCAAAACGGTTTCATCGCTGACTTTTGAGTTGGAAGGCGTCACCCGCGTATTGCGATTTGAGCATGACTATGATGAAGAGGACACCCATATCCTGCGCGGCTGGCTGGACGACAACGAAGTATCTGAAACCAACGCGCGCAGATTGTATATGGCGGCCCTCCGCGTCACCCAAGACGGCGGGACCGACGCCGGGATACCGCAATCCCCGCCGGAGTACCGGATTGCCATGCACTTTCTGGACGGCGAGACCGAGACTGTGGAGCTATACCGTATCAGCGATTTGCAATTTTTGATTGTTTACAACGGGGCCGATACCGGGCTGTTTATCAACCGCATGTCGTTGCAGCAGGGCTTTTTGAGCCGGTTCGACATGCTGGACAGAGGCGAGGATATACCCAGAATGTAAGGAGGCGCAGAGATGAAGACCATCGCGGCTCTGGCCACGCCGCCCCTGTCGGGCGCGCTTGGCATCATACGAATCAGCGGCGATAAGGCGTTTTTAGTCGCCTCGTCGGTCTTTGCCGCGAAAAACAGCCTGCCGCTTGCCCAATGGCCGCCCCGTACCCTTGTTATGGGCGGCGCGGTCGTTGACGGCGTATTGCTGGATGAGGGCATGGCTGTCCGCATGGTCGCCCCTTACTCCTATACCGGCGAGGATACGGTGGAACTGCACCTGCACGGCAGTATCCCCGCGCTTCGGGCTATTTTGGAAGCGATTTACAAGGCCGGGGCCTCCCCCGCCGCGCCGGGGGAGTTTACCCGCCGCGCCTTCCTGCACGGCAAGCTGTCCCTGTCGCAAGCCGAAGCGGTGGCCGACCTGGTGACCGCCGAAACGCGCGACGCCGCCCGCAACGCCGCCGGACAGCTCGAAGGGCGGTTGGGGCGGGTGTTCGCCGAAACCTATGACACGCTGGCCGGACTGCTGGCCCGCTTTTACGCCGCGGTGGACTACCCGGAGGAGGACATCTCCCCCGGGGAACCCGCCGCGATACTGCAAACCGTCCTGGATACGCTTGACGACCTGCTCTTGACAGCCGGAAAGGGCCTGCTGTTGCGCGAGGGGCTGCGGTGTTCCATCCTGGGCAAGCCCAACGTGGGCAAAAGCTCCCTGCTCAATGCGTTCGTGGGGCATGAGCGCGCCATCGTATCGTCCGTGCCCGGCACTACGCGTGACACGCTGGAGGAAACGGTGACGGTCGGCGGCGTGAAGCTGCGCCTCACCGACAGCGCGGGTATCCGCGAGACAAAAGATGATTTGGAAGCGATCGGCGTGTCACGGGCGCGCGGCGCGGCGGAAAACGCCGAGCTGCTGCTTGTGGTGCTGGACGGTTCGCAGGAGATGGACGACGCGGACCGCGCCGTTTTAGACCTCGCGCGTGACCGGGCGTGCCTGGTGCTGCTGAACAAAGCCGACCTGCCGCAAAAGCTGGAGCGGGAGCAGATAGAAGCCGCCTTTTTGCATGTGTTGCCTATTTCAGCCAAATTCGGGCAAGGACTTGACGCCGTATACAGCACTCTCCGCCGCCTTTACGAAGCCGGGGACACGCTCTACGACGGCTCCGTCCTGACCAACGAGCGCCAAGCCGACGCCATCCGCCGCACGATGGATGCCGTACGGAACGCCCTGTCGGGCCTGCGGGACGGCGTCACCCCCGACGCGGTGCTGGCCGAGCTGGAACGCGCCCTCGCCTGCATCGGCGAACTGACGGGGCGGCGCGTGCGGGAAGAGATCGTTGACGAGATTTTTGCTAAATTTTGCGTGGGGAAATAGTAATGAAGAAGCCGCTTTTCTATGTTCTTTCTTCTTTGCTCCCTCTCGCCGCTTTAGCCGCTTGTGCCATGGACAACGGGTATATCGTCAGCGGTGAAATATCTTTGTCGAATGCTTTGCTTGACCCGCTGCCGGTTGAAATAACGATTGAGCCATCTTCAAAAGAGTCCAGTTCCCCGCCGGAGGAGTTGCCATCAGAGCCATCACCCCAACCCGGCCCTGATTATGATGAATCAGAACTGTATGACGTGTATTTACAAGATAAGCTAATTTCCCTTGATGACGGACGAGGGACTTATTATACCATATCAGAAAAAAAGATGTTGGATTTCGACAGCAACGGCATACTTGATTTATATTTCAAACTCGATCATAATGTATATGAAGCATATTGGAGCGGTTTTTGCACAGTTATTGACGGGGAAGTCGCAGAGCTGTTTTATTACCGCAATCAAGTCGGGTATGGCACGATCATCAGGGCCGCATATAGTGAGGAATTGTCGGAGCATGTTATCCTCATATGGGAGCACGGAGGCGCTGGAAGCCCTAGTAATAAATTATACTATTCGATACGCGATGGGGTTCCATCCCTTCTTGATGAGTTCATGGAAGAATGGTCATGGAATGAGAGCACAGAAGAATATTATGACGCATATTACCTGAACGGCGACGAGACCGACTATAAAACATACAACAACGTTGCTATACAGTATACAGACCCCATAAACAATTATTATATCCTGAGGTGATACGAATGGACAACACACAAAAGAGCATGGAGAAAATTGTTGCGCTATGCAAGGGGCGCGGATTCATCTATCCCGGATCGGAGATCTATGGCGGGCTGGCCAACACTTGGGACTACGGGCCGCTGGGGGTGGAGTTGAAAAACAACATCAAGGCCGCGTGGTGGAAGAAGTTTGTCCGCGAAAGCCCCTTCAATGTCGGACTGGACTCCGGTATTTTAATGAATCCCGCCGTTTGGAAGGCTTCGGGCCACCTAAAGAATTTCAACGACCCGCTAATGGACTGCCGCAAATGCAAGACACGCCACCGCGCCGACAAGCTAATCGAGAGTAACGGCGGTAACCCCGCCGGGATGAGCTTTGACCAAATGGGCGAGTGGCTCAAGGAAAAGGGGGTCGCCTGTCCCGACTGCGAGGCGAAGGATTTTACCGCCATCCGCCAGTTTAACATGATGTTTAAGACCTTCCAGGGCGTCAACGAGGACACGGCGGCTACCGTCTATCTGCGCCCGGAGACGGCGCAGGGCATATTCGTACAGTTCAAGAACATACAGCGTTCCTCGCGCCGTAAAGTGCCGTTCGGCATCGCGCAAATCGGCAAGAGCTTCCGCAATGAGATCACGCCGGGCAACTTCATCTTCCGCACCCGTGAGTTTGAGCAGATGGAGCTGGAGTTTTTCTGCAAACCCGGCACAGACCTCGAATGGTTTGACTTTTGGAAGGAATTTTGCAAAAACTGGCTGATTGGATTGGGATTAAAGCAGGAGAATGTAGCCCTGCGCGACCATGATCCGACCGAGCTTTCGCATTATTCCGCCGCCACCACCGACATCGAGTTCCTCTACCCGTTTGGCTGGGGTGAGCTTTGGGGCATCGCCGACCGCACCGATTATGACTTGAAATGCCATCAGGCTGAGTCCGGTGAGAGCATGGAGTATTTTGATGCCGAGGCCAACGAAAAATATATCCCCTGCGTCGTTGAGCCGTCTCTCGGCGTTGACCGCGTCCTGCTGGCCTTTTTGATTGACGCATACGACGAGGAGATTCTGGCGGACGGCGATATGCGCACCATCCTGCGCCTGCACCCGGCGCTGGCCCCGGTCAAATGCGCCGTGCTGCCGCTCTCAAAAAAGCTGTCTGACGGGGCGGTGAGGCTTTGCGCGGATTTGAAGAAGCGCTTTCATACCGACTATGACGACGCGGGGGCTATAGGCCGGCGCTACCGCCGCCAGGACGAGATCGGCACCCCCTTCTGCGTCACCTATGACTTCGACAGCGAGCGCGACCTCTGCGTCACCGTGCGCGACCGCGATACCATGGAACAGGAGCGGGTGCCGATCGACGAGGTGGCTGTTTATATCGAAACGAGGCTGGCATACTGAGGAGGGACGCGCTTTGGATTTTTCCGTTGAGCTGACCGAGTTCCCGTCCGCCGTCCACAAATGTATCTATTCATCGGCGCGGGGGCTTACGCCGCTTGAGCGGTCTCTGGTCAATGTCGCCGACCCTGATATACGTTCGTCGTGTATAGCGTTTCACGGCTTTGTCAGAGATATGCTGTCGGATATGTACGACCACCCGGAGATATATGGCCTCCCGGTGGGGATGCTGGAGGATTTTTGCGGCAAGATAACCGTCAACGGCATGAAACAGAGATCGCCGTCGAAAGCCAAAACCATCCTTTCGCAAACCCGCAATTCTTGTTTTTATATCGAATTCCTCTATATACTGGGTGAGATTGGCACCGTCAGCGGCAACACGCTTATAGTTTCAGAGGAAGATATGGAGCTGCTTGAAAGGAAGTCCCGCCCTGCCATCAGCCCCATCCCTCTGGATAAAAGGCTTGCAGCGCTTGCGCGCGTGGGGTTGTCCTGTGACGGCAGACGGTTTGCCTCGGAGCGCCATTCCGACATGTTCCCGGCTATGAGCGCGTTGGCGAAACAGTGCGCCGGGAAGCGCGGGTTTGAGGGGTTCGCGTTCCGCACCCTGGATTTCCGCTGCTGATGTGCATCCAAACGGAGGATGATGGCGAGCACATGCTGGACATCCGCATTGTGAGTGCATACAACCAAGACGACCCGGCGCTGATCAATTCCCGGCTGGAGAAAGAACCGCCGGAGTTTCAAAAGCAGGCCCTGCGGCATGTATGGCGTTGCAACGCTTGCTCCACTTCCCATCTCGGCGCGTTTGTGACAGTGCTGGGCAAACGGCAGAGGGTCTGCGGCGGCGGCCTGATCGGTTTTCGTTGGCGCGACCCTGATGACGAGGGATTAGAGATGCTCAAGCGGCTGATTGCGTTCCGGTGCGAGATCATTGACGAAATACAGCAAAAAAATAAATAACAGGAGGGATTATCATGGCAGAGATCATCAAAACGTACAAGCAAAACGTTAGCGCGGCACGGTTCATCGGGAAGAAATACGGCAACGCTGACCGTGTGGAGGGCATGTTCGGCGCAAAATGGGGGGAGTGGTTCCAGAACGGCTGGTTCGGCATCCTTGAAAAGCAGATGACCGAGAGTTTTAAGGAAACCTATGCGGACGGCGACGCCTATATAGGGCTGATGCGCGAGTTTGAACGGGATTCATTTGAATATTGGATCGGGATGTTTCTGCCGGAAGACGCCGCCGTTCCCGAGGGGTTTGAATCTGTAGATTTCCCGAAAAGCGCGCTGGGCGTCTGCTGGATATACGGGAAAGAGGATGAGGTATATTGCCGGGAAGGGGAATGCGGGGAGAAGCTCGGGAAAGAAGGGTTTGCGTTTGTCACCGAGGGACAGGGCGCGGACTGGTGCTTTGAGCGGTATGCCTGCCCGCGTTTCACGACGCCCGATGAAAAGGGCAATATCATTTTAGACATTTGCTTCTTTGTGAAATAAACACGCCAATTCGTTTTGAAAGGACTGTTTTCATCTATGAGCAAACAAAATCTGCCCCTCCGGGCCGCCGAGCTGCGGCTTGAGACCTTGCGCGTCTTTGAGGCGCGGGGCTTTGGGCATGTGGGCGGCGCAATGAGCGTTGTCGAGACGCTGGCTGTGCTGTACAACAGCGTCATGCGCGTACGCCCCGAAGAACCCGGCTGGCCGGAGCGCGACCGCCTTGTTTGCAGTAAGGGCCACGCCGGCCCCACCGTCTATGCCGCCCTGGCGGCGCGCGGGTTCTTTGATAAAGAGCTTCTCAAGACCCTCAACCGCCCCGGTACGACCCTGCCCAGCCACTGCGACATGAACAAGACCCCCGGCGTGGACATGACCACCGGCTCTTTGGGGCAGGGCGTCTCGACCGCCATCGGCCTCGCGATGGGGCAAAAGCTGCGCGGGCAGGACGCGAGGACATATTTAATCGTCGGCGACGGCGAATGCAACGAGGGCCAGGTATGGGAGGGCTTGATGCTGGCCGCCCACAGGAAACTGGACAACCTGATCGTCTTCTGCGACAATAACGGTCAGCAATTGGACGGGTACATTAAAAATGTGCTCGACACCGGAGACCTTGCCGATAAATTCCGGGCTTTCGGCTTCTTCACGCAGTCCATAAACGGGCATGATACAAAAGCCATAGAAAACGCCATTGAGGCGGCCCATAAGGAAGGCGCGGCATCACACCGTCCTTCGATGATTGTTCTCGACACCAAAAAGGGCTGCGGCTGCACCTTCGCGGAGGATCAGGAGTTCAACCACCACATCGCCTTTACGCCGGAACAGATGGGGGAAGCGCTGGCGGCCGCGCAGAAAAAACTGGAGGAGGTATCGGCATGAGTATCAAAATGAAAGCCGTTCTTGAGACAGAAAAGAATATGATGCGCGATACCTATTGCCGCGTATTGGTGGAGCTTGCTAAAAGAGATGAAAACATCGTGGCGATGGACGCGGACCTGATGAGCTCGTCCGGTATGAAGCCCTTTATGCAAGCCTTTCCCGACCGCTTCATCAACTGCGGCATTGCCGAGGCCAATATGGTAGGCGTCGCCGCCGGGCTGTCGGCGATGGGGTTTGTGCCGTTTGCGCATACCTTCGGCACCTTCGCCACCCGCCGCGTTTGCGACCAAGTCTTCATGTCGGCGGCTTACGCCAAGCTCAACGTACGTATTGTAGGCACCGACCCCGGCGTCTGCGCCGCGTATAACGGCGGGACGCATATGCCGCTGGAGGACATGGCCGTCCTCCGCGCCATCCCCGAAATGATTTTGATCGAGCCGACTGATTCGGTCATGCTGGAAAATCTGCTGCCGCAAATCGCCAAACAGTACGGTGTATACTACATCCGGCTCAACCGCAAGAACGCCGTCGGCGTCTATGAAGCAGGCAGTACCTTCCAAATCGGCAAGGGCGCTCTCCTGCGCGACGGCGCGGATGTGACGCTGTTTGCGTCCGGCATCATGGTCGCCGAGGCTCTGGAAGCGGCAAAACTGCTTGAGGAGCAGGACGTTTCGACGCGGGTCGTCAACCTGTTCACATGGAAACCGGTTGATACGGAACTGATTATGGAAAGCGCGAAAAAGACCGGCGCGGTCATCACCTGCGAAAACCATAACGTCGTCGGCGGGCTGGGCTCGGCGGTCGCCGAAACGCTTGTCAAGGCCTGCCCCGTCCCGGTCGAGATGATTGGCGTACAGGACGAGTTTGGCGAGGTCGGCCCGGAGGACTATCTGCGCGGGCGGTTCTGCCTCAACGCTGTGGACATCGCCGCGGCGGCTCTGCGAGCCGTAAAGCGCAAAGGATAAGCCATGGACAACCGTGTATTCATCGCACAATGCGATACATATGACAATGCCAAAGCCGCCGTTGACCGTGTTTTGCACGCGTTCGGCGGCGCCGCGGCTATCCTGAACGGAAAAAAGCGCGTCCTTGTTAAGCCCAACCTCATCATGCCGCGTAACCCCGACGCCGCCGCAACGACCCACCCCGCCGTGGTCTCCGCCATATGCGCGGCGTTCATTGAAGCGGGCGCGGAGGTTACCATCATTGACTCTACCGGCGGGCCGCACAGCAAGGCGGTATTGAAGATGCTCTACAGTAAATGCGGCATGGAGGACGCGGCGAAGCGGAGCGGAGCGGTCCTGAGCTATAACACCAAAAGCCGGACAGTCTCCGTCCCGGGCGGGCGGGTCATCCAAAAGGTGAGCCTGCTTGCGCCGGTGCTGGAAGCAGATCTGGTCATATCGGCCGCCAAGGCCAAGACGCACAGCATGATGGCGATGACGGGCTGCATGAAAAACCTGTTCGGCTGTGTGCCGGGCATGGGTAAACCCATCCTGCACGGCAAGTATCCTAACAGGCCGGATTTCGCCGGGATGCTGGTTGACGTCTGCGAGACTGTCAAGCCCGGCTTCGCCATCCTCGACGGGGTGTGGGGGATGGAGGGCGCGGGCCCGACCGGCGGCGACCCCAAACACTTGCGCGTCATCGCCGGAGGGTTCAGCCCATACACGGTCGATCTGGCGCAGTGCCATTTGATGGGGTTGCGGCTTGACAGCGTATATACGGTTGCCGAAGCCGCCAAGCGCGGCCTTGCGCCCGACAGCCCCGCGCAATTGGAATGGCTAGGTGACAACCCCGCGCCGCTGCGGACAAATTTCCTCCCCGCCGTGAAGCACAAGGGCGACATTGTGCCGACTATCAAAGAAAGCTGCATCGGCTGCGGCGACTGTATCCGCATCTGCCCAAAGAAGTGCATGGAGTTAAAGGGGAAGAAGGCCGTCATCTTTGCGCAAAACTGCATCCGCTGTTATTGCTGCCATGAGTTCTGCCCGGTGAAAGCGGTGGCGTTGGAATGAAGGCCGTCACCCTCCACGCAAAAGCGCCGGCAAAGATCAATCTGGGGTTGGATATTGTCGGCAAGCGGGACGACGGATACCATGATTTAAGAACAATCATGGCGTCGGTATCGCTGTATGACACCTTAACCATCACGCTCACCCCTTGTGAAACGGGGGAGGAAACCTTTACCGCCAGCGCGGAAGGCGTAGAGGGCGATAATCTTGCCGCACGCGCGGCGCGGTTGTTTATGCAACGCAATGATCTGACCGGGTGGCGCGTACACATCCATATCGACAAGCGCATCCCCATATCCGCCGGGCTGGGCGGCGGCTCCAGCGACGCGGCGGCTGTACTGCGCATTCTTCATGAGTGGCGTCCCATGGCGCAGAATGCCCTTGCCGGACTTGCGCTTGAGCTTGGCTCCGACGTGCCCTACTGTCTGCATGGCGGTACCTGCCTGGCGGAAGGGCGGGGCGAGGTTTTGACGCCGCTGGCTCCTCTGGCGGACTGTTGGGTCGTTCTCGTGACGCCGCCGGTTTCCATCTCGACGGTAGAAGCGTTCCGCCGGTACGACGAAAAAGCCGTACCGCCCCGGCTGGAGGGCAATGTGTTTGAGGATTTACTTTCTATCCCCGTGGTAGCGGAGATCAAGCAAACCTTGACCGGCGCCGGCGCGTCAAACGCCATGATGAGCGGAAGCGGCCCGACGGTTTTCGGCATATTTGAAGATGAAAATCGCGCTAAAACCGCTTTTGACACGCTTCGCGCTGAATTCCCAAAAACATTCCTCACGAAGCCCGTATAAGCAAAACCATCCCTGTCAACAATGGTATTACCATTGATAAAGGCAGGGATTTTTTATGGAAAGCATCCGTTTCAAACCTTGGGAACTCGCGCTCTGCGCCGGATTGATCATCGCGCTGCTCGCGGGAGCGGCGTCCGCTTACGCGGAACCGGGCCTTTCGGATAAGCTGATCCGGCTGCATGTCGTCGCCGCGTCGGACAGCGGCGAGGATCAGGCGCTCAAGCTCATGGTGCGCGACGAAACGCTGTCGGCACTGCAAGAGCCGCTGTCCGGCGTCACCGACGTCTCGGAAGCGGAGCGTATCATTGCGGAGAACATACCCATGCTGGAGGCCCGGCTGCGCGGTTTCCTCTCAGAACAGGGGCTGGAACAGCCGGTAAGCGCCGAGCTGAAGCGGGAGGCGTTCCCCACACGGGAATACAGCACCTTCGCGCTCCCCGCCGGTCCGTATACCGCGCTGCGCGTGACTTTGGGCGGCGGGCAAGGGCAAAATTGGTGGTGCGTGGTTTTCCCGCCGCTCTGTGCCGCGTCGGCGATGGAGCGCCTGCCGGACACGTCGCGCGCAGCCGGGCTGACCGAGGAGGAGGTCATGCTGATCACCCAAGCGGACGAGACGTATGCCGTGCGCTTCAAGCTGGCCGAATGGCTGGGGGCGCTGAGAAATCGCTTCCTCAAGAAGCAATAGGCCGCTCCTATGAAGCCACCTCTTCGCTTGATTGGTAAGATTTATTCCTCCCCGCCCGCTCTTGAACAATGCGTTGAAATATAGTATACTAAAAGTCATCATCAAGGTAAATCAACGGCGAAAGGCGGCAAGCCTGATGGGGAAATCATTGGTATTGGCCGAAAAACCGTCGGTAGCCCGGGAGCTTGCGAAGGTGCTGGGGTGCAGGCAAAACGGCGAGGGGCATATCAGCGGCGGTACATATATCGTGACATGGGCGCTTGGGCATCTTGTCACCCTTGCCGACCCGGAATTCTACAGCAAGGACTATAAGACATGGAACTTGGAATCGCTGCCCATGCTGCCGCAAAAAATGCAGCTTGTCGTGATGAAAGAGACCTCCCGGCAGTATAATACCGTGCAAACCCTGTTAAAGAGGGCGGACGTCTCCGAAATCATCATCGCCACCGATTCAGGGCGCGAGGGGGAGCTTGTGGCCCGCTGGATTTTGCAAAAAGCCGGTTGCAAGAAGCCTATCAGGCGCCTTTGGATCTCCTCTCAAACCGCAAAGGCGGTGCGGGATGGTTTTCAAAACCTAAAACCCGGCGCTGACTACTATAATCTGTTCTTATCAGCCCAGTCCCGCGCCGAAGCGGACTGGCTGGTCGGCTTAAACGTCACCCGGGCATTGACGTGCAAGCATAACGCGCAGCTCTCCGCCGGGCGGGTTCAAACCCCCACCCTCGCCATGATTGTGGCAAGGGAGCGGGAGATCAAGGACTTTATCCCTAAAGAATACTACACGGTGAAAGCGATTTTCAACGGTTTCTCCGCGGTTTGGGCGGGGCAAAACGGCCAATCCCGCATATTCGACCGGGCAAACGCCGAGGCGGTTTTGCAAAGATGCGCGGGCAAGATCGGCACAGTGGCCGAGGTCAGCAAGCAGTATAAGCATAAACCGCCGCCCGCCGCCTATGACCTCACCGAATTGCAACGGGACGCGAACCGTAAGTACGCCTACTCCGCCAAGCAGACCCTTTCGCTCATGCAGTCGTTGTATGAGCGTCATAAGGTGCTCACATACCCGCGTACCGATTCGAGATACATCACCGACGACATCGTGCCTACCCTGCCCGACCGTCTGCGGAGCGTCGCGGCCGGGCCATACAAGGAATTGGCCTCCTCCCTGCTCAAAACGCGCCCGCTGTCCACGCGCTGGCTGGTGGACAACGGCAAGGTGAGCGACCACCACGCCATCATCCCTACCGAGGAGCAGGTTGACCTCTTTGCCATGACGGGCGAAGAGCGCAATATATACGATTTGGTGATCCGCCGGTTTCTGGCGGTGCTGTCCCCCGCGTTTGAATATGAGGAAGTCAGATTGACCGTCCTGATTGGCAAGGACCGTTTTTATGCAAAGGGCAAAACGGTCAAGACCCCCGGCTGGCGCATCGCGTACGGGCAGGAACCGGCCGGAGAGGAGGAGGAAGACTCTGACGTCAGGGAGCAGGTGCTTCCGCAGATACGCCAAGGAGACAAGCCGGATATACAATCATGCGTGCTGGACACCGGGAAAACCAAGCCCCCGGCGCGGTATAACGAGGCGTCCTTGCTCACCGCGATGGAAAACCCGCCCGGCAGCCCGTTCAGCCTAGGGACCCCGGCCACCCGCGCCGACATTATAGAGAAGCTGTTTTCGTCCTTTTATGTGGAGCGGCGCGGCAAAGAGATCATACCTACCTCAAAGGGGATACAGCTCATCTCTATCGTGCCAGAGGAGTTGCGGTCGGCGGAGCTAACCGCCAAGTGGGAGGAAGAGCTGGCGCGCATCAGTAAAGGCAGCTCTAAGAGCGGAGAGTTCCTCGCGCAAATGCACGCGTACACATCCAAGCTGGTGAGTGAGGTCGTCGCGAGCGGCGCAGTATACACCCATGACAATATGACACGGGAAAAATGCCCCGCCTGCGGAAAATTCCTGCTGGATGTAAACGGTAAGAAGGGGAAGCTGCGCGTCTGTCCCGACCGGGAATGCGGCTACCGCAAGAACGTGTCGATGCTGACCAACGCCCGTTGCCCCAATTGCCATAAGAAGCTGGAAATGCGCGGCGACGGGGAGAAGCGTTCCTTTTTCTGCGCCTGCGGCCACCGGGAAAAGCTCTCCGACTTTGAAAAGCGCCGCGCCGAGTCCGGCGCGACGAAGAGCGATGTGCAAAACTATCTGGCGACCCAAAACAGGCGCGATGAACCCGGCGGCAGCACGGCGATGGCTGAAGCGTTGAAAAGGTGGAAAGAATCACAAGGGGAAGGATAGCGACATGGTTACATTCGATGAAGCCGCAGACATGCTGGACGAGATCGCGGAGGAAATGCCGGAGGCCTTTTACAGCGACCTCAACGGAGGCGTCTACCTGCTGCCGGACACCAAACGGGACCCGGAGAGCGACAGATCCCGGCCGCTCTACATCTTAGGGCAGTACATCAGCCGCCCCGACCTCGGGAAGTATATCAACATGTATTACGGCTCGTTTATGAAAATCTACTCCCATCTGCCGCCCGACGCGTTTAAGCGGGAGCTCAAGCGGGTGCTCGTCCATGAGTTTACCCACCATGTGGAGTTCCTCGCGGGGGAGTGCGGGCTGGAGATCAAGGACGAGATTAAAATGGAAAAATACCGGCGTGACAGGCGCGGAGGCTAATCCGATGAAAGAGGAGAACGGCAGCAAGGTCAATTGCTTTCAATGCGTACATTTCGTCATCACTTGGGATCCTAAATACCCCAGGGCCTGCAAGCTGTTCGGTTTTAAGTCGGCACGCGTGCCCTCGGTATCCGTGCATGAGGATTCCGGCTTTGCCTGTCTGGGCTTTGCAAAAAAAGCCGCCAAGAAAGCAAACGGCAAATGATCTAACCTATCGCCCGGAGGCGGGAAAGTCCCTCTTGCGCGTGGTTCTTTTTTGCGGTATACTGACACTAAATAGAAGCGGGGGGACTCAATGTGTTTTTTGAGGAGCGCTTACCGTTATGAAGACAGTTTTTATCGTCGATGACAATGACACCAACCTGATGGCGGCAAAAATAGCGCTGGACGGTACATACAGAACATTCGCGCTTCCAAGCGCCGCGGGAATGTTCAAGTTAGCGGAGAAAATCATGCCCGACCTGGTTTTATTGGACGTAGATATGCCTGATATAGACGGATTTGAAGCCATGCGCATGATGAAGGAGGACGCAAAGCTAAAAGCCGTTCCCGTTATCTTCCTCACAGCGCTCATTGACACGGCGACGGAAATCCAAGGCTTTGAAATGGGCGCGCTTGATTTCATCAGCAAACCCTTTTCCCCCCCTGTGCTAATCAGGCGGATTCAAACGCATATCGAAACCGACAGGCTAATCAAAGACAGCCAGCGGGCTGTGCACAGCATCCACAACGCCGCCATCAGCGTGATCGCGGACATGGTGGAAAGCCGTGACAAAGTGACAGGCGGGCATATCGAGCGGACGCAGACATATTTGGAGATATTGGTCAAGGAGCTGGTTCGCAGAGGGATATATACAGAGTGTATAATGAGTTGGGACATAGAGCTTCTGCTGCCCTCGGCGCAGCTTCACGATGTAGGCAAGATAGCCATCAGCGATTTGATCCTCAACAAACCGGCAAAGCTTACCGCGGAAGAATTTGATTTGATAAAAGCCCATTGCGCCGAGGGGGAGTGCATCATCGACCGGATTATCGGCAAAACGAAGGACGACGGCTCCTTAAATCACGCCAAGAGGTTCGCGGGGCATCACCATGAAAGATGGGACGGTACGGGTTATCCCAGAAGGCTCAGCGGCGAAAACATCCCCTTGGAAGGCAGGCTGATGGCAATCGCGGACGTCTATGACGCTTTGGTATCCGAACGCCCCTATAAAAGGCCTTTCTCTCACGAGCAGGCAGTCGAGATCATCAAAGCGGACAGCGGCACACACTTTGACCCGAAGATTGTAGAGGCGTTCTTAAGCGTTGCGGAGGATTTCCGGGCGGCATCCATGTGAACAGGCGGTTACATAAGCCTAGAAAGGAGTTCATGGAATGGCTGTTACGATCCAACAGGTGAGAAAACTCCTTCAGGGGCAGCATACGTTCTCACAGCTGGGCTTTTCTATGCTGCTCACACGGTTGAAGTTCCTCTATGCCAATGAACCGGCGCCGGAAACTCTTGAAAACTGCGCCAAAGAGATCAACGCGTTTCTCGGCAAATACCATACGGTCATGGCCGCGGATATAGCGGTCATCGACAGCCTATGATGGGGGATTCAAATCATGCTAATGTCATTCGAGGCCGCATCCGCCCGGATCAAGGACGGTAAACTGCTGCATATCGCGGGAGCGGAGGCTTTGCTGCGAAAATTGCCAAAAGGCAGGTGGATCGGCGGTTCGACCGAGTATTTCATGACGGAGGAAGGCGGAAAGGTATCCGGCAGCCATCTGTATATAACCGAGTTCCCCTATGAGTTCTCCATCCAATCATACGGCATGTCAGACATAGAAAACGTGGCCTCAGACGCCTATGACAACGGATTTTCCATCCTGATCATCCCCTTCGACAGCGCACTGCATATTGAATATGCCAATAGCGCGGCAGGATACCGCGATATGTTTTTCAAGAATATTGCCGGATGGATCTCCGGCGTCAACATGAGCGCCGAGGGGCAGACCCCGGTCGCCGTCAACGGGATGACAGGGGAGGTTTTCACAGACAAAGCGGTCGCCCTGCATATGAAAATCCCAGCGGACAAAACAGCCAGCATCAGTATCGTCAACATTTTCTCCCAAGACGAAGACGCGCCTGTCATTGAGTTTACCGAGGAGGGCTTTTTGGTCAAAACCTGCCTCATCGACGGCAAGGAAACGAGCTTTGCCGACTATATCACGCAGAACAACATAGACACCAGAATGCCGCTGGTCGGCGATTATTCCGGCAACGGGGTCAATATCGGGTTCAGGGATATAATCGACGGCGTTGTGCGCGTATATTCACCGGTCTTTCCCGGTATCCGGTACCGCGCGGCAAAGAGGGTAACGGATTATGTCAAAGAGTTTAACAGCCGGCTCACCGAGCGGACAAACGCTGATGTTGTATTCTCCTGCAACTGCCTCCTGAACTTCCTGTACGGCGAGCTGGAGGGCAAGAGCATAGAGGCGTTTTACGGCCCCATTACCTTCGGGGAGATCGCCTACCAGCTGGTCAATCAGACGCTGGTGTATGTAAGCGTGCTTGACAAATGAGACACTTTTTTGTCATCAACCCGCACTCGTTTAGAACGCTGAACAGTTTGAAGCAGATACTGATGGACATTGAGAACTGTTTTTCTGTCGGGCGCAGAATGAAGTATAGGATATACATATCACGTCACCCGCGTGACGCCATCGCCGCCGTCCACCGATACCTGCTCTCCGTCCCCTTCGACGAGACGGCGCGGGTGTATGCCGTGGGCGGCGACGGTATTCTCTTTGACTGCCTTAACGGCATGATCAATTTTCAGAATGCCGAGCTGACCTGTGTGCCTTACGGAAACACAAACAACTATATCCGTGCCTTTGGCGGGGACGCGGTACCGGCGTTCCGTGACATCCGAAAACTCTGCGCCGCGCCTTCGCGCCCGGTGGACGTCATCCGCTGCGGCGCCAATTATGCGCTGAACGATGTGAACATCGGTTTTATAGGCCAGACCGTTGTCATTGCCAACACGCTTTTCCGGCACAAATCGTCGAATTGGGTCCGCCGTATCCCCAGCACTATCTATTTCCTTTCCGCGCTCCGGGCGCTTTCCAACAAGCAAGCGCTGCAACAGGAGTACACGGTGGTGATGGACGGGGAGGATATATCCGGGCGCTACAGCAATATCCTTTTCTCCAACGGCGCGTGCATGGGGGGAAAGTACATCGCCAACCCGCTCGCCATGCCGGATGATGGGCGTCTTGACGCGCTTTTGGGGACTGCCAGCGGCAGGCTAAAAATCATCAGGACGATGGGGGACTATCGAAAAGGGCGGTATGCAAAGCATAAAATTTTTCTCCATAAAACATTTCAAAAAGCAGAGATCAAAAGCAGTCTGCCTCTGCTGGTCGCTTTGGATGGCGAGGCTTTTTACGCGCAGGAGGTCACAGTAGAAATCGTCCCGGGCGGCGTTAAGTTTTTCGCGCCGGAGAACATCGCGTTTGCGGACTTTTCGGACAAAGCGCGCGCAGGAAAGAAAGGCGGCGGTGACAAATGAGCAGACGGCAAAAAGACGAAACGCTGCTCCAAACAAACGGGCTGCGCTCCGAGGAAAACCTAAGGCTTGTGCGAAAGGTTTTATACGCCTCGATTGCTCTTTTTATGGTGTTTTCCGGCTTTAGCGTTGTCGAGATGCTGTTTTTCGGCAACGACATTGCGGTGAGCCGCGGCGTTATCATCGGCGGCGCGGCGTTGATGGCGGTTATATTGCTTGTCTATCTTGCCTTTCCCCACCCTGTTTTTTTCCCGCTGTTTATCGCCACGCTAACGGCAGTCGTTTTCATCGGGACGTCAATGTACACTCAAGCGATTGACTATTATTTCTTTGTCATGCTCCTCGTGGTTTGCATCCTATCCTTGATGAACAACTTTATGCTGCTGGTTATATATATCGGTATCAATCTGGCGATCGACCTGTTTGCCTTTATCGTCTTGGTTCCGCGCTTGGAATGGATCGATTCATTCCATTTTTTCAGGCAATTCATGCTGTTTATCTATGGTTCGGCATTTGTGCTTATCCATACCCGCAACATCACGCGCAAAGAAAGCAGCTCCGACCGCGCCCTTGCGGCCTTCTCCTCGCTCTTGCGCAGTACGCCCAACCTGATGGCCATTACCGACGCTTCGAGCAGGGTGCTGTATCTTTCCGACCAAATGGCAAAGTTCATTAAGTGCTCGAATAAGGAGTTCGCGATCGGTCAGCCGCTGATCGACTTGATTGCCGATAAGGGGCTCAAAATCATGTTTGCCGACATGCTTGACGCCGACGGCTTCTTCGAGACCGTGACGGAACTGAATATCGGCGGTGAGGAGCGGTATTTCAAGATCATCGCCGACAAGCTGACCGGCGATATAGAGGGTGTGTTTATAGACATCGCCGACATCACGCCGACCGTGAAGAGCAATCTCGCCATGATGGAGGCGCAAGTGGCTGCGGAGGAGGCAAACAGGAGCAAGTCGAACTTCCTTGCCACCATGTCCCATGAGATTCGCACCCCGATGAACGCCATCATCGGCATTACGCAGATTCAGATGCAAAAAGAGGATCTGCCGGCCGAGTACGCCTTGGCTATGGAGAAAATATATAGTTCCGGCAACAACCTTTTGGGGCTGATCAACGATATTTTGGACATGTCGAGGATCGAGACGGGCAAGCTGGAGCTCCAGCCTACAGAGTATGACCTGCCTAGCCTGATCAATGATACGGTGCACTTAAATATCGTGCGGATTGGTTCCAAACAGATTCAGTTTATGCTGGAAGTCGATGAAACCCTGCCGGTAAGGCTTATTGGCGATGAGATGCGGTTGAAGCAGATTCTAAACAACCTGCTTTCCAACGGCATCAAGTATACCGACCAAGGCCATGTGAAGCTGTCGGTGAGCCATTCGGCGGAGGGGGACGAGGCGGCGCTGCGGCTGGTCATCGAGGATACGGGACAGGGCATGACGCCCGAGGACATGGAGAAGCTCTTTACAGAGTATTCACGTTTCAATGCTAGGCTTAACCGGGCGACCGAAGGGGCGGGCCTTGGCTTGAATATCACCAAGAAGCTGGTGGAGCTGATGGACGGCACCATCCAGGTGGAAAGCGAATATGACAAAGGCACCGTGTTTACGGTGGAAGTAAAACAAAAGGCCGTCGCGTGCGACGCAATTGGCGCCGAGCTCGTTGAGAAGCTGCGCAGCTTCACATACACAGGCGAAAAGCAAATCTCCAAGCTGCAAATCACCCGTACGCCTATGCCGTACGGGAAGGTGCTGATTGTGGACGATGTGGAGACAAACCTATATGTCGCGGAAGGGTTGATGGCGCCTTATAAACTGAAAATCGAAACGGCAAGCGGCGGTTTAGAGGCAATCCGCTTGATCGAGAGCGGTAACCTCTATGATGTGATTTTCATGGACCACATGATGCCGCAGATGGACGGCATTGAAGCCGTGCAAAAGATCCGCGCACTAGGGTATACGGGCGCTATCGTGGCGCTGACGGCGAACGCGCTGGCGGGCAACGACGTGATGTTCGCGCAAAACGGGTTTGACAGCTTCATCCCCAAGCCCATCGACGTTAGGCATCTGAACGCGCTCCTCAACCAGTTTGTCCGCGACAAGTATCCCGAGGAAGCTAAAAAATACAAGCCCGAAACAGAGACGCCGGTAAAGCCGGTCGATATAAACCCCAAGCTAATCCAAATCTTCTGCTGCGACGCGGAAAAGGCGGTCGCCGCCTTGCGGCAAACCGTGGCGGATGGCGATCTAAAGCTGTTTACGATTACTGTCCACGCCATGAAGTCCGCGCTGGCCAATATCGAAGAACATGATATATCCGCGCAGGCGCACGAGCTGGAGAAGGCCGGGAGGAGCGGCAATTGGAGGTTTATCATCGCCAATACGGAACGTTTTATCGATACGCTCGAGGCCTTAACTAAAAAATTAAGCCCGGCGGACGCAACCGCCGGGGCTAATGAAAATATCAAAGAAGACACGGCTTATCTGGCAGAGCAGCTGCAAATTGTCAGAGACGCCTGCGAAGAATACGACGACACGGCGGCTTACGCCGCGCTTGAACGGCTGATGGAAAAGCCTTGGAAGAAAGAAACCGCCGCCGCGCTTGAGCAAATCCGTAACACGCTGTTTTTGCACAGCGACTTCGACGGCGCGGCGGAAAAGGCCGGATCGCTTATAGAGTAACAAGGCTTATGCTATGCGGTAATCAAGCTCATTAAATAATCATCCTGCACCTTTAACGCTTCTTTTACTGCTGATATACTGTCCGCGGAGATGTTGCTGACACTAAAGGCAGGTATATCAATAACCGTGCTGCAAATCACATATTCTTTGCCATCCGGGAGCGTATATTTACTCCCCCATGTACCTTCGCACCGCGCACAATGATTGTATTCTCTCGTTATACAGGGCTTTCTTCTGTGTTCGACGGCTTCTTCAAATATGCCTGTACATACCGGTAAAGCGTCAAACCTCACCGCTAAACGGGGTTGCCCGTTGGTATCGATTTTCATAACTGTTCTTCTGTTTTTGCTTTTCACAAAATCTGCGTATGTTTCTCCTGGGTTTAACTTTGGATTATATCCCAAAGACATAGCATATTCGGCAACCTCACGGTAAGCCTCCCGATAATCATCAGGTAACGCGAATAGTATTTTTTGCAAGTTGATTTTTTGTTTCTCTGTCATGAATATACCCTCCGTACTGTATTTTGCTCATTGCCAGACTACCAGTGTTTCAGCACATCCGTTATGATGCCAAGCGCCTGCTGTTCCAGCTGTTTACAGGTTGTCAGCGCATCGGCAAATCGGAGGCGCGTTTCTTTCGGCCATGCCTCAAATGGGTAACCGTCTTGAAAGGAAGCAATAAACTCGTTTGGCAGCACAGTGCCCAAAGCGGAGACAATGCCGGAGTATAGCTCGGCGACATCGCGCATTTTGCGGGCATTTATGGCGGACAGGTATTGCGATTTCTCCGCCCAAAATGAATGTGCGGCGCGGCGCGCGTCGATTAACCGGGTCAAAAGGATGATACCGTTTCCGGTCGTTCCATACTGTGTAATGGCGGCAAAGTCCGCGGCATCACGCCGAAGGCCGTTTATCAGTATATCGTAGGCATCTATGCCAAACAAATAGTGCCCATTGTGCCGGGGCTTGGCTGTATAGAGGCTCCGGGCAGTTTCCAGAGATGCCTTTAGCGATTCGATTAGGGGTAACGGAGCCGTTCGGCCGCTTAGAGCATATATCAGGCTGGGGTCTGCTCCCGGGTATTTGTCGGCCAAGAAATAATGATTGTCGGTAAAAATATCCTTTTCGTCAGGTTTCAGATGATCAAAATAACTGCGCCCATAGAATCGCCCGTCTCCGGTGTAACCGCACAGTACGCCCCATTCCATCTCAACTCTCGGCTCAATCAGCATGACCGGCATTCCACGACTGATTGCTTCCCTGATTTTACAATCTCGATCCTCGGAAGCGAGATTTACACCCTCGACGCCGACCGCTTTTTCAAGAGGTATGTTCGGGTTGTATTCGATTTGGGGCATAGCGGCCGAGGGGCACCAATTCGGAGTCATGGCGAAGTAATAACATGTGCCTGAAAACCCCATGATCTCAGGGTATGTCACGTTGACGCCGATTGCATCCAGCAACAGCTTGACCGAACCGGCCCAAGTGCAATCGCGCGATTGACCCCATTGTAACAGCGGAAGGCCGTCGATATAGTGGCCTCCTTGATGCAGTTTAACAGGGTAGGTTTCAGGAATTAAGATAGAGTCAATAGAAACGCCCAATATTTTTGATATAGCTGGCAGCAAAATAGTTTCGGGAAGATTCTTTCCGGTTTCCCATTTTGAGACAGCCTGTGGTGATACATCGAGAAGCTCAGCAAATCGTTCGCCCGTTAATCCGCGCCCTTTTCGCAGCTTCGCAATGCGCTCACCGATTTTCTTCGTATCATTCATACCTTCATCTCCTTGGACTTTATTGTACTTCTATTTTACCAGGGCATCTGCTGAAAATCCATACATCTTACTTTAGGCAATCATCAACCTTGGGTTGATTTTTAGCATAAACAAGGCATTAAATATGAAGTAACGATTGCATTTTTCATCTATCGGCTGTATACTGTTGGGGAGGTGAGCTTTATGCGGAAAACAAAGATTATTTGCACCATAGGGCCGGCGTCGGAATCGACGGAGATGTTGCAGAGGCTAATCCGGGCGGGCATGAGTGTCGCCAGGCTGAACTTTTCGCACGGCAGTCATGAGAACAAGGCTGATATGATCGAAAAGCTGTGCGCTCTGCGCGACCAACTGCAAGTACCGCTGGCATTGTTGGCGGACACCAAGGGGCCTGAGATCCGGCTGGGGGTCATCCCCGACGGGCCGGTGGAACTGTCGGAAGGACAGACGTTTACCCTGACCACCACCGAGTGCGACGGCGACCGGTCCCGTGTCTATGTCAACTATGCCGGACTGCCTGCCGACGTCTCCGTCGGGGGGCACATCCTCATTGACGACGGCTTGATCGAGCTGCGCGTGGACGCCAAAACAGACACGGACGTTACCTGCACTGTGCTGAACGGCGGGCAGGTCTCGTCACGCAAGGGCGTGAACGTGCCGGGGGTCAAGCTATGCCTGCCATATATCTCCTCGCAGGACCGGGTGGACCTGCGGTTTATCGCGTCGCATCCGTTTTCATATGTAGCCGCTTCGTTTACCCGCAGTGCCGACGATATACATGACATACGGGAGGAACTTCGGCGGCACGGTAGCAAAAACTTGAAGATTATCGCGAAAATTGAAAATGCCGAAGGGCTGCAAAATATTGACGCCATTATGGAAGCCGCCGACGGCATCATGGTCGCACGCGGCGATTTAGGCGTGGAGGTCCCGCTGGAGGAGCTGCCCGTCCTGCAAAAGCAGCTGATCAAAAACGCGTTCGGGCGCGGGAAGCCGGTCATTACCGCCACACAGATGCTGGAGTCCATGGTGCAAAAACCCCGTCCCACCCGCGCCGAGACGTCTGACGTCGCCAACGCCGTATATGACGGCACCTCGGCCATCATGCTGTCCGGCGAGACGGCGATGGGGGCGTATCCGATCGAGGCGTGCACCCATATGGCGAGTATTGCCGAACGGACGGAACGTGATATTGATTATCAAAAGCGGTTTTTATCCCGTGAGCACTCGCGGGAGAGCACCATTACAAACGCGGTCGCCCGCGCTGCCGTGACGACGGCGCATGACCTGAACTGCCAAGCCATTCTCACAATGACGACGTCCGGCAAGACCGCGCGGCATATTGCCAAGTTCCGTCCCGCGCTGCCGATTATCGCCTGTACACCGTCGGAGGAAACGTATCATCAGCTGGCCCTCATCTGGGGCGTGGTCCCCCTGATGGTCCCCGAGTGCGACAGCACAGACGACCTGACGGCATTGTCCTCTTCAGCGGCACTCAAAGCGCGCCTGCTGCGCGACGGAGACATGACCGTTATTACCGCCGGCATCCCGCTGGGCCAGTCAGGCGCCACAAATCTGCTCAAGGTCAAGGTAGTGGGCGAATCGTAGACATTACGGATAGCGCAAAAACCCGCGAGGCCGGTATGCCTCGCGGGTTTTAAGCGCTGATAGGCCTTGCCGCTGTCAGTCAAAGGTTTTCAGGGTATTGCCCAGGCTTTGGTCGATGACGGAAATGCTTATATAGGATTTATCGATATTCTCCATAATCGTTTCGACCATACTTGTCACGGTCGCGATTGACTCTGCTGCCAAACCTGAGATCACCGCAGACTCCGAAACCGTGGTCTTTGTTTTGTGGGCCAGGCTGCGGATTTCCTGCGCGACCACGGCGAAGGTCTTTCCATGCTCGCCCGCCCGCGCTGCCTCGACCGACGCGTTTAGTGAGATGAGGTTGATATACGTTGATATGGAGAGGATGTCGGCGGATATAGACTGATACCTCTCTATTACATCGTTGAGGGTGGCAATCGCGGTGTTGATCTCCGCCGACTTGCTCTTGATGTCGGACATATCCTCCGTGAGAAGGTTGATGCTGTTCATATTGGATGTCGCTATGCTTAAAATTGTCTTCTGCTTCTCAATGACGTCGTCACGCAGCATCTTTAAGCAGTTGGTCGGGGTGTCGAAGCCCATGGCAATCCTTTTTGCCATATCGTAACAGGAATTGGAGCCGCACGCGCCGCAATCGAATTTCCTGTTGGTTTCGTCATCTTTGTTCAATGCCATAAAAGCCTTTTCTATCGCTTGTTCCGATGCGGCATACCGCTTGCTGATCTTTGGCTGGTAGGCCCTAAGAAAATCATCCAGCTTCAGCGTCTGGTCGTATTCATGAAAGAGCTGCTCATATTGGTCGCGGTCAAACGCGCGCAATACGCTCTGCCGGTTTTTATCCATGATGTTGCTCATCTCAAACCTGGTATGGTCATGGTCTATACCGGTGCCAATATTGCAGCCCTCCGCGCAGTTCAGAACGTCGAATACGGCGGGGAGGTTGTCCAGCCTCTCCTTTGCAAACGCTTTCAGCGATTCATATACATGCTCGCCTTCCGCCTGATCCACGCGCAGCCTTTTGCCGAAGTAGAACTCCACATTTTCCTTCAGCCCGCCCGGCATGGAGTATAAGCGCCCCAAGGCCGATTCGGGGTGGTCAAACCCGGTGGACTCTGCCGGGAGCTGGATGCCGTTCTCCTGTATATATTGATAGATTTTTCTTAGCGTTACGTTGTACTTTACAAATCCGGTCTCCTCAAACTCGTTAGACTTCGCGACACAGGGAGAGAGGGCCGCGATGCTGTCGTTTACATGGCAGTACCGGTTCATGTAAATGGCGGTGCAGAGCATCGGGCTGTGCACCGGCGACAGATATTTCAGCAGGCCGTGCTCATGGTACTGGATGTAGTTGACGATGGCGGGGCAGGGTTGCGTAATCACAGACCTCGGTTTTTCCTTCTCAATTAGGCGGATGTGGGCCCATGTGCAGATGTCCGCGCCAAGCGATACGTCATACATCTTTTTAACGCCGAGATTTTTCAGCCACGTGAGAAGCCGCCCGCTATCCGCGCCGGTCATGCGGTTGGCAGGCGCGACAATCATGGAGATAGACGCTCCGTTTTTTAGGTCGTTGATAAAGCGTTCCGTGTCGTCTATGTAATCCCTTACATCGTGATGGCATGTCTCAATACACGACCCACAGGCGATGCACCTGTCCCCGTCAACCAGTACCTTGAGCTGGTCATCCATCGTGGTGACATAGGACGCTCCTTCGACGGGACATGCGCGTATGCAACGGTTGCACCCCACACAGTTTTCCATTACGCTGGTAATGAGCTTTTGCATACGTATCGTCTCCTTATTCAATTATGAAGGAAATTACGGCGCCGACGTCTATACGCGGGATTTCAGGTGCTTGTCAATGCGTTGGCGGAGAACGGTAAAGTCGATCGGTTTGCAAATATAGTCGTTCGCGCCCCGGTCCCTCATTTCCATTTCCATCCTCTCGTTTGTGACGCCGGTCAGGAAGATGACGGGTATGCCGCTGTTTTTCTTATCGCCGCGGATACCCATCAATACCTCGTATCCCGTCATAGTGGGCATGTCATAGTCAAGCAGCACCAAATCCGCGGGGTTCTCCGACATATACGTCAGCGCGTCTTTCCCCTCCGTAAATGTATGGATGTCATACGTACCGCTCAGCATGGATGCTATTAGATTGCACATCACTTTCTGATCGTCTACCGCTATGATGATGGGTTTGCTCATCTTGGCCGCCCCCTTTCTTTATTCCGTATAATTATAACATATTTTGCAGTGTTTTCAATACCCGCATCTTATCATCAACTTTCTCTATTCATATTTTCTGTTTTGAATATACATGATAATTTAACATTTAATAATCGAAGTTTGTCGCAAAAGTTCGAAAAATTCTCTCTACAATAATTTATATCGTTTTTCTTCGCGGATGCCTCCAGCGCCGCCGCCGCTTCTGACAGTTTTACCGCGCCTATAGTGGCAAGCAAGGATTTCATCCCGTGCACAGAGATGGCGAAGCCGCGTATGTCCCCCTCCGCGACGCAGGATGTCATGTGGTCACACTCTTCCCCGAGCTGCTCGGTAAATTCCTTCATGACCATAAGGTAAATCTCTTCCTGCCCGAGGACATGCTTCAGCCCGATCCCTGTGTCGATTTCCCCGATACCGCCGAGCGCGTCTAAGAAGCCGCTTTCCTCTTCTTCTTCTTTTGCGGTCTCCTCTTCCATATCATAACGCACTTTCTCCGGCGGCAGCCATTCCTTTAACACATCATACAGATCCTGCCATTCGATGGGCTTCGAGACAAAATCGTTAAATCCGTTCGCTAAAAACATCTCCTTCGCCCCCTGGACGGTATTGGCGGTCAAAGCGATGACAGGCAGCTTCTCGTATTTCCCCCCCATCGCGCGGATTGCCGCGGTTGCCTCAACCCCATCCATTTCCGGCATCATATAGTCCATAAATACGATGTCGTAGTCATTTTGCTTTATCATTTGCAGAGCGTCCTTGCCGCTGAGCGCCGTCTTGGCCTCTATTTTTGATAGCCCAAGCAGGCCGCAAGCGACCTTGAGGTTGAACTCCTTGTCGTCAACAACCAAAATATCGGCGTCCGGGGCATATATGGTCAGCTTTTTTTCCATTCCCGCAGCCTTGACCCCATCCTCGCTCCCCGGCACCAGCGGGATCGCCACCGTGAAGACGGTCCCTTTGCCATACTCGCTGTCAACGATGATCTTCCCGCCCATCATTTCCACAAAAGTTTTGCTGATTGGAAGCCCCAATCCGGTGCCGGAGATCCCTCTGTTCTTCATAATGTCGATCTGCTTGAAGGCCATAAACAGGCTTGGGATGTCCTCTTTTTTGATTCCCCTGCCGGTGTCCTGTATTTCAAACATGATCATATCGCCCGCGTTGATGGCTTTCAGGCGGACATATCCCTGACTCGTAAATTTTATGGCATTTCCGCAAATATTGGTGATTATCTGCCTTAGGCGTATGTCGTCGCCGAACAGGTAGTGGGGCATATCCCCTTCATACTCGACCTTGAATACCAGCCCTTTCTTTTCCGCCACAAAGGAAAACATAGACTTGACATTCTCCAGGAACGCATGGAAGTCATAATTGACCGGCGCCAGCTCCACTTTGCCGGATTCGATTTTGGATAAATCCAATATATCGTTGATAATGGACAGCAAGGAATGGGACGACATGCTGATGTCGTTGACATAGCCTGTCTGCCGCTCGTTCAGGCGTTCGTGCTGAAGGAGCTCCGACATGCCTATGATGGCGTTCATCGGCGTCCGTATCTCATGCGACATATTGGCTAAAAAAGAAGTTTTGGTCCGGTTGGCGGCTTCCGCATTCTCAAGGGCAGCCTTTAATTCTTTGTGCGAGCCGGTAAGTCTGATCTGGTAAACGATACATACCAGCGTTAGGATGAACAGCAGGGCGATGGCGCCGACCAGCCAGGGGGTCCGCGTCCGCACCAACATTATCCGGTAGTCGTAGGTCTTCCGCATCCATTGGCTGGAAATCCCGTTTGTATCAATCAGGGGAAGAGCCTTGCCGATGATGGAGCGTAAGACGTTTTCGTTTTTGTTCAGCCCAAAGGTGGAATCAAAAGAGGTTTCATACACGAGGTTTGCCTTATACCCCACCTGCTCGCGGTAGTTGGTCAGGGCAAGGAGTTGGTGCAGGCTGGCCATCACCACATCAACCTCGCCCCGCTCCAGCGCGTCGAAGGCCGCGTTGGTGCTTCCGTATTCCACAACGTTTCCGTGGTTTGGGAACCATTGGTCAACCATCAGCGAGTATGCGGTGTTTCTGCCGACGCCTATCGTGATGTAAAAGACCTCGTTGATATTGATGTTCCGGTACTCGGCTTTAGAAATCAGCGCGTAACTGTCGGTCATAAAATTAACGTCAGGCCATAGGAAGCGGCTTTCCCTCTCATCCGTGCGGATGACCTCCGACATAATGGCGGCGCGCCCGCTCTCCAAGGCGTCAAGCAAATCGGAGAACTCATCGTCAGGGCTGCTGATGACTTCAAACATAATCCCGGACAGCTCCGACACCTCGGCAAGGATGTCAATGGCGATCCCCTGCCATTGCCCTTCGAGGGTATTGTAAAAGCTGACCGGGTAATTGCCGGTTTCGGCCGCAAAAGGCAAAACAGGGTTATTGAACAGATAAGCGCGCTCCTCTTCATTGAGCAGCGCATACAGTTTATATCTCTTATACTCCCGTTGCCCTTCGTTGTAAAGCGCGGTAAGATGGCGGATAGAACTGTCTTCCAGCGCCTTTTGCACAGCAGAGACGATAGGTTTAAGTTCGGGGTTTTGTGTCGAGAGGGAAACGAGGCTGTATATCAGCGGCAAATGGTCAGAGATAACAATATCGTCGTAATCGTCAAAGGCAAACGCGGCGGGCCCCTCGATAAAAAAAGCATCCGCCTCCCCGCTTTTCAGCATTTCATACGCGGCGTCATACCCGTCTGCAAATACGGCTTCATACGCCCCCTTTGCATAAAGGCCGACTTCGCCGGCTGTGGTGGCTCTCTCCAGGAAGCAATGCCGCAAAGGACGGTCTGCCGCGATTTCCTCCAGAGGCGCGCTTCCGGCCAGACGGACGACGATGACTTGCCGCGCGGCGATGTCATCGGTCATATAGTATGTATCCCGCCGCTCTTCCGTAACCGTAAGCTCGCCGGTAAAGTCAATTGCGCCGGATTCCAGCCCGTTGAGCAGCTCGCCCCACTCGACGATCACAGGCTCAAACGGGATGCCGAAAAGCTCGGTCAGCCAGTCACAGAACAAAGCGGTAAACCCGCTGATGGCACCGTTCCTGTCGTAAAAGGTCTCCGCGCTCAGCAGCATCCCATATGTGAAGGACCCTTTCCCGCGCTGGAGTTCCTCTATTGCCTCAATCTCCTCCGCCGTCACGCCGGGTATATCCCTAAACGAGGTGTAATTGCGCGGCTCGGCGTCCGGCGCGGAGGCGTCCCCGCACCCCGCGGCCACAGCCAGCAATAGGATGGCTGCGAGTGCAACGCATATCGCGCGGCCGGTTTTGAACATAAATCACACCTCACCATAGAACAGCCTGCATTCGAGAGCATGATACAGTGGCGGACGGCGTTTTCCTAAAGCCCATTATTAAACAATAGTATAGCAAACATTCTAATATTAAGCAACATCAATATAGATTGTCCAACATTATGCTGAACGCTGATAAGAGTGTTACATATGCGTCTGATAAAAATGTACAGCCGCTCCATTTACGTCATAAATGAAACCGTAGGCTGGGGGTGAATATAAAATCGCTTGACAGGAAACGCAAACGGTGGTATTATATTGGCAGAAAGGGCAATACCTAACAGCCATTGCCCATGATACGCTAAGTTACACGAGGTAACCGCCTACCGGTGCAAAGGAGGGCGGTTACTTCATTTTTATTGCTCGGATGAGGCTTGCCAGAGCTTGAAGAATTTTACGAAACTCCGTAAGTACGCTCATCGGCTCACCCCCTTTCGGGGGACAAAGGCCGCCAATATTGCCCCGCAAACAGCGTTGCCGCCGTTCACCTGCCAGAACGAAGAATACCACAAATTTTATGTCATGTCAATCAAAGCCTGAGGCGCATTTATACCCCTAGAAATGTTTATTTCCCCGGACGGATATTGTCTTTGCTCTTTAAGCATATTTCGGCTTTAGCTTCACGGCGCAGAGCCGTTTGTAATCCTCCAGCTCCGTCTCGCTTTTAATTCGGAACATGAACCACTTGCCCATCTTCATAAAATCTCCGGCACTCTGGTAAAGCTCCCGCATTTTCGGCGACAGCTCCGGCAAAGCAGCTTCGGCTTCCGGCGCGAGTTTATAGCTGATCACCATGAAGATGGAGAAGCTGCCTTCCTCGGGGTACAGCGTACCGAAAGCCTGCCCGCTCTTTTGGAATTTGACGTTCCATCCCGGCTGCCCGGAACATCCGCTATACGTCATCTTCGGTTTGGCCTTGTAAGCCTTGTCCATATGCTCGAAAAGATCCTTCCACAAGTCCTTGCCCGTGCCGCCGATATACTCTTCTATGTCTTCGTATGTCGGCTGAAGTTCGGCGGGAAATAATGTGTTCCATTCCATATCGTTTATCCTCCTTAAGATTCATTTTTGACCCTACAGCCCTAAAACCGCCAGCACAAAGTAAACAGGAGAGTTCCAATAGATCGCGATCTCATTGGACGCGCAGCTCTCTATGTGGTCAACATAGCATTTCATCGGCGGCAGCCCTGCGCAATGCTTGTGCAGGATGAGGTCCGCCTTGGTGTTTCCGTTGGGGCCGCCGGACACCATGCCGGGTACGGCCTGCCCTGCCGCGACAGACGGCCGGTGGTGCGGGTTTCTCATTGGGTCGGAGCCAAGCCCGGAGATGTAGCACTTGTTGAGGCCGTTTTTACCCAGCAGGTAGTGCATATGCTCCAGCGCGGCCTCGCGGTATTGTATGTTATTCTCGAATAATTCGGCCAGCAGCAGGGTCATGGCATTGTTGGCGAGGTCCATATTGCTTCCCCAGCGGTAACTCAACCCCAATGATATGCCGTAAGGGCTGGTTTCACATTGCGCCATAATGTCCTGAGCGGCGGACAGCAGCTTACTCTTCATTCGCGCCGCCAAATCGGGGCCGGCCTTGCTTCCCGCATGGAGGAGGTAGGCGGCGAGGCCGAATGTGCCCATTTGCCGCCAGCCTAAACCGGTCGAGAGTTCTGCGGATTTAATGTAGTCGTGGTACGCTTCATCCCCGGTCGCGATAAAAAGCTCGCAGGCGGCCCAAAAACGCTCGTCTTGGCTGTCGTCGTCGCCGTACTCGCCGGTTTTAACATTGGGCGGGTTCTGAAACCCCGGCGCGTCGGGGTTGGCAAGGCACCATTGCCACGCGCGCCCCGCCGCGCCGATCAGGCGGTCCTTCTGCGCGGGGAAAAAACGGGACGCTAGGGCCATCGTCGCGGCGAAATCCGCCGTCGTCGCCGCCGAGACAGGGCATAGCACCAACTCGCCGCGTTCTTGATCGGGCATTTGATTCAGGGCGTTGAAGGTTTCACAGCTTACCTTATGGTATACGCCGCCGGCGGTCTCGTCCTGCATTTTCAGCATCCATTCGATTTCAAACCACACGGCGTCCAAAACCCCGGCGTCGGGAGCGGGAGCCAGTTCATAGGCCAGCAGCAGCTGGGCGACCGTTTGGGCGGCGGGGACGATATAGCGTCCGTAGTCGCCGGCGTCATGCCAGCCGCCCGACACATCTTTGATTTCGCCGGTCTTCTGCCCGCTCGCGTCAAGGACATAGGCGGGCGTTGTATGGCAGGCGGGATGCGACCACGCCCCGGCGTCGAGGGTAACGCCGCATTTCTGATAATGGAAGAAATCGAGTACCGCCTTGCGCAGGCCGCCGTAAGGGGTATCGCCGATGAAAAACGGGTAGGAGCTTCCTTCTTCTGTTTCAAGACGGTATTCTCCCGACTGGGTGACGGCGGTGAAGTCGGCGATCCGCACCTTTTCGTGCGACGCGGCGCAAAGCATGGGTTCCGATGCGTTTCCTTCATACAGGACGGCGCGGTCAGAAACGCGGACAACCTGAAATCCTGAAGCGGTCTCCGGGACGACCGCTTTCTTAACGTCGCCCGGGCGGTAGCCCATCTGGTCAAGCCGTATGTTGTTCATGGGTAAAAAACGTCCTTTCGATAATAGAGCTTAGGATATTCCATCTGCTCACGGATCGGGGTCACTGTCTATCGACAGGAAATACTCATACAGGGGCATCAGAGATGCAAACCCGTTTGCAAGGCGTTCCGCCAATTGGGGGGAATAGAGTTCGTCGTTGTTGTCCTGTGTGTGCTTCAGGATAATCTGCTTCCTATTATACCACGCGGCTGTTTTCGGTGTGGGAGCGGGTTTCTTGCGCGCGTACTCGTCCCCTTCCAGCACAAACTCTGTCTGCTTATCCAGCGGGGCGATGAGCTTTTCAAACGCTTTGGGGTTTTTATCGATCCGTACCCGGAATTTGGCCATGCCGGCGGCTTTGGCAAAATACCCCATAGCGTAGTACCAGTTTTCGGGGTTGAGTTCAAACCAGAAGACGGTGGAGCTTGTCCATTCCTCGCCGTCAAACGGTTTTTCGATGGAGAACCAGAGCAGGTCTCTATACGGCCTGCCGTCGCGCACCCGCCGCGCGTCGCGGTATATGCGGGCGACTTTATGAATGAGCCCATGGCCGGGGTGTTCGGCAGTCAAGCGGCCAAAGACATCCTCCGCTAAAGCCTTCATCGGGTTGTAGAAATCCTGGAGGTAGTTGTCCTTATGCGTTTCAAACCAGGATTTTTCATTGTTCATGCGGATACCCCACATGAAATCCACCGTCCGGGGCGAGAAGCCGTCAAACATCATTATCCACCATCCTGTCAGAGAGATAATTGCCGCTGAAAGCGCCAATCCTGATTATACGCTATGAAACCTGACAGCATAGTGTCAAGTTTGTCAGGTGTTTTCTCTTTTCATGGAAAGCGGTAATAGGCTATTGCATTCGGCAAGGCGCCGTGCTATACTACAATAGTTAATGACACCGGGAGTGTTTATAGCCTCCCCGCGGGCCATTAGCTCAATGGTTAGAGCCCCCGGCTCATAACCGGTTGGTTCGGGGTTCGAGTCCCTGATGGCCCACCACAAGTATGTCAAGCTCACGACAAAAGTTGTCTGGTGCTTGACATACTCTTTTCATTCTTGTTGTGAGCGTTGCCGTCAGGCCGGACTGCTCTTTTTAAGCAACTGGTTCAGCATCTCCCAGTTGGGGACGAGCCTTTGAATCTCCCGATCGGAAAAACTGGTGATGATTTCCGTGCTGATATACCCATCGCTGATCAGTTCCCGCATGATGCTCTTACAGTTATCAAAATCTACGTTGTCGTACTGTGCTATATGTTCGCAGGTTTTCATAAATGTGGCAATTTTTCCGTTTTGCTCGGTTCGTCTGAGACTGCTTGCGATTTTCCGAATATACTCTTGCTTGTCGTCATCGTAAATCTCGATAGCCCTTGCCCATGACACACAATCCCTCAAATGCCGTGATAAATTTGGCCTTGTACAATAGACGCCAACTTCTTTATCCATATATGTTTTGAGAAATGTCGCAACCGATGAAAAATGTCCGTCACCTGTAATTAAGATAAACTGTGTTGCCATCTGATTTTGAAATGCTTCCTGATAGATGTGGTCCAGCATAATAAAATCTGTAAAGTCTTTCTTAATCAACGTGGATTCATTGCCGCAGTCAATGATAAAATTTGTGATTGTCCTTACCCTGTTCCTCTCATGCGTCAGTTCCGGTTTTGTAAAGTCTCCAAACACCTTAATAGACATGATCTTTCCCATTGTTTTGAGGTCGCCTACAATCTCCTTCAAATCCGGTTTGCCGTGTGAGTTATTATAGAAGTTAAAGAAGAGCGATTCGTAATCAATAAACACAGCCGTAGGCAACTGGTCATCAACAAGCGGCTGATCTCCCATGAAACGAAATTCTACGCGCACAAAATTTACACCCTTTCCTCATTTGATTTCGCATGTTTCCGGTGGTAAAATCATCTCAGCGTCACAACCGTAACCCCCGTTTCCCCCTCTCCGTATTTGCCCAAGCGGAACCCCTTGACCGATCTGTTTTTTTTCAGCGCGGCGTGGACGGCGGCGCGCAGCGCCCCGGTGCCCTTGCCGTGGATGACGGTGACCGTTTCCAGCTTGCGCATGACGGCGTCGTCGATGAAGCGCTCCATCAGCAAAACGCCGTCGTCAGCGGGCTGCCCCCGCAGGTCAATCTCCAATTGAATAGGCTCGGGCGCGCGCGCGACCGAGACGGAACCGCCTTTGAGTTTTTTCTCTTTTTTAGGTGTACAGGGGCGCAGCTCACTCAACGGCGCGGTGATCTTCATGATGCCCGCCTGCAACGGAATCATCCCGTTTTTATCCGCTTCGTCCAACACAACGGCGCGTGTGCCTGTCGCCGCCAGCAAAACCTCCGACCCCGGCGCAGGCGGTTTGTCAAACAGCTCCTCCGGCTCCGGCAGGGGCAGATTGCCGCCTAAGGAATCCTCTGCTTTGTTAATCTTGCGCCGAGCCTCGGCCAGCTCCTCCGACGACGCGGCTTCTCTGGCACGGGCGATGTTGCGCGCCGCCTCCTCGGCGGCTTGCCGCGCTTCATTGAGTATCCGCCGCGCTTCGGCGCGGGCGCTGTCGGCGGCTTTTTCGTGTTCTCGCTCAATCTGCCCGCGCAGCTCCTCCGATTTACGCCGGTCTTCCTCGCTTTGCCGCAGGGCGCGTTCGGCTTCGGCGCGGTCGTTTTCCAGCGCGGTGCGCTGGCGTTCCAGCTTGGACAGTATGTCCTCAAACGCGGCGTCTCGCACACCGACGCGCTGCCTGGCCGCTTCGATGACATGCCCCGGCAGGCCCAGACGCTGTGAGATGGCAAAGGCGTTGCTCCGCCCGGGGATACCTATCAGCAGGCGGAAGGTGGGGCGGAGCGTTTCCACGTCAAACTCGCAGCTCGCGTTTTCCACGCCCGCCGTTGACATGGCGTAGGTTTTCAACTCCGCATAGTGTGTAGTGGCGGCGACATGACAGCTCTGCGACCGCGCCTGCTCGATGATGGCGACGGCCAGCGCGGCGCCTTCCACCGGATCGGTGCCCGCGCCCAGTTCATCGAACAGCACCAGACTGCCCGGCCCGGCTTCCCCTAAGATCGCGACGATGTTGCGCATATGCGAGGAGAAGGTGGACAGGCTCTGCGCGATTGACTGCTCGTCCCCGATGTCGGCATAGACCGCGCCGGTAAAGGCCACTTCACTGCCCTCCCCGGCGGGGATGTGCAATCCGCAGGCCGCCATCAGCGTCAGCAGGCCGAGGGTTTTGAGCGTTACCGTCTTGCCGCCGGTGTTGGGGCCGGTGACGACCAACGTATCGTAACCCTTTCCCAGCCAGACCGACACCGGTACAGCCGTGCCCTTGGGCAGCAAAGGGTGCCGCGCCATGCGCAGGTCAGTCACGCCGCCCCCGCCCAGCAGCGGCTGCGACGCGTTCATATCCGAGGCCAGTTTGGCACGGGCAAATATGGCGTCTATGGCGACCAGCGCGTCATAATCCTCTAATATCAAGCCTCCCGAAGCGTCGCACTCCGCCGTCAAGATGGCTAAAATACGCTCTATCTCCTTGCGCTCTTTGCCTTCCAGTTCGCGCAGTTCATTGTCCGCCTGCACCACAGCCGCCGGCTCGATGAAGAGTGTCGCGCCGGAGGAGGATACGTCGTGCAAAAGCCCCGGCACGTCGTTTTTATGCTCTGCTTTGACCGGGATGACAAACCGCCCGCCTCGCTGGGTGATCAGCGCGTCCTGGAGATACTTTCCGTGCGAGGAGATGTATTTATTCAGTGTATCGCGGATCTTCGATCCGGTCGCGCGAATCTTCCGCCGGATGGACGCCAGCTCGCTGCTCGCGTGGTCGGAAATCTCCTCCTCGCTCAAGATACAGCCGGTGATATGGTCTTCCAGCGGCTTGTCGCCGGCCAGGCGGCGGAATAGGTTGTCCAGACTTGACGGCTCGGCCTTCAAGCCCCTATCCGCGGAAGCGTATGCGCGCACCGTACGCGCCGCCCGCAGTGTCGCGGCGATGTCGAGCAGTTCGCGCGTGTTAAGGATGCCGCCCAGCTGCGCGCGCGACAACGCCGCCGCGACCGGCTTGATACCCGACAGAGCAGGCGCGCCGCGCTGTTCCAGCATAGCCCGCGCCGCACCGGTCTGCTTCTGCCGTTCCGCCGCTTCCTCTATATCTGACGCGGGGCGCAACGCGAGGCAGCGCTCTTTGGCCTCCTCCGACACGGCAAAGGCGGCAAGCATGTCCAATACACGCGGCAATTCCAATGTTTGCAGGGATTTATCGGTCAACGCGCTCATAATGGTTTCCTTTCGCCAATTGCATCAAGTACATGGGTACAGACTCAGTCCTTATCCAAATCCAGAATCAAGCGTATTTCGCCCTTGCCTATGTTCAGTTCCCGCGCTACCTCGCTCATGGTCAGTCCCTTCCCCGTCAGGTAGCGAATCTTCTGCCCCTTGCCGGGCAGCCGGTCCAGCTCGGCGCGGTCACGCTGCGAAAGGCGGGACGGCTTCCCCTCCTCCGCGGGCGTTTCCCCTTTTTTGCTTGGACGGGGTTCTTTTTTCGCGGGTTTATCAAGAGGCGCGGGCGGCTCCCCGGGCGGCGGAGCCTCCTCCACCTGCGGCTTGGGCGCGAAGACGCCGGGCTGCATCACCTGCATGTAGAGCGTCGTCGCCTGACGGGACATGGTCAGCAGCTCGTTGCGCCGCGACTCCAGTTCTTCATGCACCTCGCCGACATACGCTTCAAAGCTGTCGAGCATCTCCTCGATTTCCCTATACAGGCGGACGATTTTCTGATCCAGGGCGCGGTTTTCACGCGTTTCAGCCTGCGCTTCCTTAAAGCGCCGCCGAACCGACCTCTCGTGCAGTATCAAAACAATAATCAGCGCCGCGACCGACGCTGCGAGCCATATCTCCCACATTATTCAATCACACCCGAATGTCAAATCGTTTCGTTTCGACTTCGGCGTCCTTGCCGCTGCTGACCGGTAAATTGAGCAGCCGCTCTGAAGCCCGGCGTTGCAGCTCGCCGCCTTCTTCCCCCGGCGGCGCTTCCTTCTTTTCCCGTTTCTTCTGTTCCTGGTCGGCTTTGTTCCCGCTCTCGGAATCGGTGCGCACAATCGCCCCTTCTACCTCGGACTTGTCGCGCACAGTGTGCAGGTCTTCTTCGGTATCTTGGTTGATCTCATGTATCGTTCCGGCGCTCAGCCCCGTCTGCCGTATATCGCGAATACGGTCGGCGGCCATCTCGGTTGACTTCGTGATGGCGACATTGTCTGTTATGCGCATCGACATTGCTACACCTCCCGTTTTATAAAAACGCTTTTCTCATCTTTGTCCTCAATGTCATCAGCGCCTTAGAGTGGATCTGGCTTACCCTTGACTCGGTAACGCCCAGCACAAGCCCGATTTCCTTGAGTGTCAGCTCGTCGTAGTAATACATCGACACCACCTGTTTTTCCTTGTCGGGCAGCGCCTCGATGGTTTTGGCGAGTACGCTCCTGATTTCCTGCTCCTCCAAGCATTTTTCCGGGCTTTCGTCCGGCGAGGCCGCCAGCGAGTCCCCGGCGACGCGGTCCATCAGCATCTCGTCTAGCGCGACGAGGTTGAAGGTGTGCGCCTCATCCAGCGTCTTTTTGACATCGTCCGCGCTCATCGAGAGTCTGGACGCCACCTCCGATTCGGTAGGCGTGCGCCCCATGCTCGACTCAAGATTTTCGAAGCATTCCTCCACCCGCTTGATCTTCTGCCGGAGGCTGATCGGCGCCCAGTCCTGCTTGCGGATCTGGTCGATGATCTCGCCCTTTACGCGCAATGACGCGTACGTCTCAAATTTAACGTCCTTGGTTATGTCAAATTTGTCAATGGCGTCCATAAGTCCCAGCAGGCCGCTGCTCATCAGATCGTCGAAGTCCACATGCTTGCGATAGGTGGGCACAAGCCGCAGCGCGATGCTTCTGACCAGACCGACATACTTCATCACCAGTTCGTTCCGCATCTCAAGGCTGCGCGTACGCGTAAAATCTGCCCACAGCCGGGCGGTCGACGCCGCTTCGGCCTTGACGTCTTCAATCCCTTGCATTGTCCCACCCCCCGTTATCATGCTAAGCGTAAACCCCGTAACAAATCGCGCTTATCCGCGCACGACTTCCTTGGTATTATACCGCGAGCCGCTCATTCTATGAGTCTTCCTCGCTCAGGCGTTTTTCCTGCTGCCGCCGCTTGAGCTGTTCGGCGAAGATATATTTGATGATGCGGTTGCGCAGGGATTCCTCTATGCCGATGAACTTCGCGCCCATGATATACTTCCCCTCATAGAGGTCGCGTTCGCACCGCACAATCCGCATCGCTGCCGAAACCCTGTTCCCGTCGTCTAAAAACACCTCGCAACTGCCCACCGCGCCAAGCTCCATCATCTCCTTGCTGAAATACCGCAGGCCGCCGCCGCTGATATCCAGTGTAAAGCCGCCGATCATCCCATCCTTGTTGGCCGCTCCCGACAGCTTACGGTCCGCCAGCAGGGCGACGGCTTCCGCGTCGCTGAGCCGATCGGCGTTCGGTACGCCGGCCAGCGGCCAGACCGACACAGGCAGCAGCGTATCAAAGCGCACGAAATCGCGTCGCTGATACCGGGAGATTTTGGAGCGGATCTCCACCTCGATGAAAACCAGTCCGCGTTCTTTGAAGATATTTTCCGCGGTGACGGTGCAGGTGAGCATCCCGGACTCGCGGAAGATATATAAACTGAGCTTGTCGTCTTTCTTGACGGGGAGGCGGTTGGTCCCGCTCATAGGCTCGCTGATGACCAGCCGCCCCGCGGTGGTGATCATTTCGATAACGGATACGGCTCGTTTCTCCTCGCGCAGGATCTCCAGCCGTTCCCCCAATTTCAACTCAATACCGGCCATACATTACCTCATGTCATCATTCTTCTTGAATACTTTTGCCAAAAACGCCTGCAAACCGTTCTCCGGCGACTCAGGTTTCCGGTCGAGCAGGTTCCACGCGATTGCCTCGATGTTGCGCGTAGCGGCGCTGCGCGGGTAACTCAGCACAAAGGGCTGCTGGATCCGTACGCCGCGCGACACGGCTGGGTCGTTGAGGACATACCCCAGACGGTCTATCTCAACCTTTTGATACAGCCTGACCACGCTCATGAATTTTTGCAATGTCATCTCAGCCTCCGACACCGACTCGGCACGGTTGATGATCAGGCGCAGCTCGCATTCGGGCGAGTATTTCGTGATCGACTTGACCAGCGCGTAAGCGTCCATGATGGCGGTCGGTTCCGGCGTTGTTACGATGACCGTCTCCGCGCTGGCGCGAACCATGCGCATGATCAAGGGGTTGACGCCCGCGCCGGTATCGAAGATGATGACATCGGCTGTGTCCTCTAATAATAACAGATTATCTATGATGGCCGCAAGCTGTATTTCCGACATATTGAGCAATTCGTTCATTCCGCTCCCGCCCGAAACGAACATGACGCCGCCCGGCCCCTCGGCGAGGACGTCGCGTATCCGCTTCTGTCCGCGCAGAACATATGATAAATCATACGGCGGGGAGACGCCCAGCATGACATCTATGTTGGAAAGGCCAAAGTCCGCGTCCACCAGCAGCACGCGAAGCCCCTTCTTGGCGAGGGAAATGCCCAGGTTGACGCTGATGCTGGTTTTTCCGACGCCGCCTTTGCCGCTGGTGACGCACAGGACACGCGCCCCCTGTCCCGGCTCGCGCGTTCTCTGCTTCTTCAGGTTGTCTACAATTTGGCGCAGCGCGCTGGCTTGGTCTCTCATCGGGCTTCCCTCCCTTCCTTCTACCATCATTCTATCTAACATCATTCTATATTATGGGTCCCGGGTCATCAGTCTCGCCACAATCTTCCGCACATCCGCGACCTCAATGTCGTCCGGGACGTTCTGCCCAATGGCGGTGTAGGAGATGGGCCTGTCCGAGAGGAACCGCGCGTTGAGCAGCGTACCCCATGTCGGCGTTTCGTCCAGCTTTGTGATGATGAGCTTAAAGTCGCTCAGGAATGAATACGCATTGAGGATATTGAGCAGGCCTGTGAAGCTGGTGGTGGCGGACAGTACCAGGTGTACCTCGTCGCAGTCGGAGTGGCGGATGAGGTCTTTGACTTCATCTTCATGCGTCCGGTCGGACGGGCTTTTGCCGGCGGTATCCACAAACACGATGTCCTTATCCTCGTGTTCGCGCAAGGCGTCGCCAATCTCCTCGGGGGCGTAGACGATGGTAAGCGGGATCTCAAGGATCTGTGCGTACGTCTTGAGCTGCTCGACGGCCGCGATGCGGTAGGTGTCGGTGGTAATCACGCCTACCTTGGCGTGGTGGTTAATCGAATAGATGGCGGCCAGCTTGGCGAGCGTGGTCGTCTTGCCTACGCCGGTCGGCCCGATCAGCAGCACGACGGTGCGCTTGAACCGCTTGAGCTTAATCGGTTCGGCCTGTCCGATATACTGGCGCAGCAGCTGCTCCATCACCTCGTTGGGGTCGGCCTGCTGCTTTTTAACGATCTCGCTCACCTCGCGCGCCAGCTTGTGGGCAAACTCCTCGTGCGTCTCGTTTTCCAGCAGGCTCAGCAAAAGCGCTTCTATGTCGGGGCTATAGGAGCGCGCGTCGTGAGAATGGCGGATCGTCCCGGCCAGTGTGTTGAGCGAGGACGAAAGCTCGTCGATTTTGTTCTCCAGCGCCGAAAGCTGGCCGTCCCGCGCGTCGGAATACTTGTGAATAACGCGCTCATGCGGGCGCGCCTCGGGGATCTCCAGCTGGCGGAAACCGTCGTCCTCCTTGGACGGCGGGGCTGATGGAAACGGCTGGGCGGCTTTGGCGTAAGCCTGCGACGCTGTCTGCGGCGCCGTCAGCGGGGGGTAGGGCTGCTGGACCGGCGGTTTGCTTGTGGGTGGGGCGAATGCACCGGAGGAAAGTCTATCCAAAGCCTCCAGCGCGCGTTCCGCCTTGACCGAAAGCTCGGCGCTGCGGGCAGGCGGCTCCGCGGCAGGGCGCGGCGGCCGTTTATACACCCCCGGCGGCGTGGCGAGGATTTTGGGCAGCGGGCCGGACAGCGGCTCGGCCGGGGGAGCCTCGTAGGCGGCGATCACTTCAACCTGCGGTTTTGTCCACAGCCGCTTTAATCCCTTCTTGGGGACCGCCCGCTGAGAAAGGATGAGCGCGTCGCGCCCCAGCTCGCGTTTGATTTGCTCCATAGCTTCCGGCATGGTGTCGGCCACGTAACGCTTTATATTCACAGAGACACCATCCCATCCGCCTGAATATCGATATTCTGCATCAGCTCGTTATACGATAAAACGACTAGGTCGGGCGCCAGCCCTTCGACCATTCTCTTGAAATGGAAACGGACAACCGGCGAGCACAGTACCACCGGCGCGATGCCAAGGCTCTGCACACGCTCCACCGCGCCGCGTACCGACGCGAACACCGTCTGTATCTCGTTGGCGTCGAGGGCGACATAGGAGCCGTGCTCGGTCTGCCGGATGCTCTCTAAAATCTTATTTTCCAGTTCGGGGGCGATAGTGATGACATGCACCTTACCCTCCGGCGCGAACTTGGCCGTGATGGTGCGCTTCAGCGCCTGCCGCACATACTCGGTCAGCATGTCGCTGTCGCGCGTGATGCCGCCGTAGTCGCCCATCGTCTCGACGATGGTGCTCATGTCACGGATCGATACGCCCTCGCGCAGGAGGTTTGCCAAAATCTTCTGAAGCTCACCCAAGGTAAACATCTTGGGGATAACATCCTCCACCAGCGACGGCTGCGCCTGCTTGAGGTTATCCACCAGCGCTTGCACCTGCTGGCGCCCCAGCAGCTCGTGGGCATGGGTGCGCACAATCTCGGTCAGGTGGGTGGCGATGACGCTGGGCGGGTCAACGATGGTATAGCCATACAGCTCCGCTTTTTCCCGCTCACGCGAGGAGATCCACTTGGCCGGAAGGCCGAACGCCGGCTCTATAGTGTCGATGCCGATGATCTCCTCATCCACTGTGCCCGGGTTCATCGCAAGGTAATGGTCGAGTACAATTTCCCCGCGCGCCACCTCGTTGCCTTTAATCTTGATTGAATACTCGTTGTTGGCGAAGCGGATGTCGTCGCGCATACGGATGACCGGTACAATCAACCCCATCTCAGTCGCGCACTGGCGGCGTATCATCACGACGCGGTCGAGCAAATCGCCGCCCTGCGACGGTTCCGCCAGCGGGATGATGCCATAGCCAAATAGCAGCTCGATCGGGTCTACCTGCAACAGGGAAACGACATTCTCCATCTTGCGCGTTTCCTGCGCTTCCGCTTCCACCGTCTCGCCCGGCGGTACAGCCTCCGCCTGCTTCTTCCGCGCCCGTATCTGAAGCAGCCCCAAAACAACCAGGCCTATACCAATCAGCCACATCTGAATCCTCGGCGCGCCGGGGAGGAAGCTGAGCAAAAGGATCACGCCGCCGCCTACAAAGAGGATATACGGCTCCCGGGTAAACTGCCTCGCCACATCCATGCCCAAAGAATCGTCGGTCGCGGCCTTTGTGACGATGACGCCGGTCGCGGCGGAAATCAGCATGGCGGGGATCTGGGAAGAAAGGCCGTCGCCGATGGCAAGGATGACAAAGACCTGTGCGGGGTTTTCCATGCCGCTCATGAAGCCTATAATCAGCCCGCCGATGACAATGATGGCGGTGGAGATGATGCCGAGGATATTGTCTCCCTTGACAAACTTGGACGCGCCGTCCATACTGCCGTAGAAGTCCGCTTCCCGCGCCACGTTGGTGCGGCGCTTGCGCGCTTCTGCTTCGTCGATTACGCCGGAGTTGAGGTCGGCGTCGATCGCCATCTGCTTTCCGGGCATGGCGTCCAGGGTAAAACGGGCGGCGACTTCGCTGACCCGCTCCGCGCCGCGTGTGACGACCAGGAGCTGTACGAGGATGAGGAGGAGGAATATGATTGTCCCTACAACGATGTCGTTCCCGCCGACAAACTCACCCATCAGGCGGATCATGCTGCCCGCCCTGTTAAGCGTATCCGGGTAACCCAGAGTGTTGTCCCCCTGAAGGATCAGACGCGCGGTAGAAATAGTGATGGCGATGCGGAACAAAGTCAGGATCAGCAATACGGTGGGGAAGGTCGAAAACCCCAGCGCGTCCTGCGCGCTGATGGAAACCAGTATGACGGTGATCGCGGCGACGATATTCAACGTGATGAGGATGTCCACCAATGCGGGAGCCAGCGGTACAAAGAGCATAAGGACGACCATCACGACGATGACCGAAAGGACCAGGTTGCCCGATATGCGCTTCAGTTCCAAATGCTCACCGCCTTTCTAGTGCTGCTCTATCGATACCCCTTATCTGCCCGCCGCCCTCCTGACCTGACGCAGCCCCGCCGCGGGGCGGGGAGCGGGGGTATGGTGCCGCTTCTTATACACATATGACAGGATCTCGGCTACAGCCGCAAACATGTCGAACGGGATGCGCTGCCCCACCTCGCAGGCCATATAGAGCGCCTGCGCCACCGGCTTGTTCTCCACGATCTCCACACGGTTCTGCTCGGCGACCGCGCGAATCCTGTGCGCAAGGTGGTCCTTGCCTTTGGCTACAACGATGGGAGCGTCGGCTTCCTTATCATTATACCGGATGGCCACGGCATAGTGTGTGGGGTTAGTGATGACCACATCGGCCTGCGGGATGGCCCGCATCATACGCATCATGCTCATCTGGCGCTGCTTCTCCTTGCGCTTGGAGCGGATCAGCGGGTCGCCCTCCATCTGTTTGAACTCTTGTTTGACTTCATGCCTGCTCATTTTTAAGTTGCGTTCATACTCCCACCACTGATAAAGATAATCGGCCAATCCGATGATGATCAGCACCGCGGCCGCTTTGATGGCAATGGCCATCGACATATCGACGATCACATTAGCCGCCTGTCCGATAGATAGATTCATCATCATCGGGAAAGAATTAAAATTCTTCATATACTCCTGATACGCGATGACGGTCATCAGCGTGATCTTGAGGATAGATTTCAGCATTTCCACGACGCTGCGTACCGAGAAGATGCGCTTGAAGCCCTGAATGGGATTTAGCTTGGAGAGCTTGGGCTTAACGGTCTCGCCGGTAAGCAAAAACCCGAACTGCGCCACATTGGCTACGATCCCCATGACAAGCGCTACGGATACAAGGGGCAGCAATATCCACAAAAACTCCCAAATCGCTTTGGTCACTTCCGCTATAATATCAGCCTTTCCCGGGACTGTGCGCAGCCTGCCCATATGCTCTAAGGAGTACACCAGAAACTCGCTCATCCCCTTTACCATCCAACTGCCCACGGCAAAGATGATGATAAACATGCTGATGGTCAGAATCGCCGTATTCACCTCGGCGCTTTTCAGCACCTGACCCTTCTTACGGGCATCCTGCCGTTTTTTAGGGGTTGCTTTTTCGGTCTTTTCGCCGCCTCCGCCTTGGTCAGGTGTCATGGGACCATCCCCCCTATCACGTCGTTAAGTATGTGAAACATCTCCGAAAAGAGGGTATTGGAGAAGCTGGTGAACACCGGCAGCATCAGCGCCAGCACGATCAGCCCTAGGAATATCTTAAGCGGTATGCCCACCACAAAGACATTCATTTGCGGCGACGTACGCACGATCACACCCAGCGCCACCTCAAGAATCAGGGCCGACGCCAGCATCGGCATCGCCACCTGTACGGCCATCGTGAAGGTCCGTATAAAGACCTCCCCCATCGCGTAGGCAAGCTCAGGCCGGAGGATGCCCGCGCCCACTGGGATGACCTCAAATGTCCTCGCCATCATGACTACAAGCTGGGTAAAGGCCCCCGAAAGGATAAACGACACAATCAGCACTGTGTTGAGCAGGGTGCTGGTTACAGCCGCCTGGCCCCCTATCGAGGCGTCGAATACCTGCGCCATCGTAAGCCCGATTTGCATATCGATGATATGCGCCGCTGTATACACCACGTTGAAGAACAGCAATGTGATAAACCCGATCACCAGCCCGACCGTGAGCTCGCTGATGACGGCGAAGGCCAGCGAAAAGAGGCTGTTGTACGGATACAGCTCGGGCGGGGGGGCGAAATTGATGATAATGGCGGCTGTCAGCAGCGAAAGCCCAATTTTTGCCATGGCGGGGATGCTCTGCCGGGCGAACAGCGGCGAAAACACGAAGAGCGCGCTCATGCGCGTTACGATGAGCAGAAAATGCACAACCCAAGACAGAAAATAGTCAACGTTGGAAATCAACATACCCTATTCGCCCACCATTATCATAAACCCGTCCACATGTCAAATATCCTCATCGTAAACTCCTGAAGGCGCTGAAGCATCCAGCTGCCGAAGAGAATCAGCGTGATAAACACGGAGAGTATCTTTGTCACAAACACGATGGTCTGCTCGTTGATCTGCGTGGTGGCTTGGAGGATGGAGATGATCAGGCCCGCCACAAGCCCCACCAGCAGCATCGGCGCCGCCACGGTGAGGATAGTCAGCACCGCGTCGGTAATGACGGCGGAAATTTGGCTCTGATCCACGGCGGCCCGGTCCCTCCCTCTTTGTACCGCTTGTTACGCACCCGCGCGGCCTTATCCAAATGACCCTACAATGCCCCGGACCACCCAGTCCCATCCGTTGACCAGTACAAACAGCATCAGCTTAAACGGCAAGGAAATCATGGCGGGCGGGAGCATCATCATACCCATCGACATTAAGGCGGACGCAACGATCATGTCGATCACGATAAACGGGAGGAAGATGAGGAACCCCATGCGGAGCGCCACCTTGAGCTCGCTTGTGATAAAAGCCGGAATCAGCACATAGGTGGGAATTTCATCCAGCGACGACTCCGGCCGCTCCAGCCCCGCCAGACTCATAAAGGTGCCCAAATCATCCAAGTGGTCATGCCGCTCTATCTCTGTAAACATGAACGTCCGTATCGGATCAAGGGCATTGACGTACGCCTCTTCCAAGCTGATCTGCTCGGCCTGATAAGGGGCCCACGCCTCATCATAGATACGGCTGAGCGTTGAGTACATGGTGAAATAGGTAAGGAACAGGGCCAAGCCGATGATGACCTGATTGGGCGGCATCTGCTGCGTGCCCATTGCGTTGCGGGTAAACGAGAGAATGATGACGATGCGGGTAAACGAGGTCATCAGAATCAAAATCGACGGCACAAGGGTAAGGACGGTAAGCAGCAGCAGGATCTCAATGGTCGTGGTGGCGCCCTCCACGCCCTCGCCGAACAGTGTTTCCAAAAAGTTCAGCGGAAATGTGGCCGCTTCCGTATCCAGTCCCGGCGCCAGTACAGAAAGAATCATCCCATGTCTCCCGTATCGTTTCTGTCATCCATCCTTGATTGCCTCTGCGCGATTAAATCCAGCAGCTGGTCAATCCGCTCCGAACGATCCTCTTCGCCTGTCCCGTCGTCGTATGGGTTTGAAGGAAGCGCGGGCGCAGCCGGCGGCGGAGGCGCCGTATACGCGGCCTGCGGGGGCGGCCCCGCGGCGGGGCGCGGGCCTGGCCTGACGCTTGTGTCCCCATAGAAGCGCGAACGGCGGTCGAGTGTATCCGGTTCGCTCAGCCGCGTCATGTTTTCTATGCTGGCCTGATAATTCGGCCTTCTGAACCTCGGCGGCGCGGGACGGCGCTCTTCCTCCCACAAATGAGGGTAACCCGCGTCCCTGGCGTTCTCCGCGCCGGGAACCGGGTCCTTCTCCGCCATTTGTTGTAAAACCGCCGCAAAAGAGGCGTTGTCTTCGGTTGGAGCGGCGCCTCCTTTGGTCAAACTGGCTTTCATGTTGCGCTTAAAAAGATTCCAAAAACCCGTGTCCTTTGGGGATTCATCGGTTTTCTTGGCATACTCCGGGAAATCCGAGGGTGACAGCTCGCAAAGTATAGTAGGCGCGCCTTTGCCCACACCGATGGCCAGCAGGCGCATCCCGATTTGCACCAGCATGACATAGGAATCCCGTGAGAGCATCATCCGGTCTATGACCTTGATGCGCCTGCCGGAAAAAACCTTGCCCCCGGACATCCGCTTTGATAGGTACACAAATCCGCCCATTACCGCGACAAAAATAAGAATGGCAAAAGCCAAACCTAATGCTTCCCCGAGCCCCATTGCGAGATAGGCGTTATTCGGCACTCACCCCAGCACCTTTCGCACGGCCTCGCAGACACGGTCGGCTTGGAAGGGCTTTACGATAAAGTCCTTCGCGCCCGACTGTATGGCCTCGATGACCATCGCCTGCTGTCCCATTGCGGAACACATCACAACCTTGGCGGCGCTATTGGCCGCCTTAATTCCCTTAAGGGCGTCAATCCCGTTCATTTCCGGCATTGTGATGTCCATGATGACCAGATCGGGGTTAAGCTCCTTATAGCGCTCAATGGCGATTTTGCCGTTTTCCGCCTCGCCGATGACCTCGAACCCGTTTTTGGTCAATACGTCCTTAATCATCATGCGCATAAAGGCGGCGTCGTCCACTATGAGTATTTTGCCTCCCATAAGTCGGTTCACCTCCACGGTTATTGGGGTATTCGCGTTTATTTCGACGGATTGATGCGCTTCGAGGGACTTACGATGTCTGTGATACGGCATCCGTAGTTTTCGTCGATAATCACGACCTCGCCCTGCGCAATCAGCTTCCCGTTGACAACGACGTCAACCAGCTCCCCGGCCATTTTATCCAGTACAACAATGGTGCCGGTGTTGAAATCTAAGATGTCCTTGATATACTTCTTGCTTTTACCGATCTCTACCGAAACGGAGAGCGGCACATCAAGCAGCAGATCCATGTTCTCTCCCAGACCCGCCGCGATTCCCGGGTCGCCGAAAGACGCGAAGTTGGCGGGACGGACGTCCACCGGCGGTTGCTGCGGCGGCGGCGCGTACTGGGGCTGATATGGCGGAGGGTAACCATATCCTTGCGGGGGGGGGTATGGGTACCCGGGCGGGGGTGTTTGCAGAGGGTAGCCGTATGGAGGGGGAGCGCCCTGCGGTGGGTACTGCTGCTGGGCTGCTGCCTCCGGGGGAGCTTGCGGCGGCGGGGATGTATGGCCGGCCGGCTGTTGTTGCGGCGGAGGCGGGGCTTGCGGGGCGGCCGCGGCCGGTTGCGGAGCCGGAGCCGGTTCGGGCGCGGAGCCGGTTCCCATGCCCATCATCTTGTCAACCATATCTTTGGCGAAATCGATTGGCATGACCTGCATGATCTCAGAATCTATCAACCCTTCCACCACCATGTTGAAGCTGGTTCGCACCACCGGCCTGGTCGCCTCATTGAAAGGAAATTCCAGTCCGCCGCCCAGCTTCACCAGCGTGGCCGTGGGCGGGGAAATGTCAATGGGGAAAGAAAACATTTGAGACAGGGATGTGCTGGAAGAGCCGACCATCTGGTTCATGCACTCGCTGATGCACGACAGGTGCATTTCATTCAGCTCGTCCGCCGTATTGGTCCCGTCGCCGCCCATCATCAGGTCGGTAATGATTTTTACGTCGTTTTCATGCAAAAACAGGCAGTTTATGCCCTCAAGCCCTACGGTGTATTTCACCTCTACCGACACAAACGGCATCGGGTACTGGCGCGCCATTTCCGACAGGGTCGTTACCGTGACGCGCGGCGTCGTGATCTCCACCTTGTGGTTGAGCAGAGAAAAGAGCGTCGTGGCGGCCGTTCCCATGCTGATATTTCCAATCTCCCCCAGCGCGTCGATCTCCACGCTGGACAGCATCCCGGAAAAATCCTGCGGTTCATCCGCGCCGGCGGCTTCGGCCTCCGCGTTAAGCTGGCTGATCAGCCCGTCAAGGTCGTCCGTCTCCGCCGATTGAGCGTCATCCGTGGGCAAGGATACTTCTCCGGCGCCATCATCAGAATCAACCGCCCCCTGAAGTAGGGCGTTGATTTCTTCTTGTGAGAGGCCGTTACTCATCGCTTGCGTCCTCCTTTTGGATGATTTCGACAATCTTTGCGGCATACCGGTTGTCTTTTACCCCGATGTCGGCTTTGAATTTGGGCAGATGGCCTACACGGACGGTAACCGGCTGCGTAATGTGGTGATCTAGGCTGATCACATCCCCCCTCTGAAGGTTGAGGATATCACGCACCGGAGCGAAGGTCTCGTTAAACGATGCCGACACATCAAGCGGTGTCATTTGGATTCGTTTTTGGATATCTTCATATGCCGATTCAATGTCCCGGTGTACGTCGGTTTGATATAAAAACTTTGTGGAAAGCTGTTGGTTGATCGGCTCCAGCGCCAAATGCGGGAGGCAGATGCTGAAAGTGCCTTCGGCGTTGTCGAGCTTGACGCTGATAGAGATGATGGCCACCGTTTCGTTCATAGCGACGATTTGAGCGAACTGCGGGCTTGTTTCGAGCCGGTCAAGCGTGGTGGTGATGGCCACAACCTTTTCCCAGGATTCCCCGAACAGCGGCAGAAACTGGCGCATGATACGCTCAAGCAGAACCAGCTCAATCTCGGTAAAACCGCGTGATACGCTTTCTTTATCGGGCGTCCCGCCAAGGAGGCGGGAGATGATGGCATAGGAGAGGTCGGGGGACAGCTCTAACAAGATGGAACCGACCATCGGGGGCATACGCACAACAGCCAGAATCAGCGGGCTTGGCAGGGCGTTGACGAACTCCGCGTACTTCGTCTCCTCGACCGATACGACCTCCGCCGTGCACATGGCGCGCAAAGTCCCTGAAAGGTAGGACGAAAAGAGCCGGGCGAAGGTGTCATAGATAACTTTTAAGGTGCGGATGTGTTCTTTGTTAAACCGGTTAGCCGTTCTGAAGTCGTAATCCCGAATCTGATTCATCAAGGCGGCTTCCAAGGGCGCCGCCTCTATACCGTCGGATTCGATAGCGTTTAACAGGGCATCAATCTCCTCCTGTGACAAAACACCGGCCAAAGTCTCTCACTTCCTTTGAAATAACAATCGCGGTCATTCAGGACGGTTAGGTGTGGAAGAAAAATTCGCTGAAGAAAACCCGGGAGACGCCGGTGGTATTAAACTCCGTGTTGATTTTTTCCAGTATCTCAGCTTTAAGCGATTCCCTCCGGCCCTCCTCCGAGAGCTGGCTCATCGGTTTGTCGCTGATGGAGGCGATCACGATGTCCCTGAGGCGGTGGTTGCGCGCCTTAAAGGTTTCGGCGAGCGTCGCGTCTGAGAGCTCAAGCGTCACCGTGCAGACAACATATTTATCCCTTGTGTCTATATCGTTGGTTACATTGATCGTGAACATGTCTCCAAGCGAATACGGGGTATCGAACGCTCCCGGATACGGTTCCACCGGCGGAGCATTGTTGCAGCCCGCAAGCAAGCCCAGCAGGAGAACCGCGGTCAGCGCCAGCATTACGGTTTTCTTTCGCATGTCATCCATTCCTTTCAGGATTTTGGTTTATGCCGGCTTTTCGTATGTCGTGCCGGCCTGTTCATCCATGTAGAAATTGCGTACCATGACGAATTCCACACGGCGGTTTTGTCTCCATTCATCTTCGGTGGTGCCGAAGTTGCCGTGGATGGGGCGTTCCGAGCCGTACCCCATAGCCCCGCCCATGCTGGGCGGTATATCATAGTTATTCCTTACATATTTCCATGCTTCCAAGGCGCGCGCGGTAGACAGCTCCCAGTTATCAGTAAACTTGCTTCTTCCGGCGGGGATTTGGCGAATATCGGCGTGCCCTAAGATATTGAGTTCGCTGATCTCTCGGTTTATGACCCTTGGCATGACCAAGTCACTCATGATATAGTCGATAATACCGTAACCTTCCGGCTGGAGCACATCGCTCAGGGTGGCGAAAAGAATCTCCCCTTGGCATCGGATGATAATCTGCGCGTCGGTTATCTCGACGGTAATGGTTATCAGCGGATCCGCTCCCGGCCTCTCACTGCCGGCTTGGCCTTGGTTTTCGTTAAACTCGCTGACCTTATCGAGAATTTCCTGTCCAATCATAGCCCACCAGTCCGATGGGTCTGTCATCCATTCGGCGGGAACCTCGGGAGCCGTTTGGAGGCCGGTGTCCCCTATCTTATATCTGGAGTCTATCGTTTCGAATATATCGGGCGAGCCTCTGAGGTTCATCATCAGCGCTTTGTATTTATCAACATCCAGCGTAGACATCATGAAGAGCAATACGAAGAAGCAGAGCAGCAGCGTGACCATGTCGCTGAAAGTTGCCATCCAGTGTTCTTCCTGTTTTTCCGGCTGCTTCTTTTTTGATCTGGCCATCGTTCACCCTCCCTTGCCATTGAATATACATTATACCGTTTTACCCGGCAAAACGCAATAGCTGCCGCTTATTCCTCTATAGCATCCTGCGGTTTCGGCGCTTCCTTGGCCGAGCGCGGCAGGAACGAATAGAGTTTTTCTTCGATTATGCGCGGGTTTTCGCCCGCTTGTATGGACAGCAGCCCTTCAAGCAGAATCTCTTTATACATGATTTCGTCGGCGGAGAACCGTTTGAGTTTGGTCGCGATCGGGATGGAGATGATATTGGCTATCATACTGCCGTAGAATGTCGTAATCAAGGCTGTCGCCATACCGGCGCCCAGCGCCGTGGGGTCTTCCATCCGGCCCATCATGATAACCAGCCCGATGACCGTGCCCATCATGCCGAACGCCGGAGCCACAGCGCCGAGCAGCTCGACCATGCCTACCCCCTTTTGGTGACGGCTTTCGATCGAGCCTAGTTCGGCTTCCATAATATTTTTGACCAGCTCCGGGTCGGTGCCGTCAACGACCAGCATGATGCCTTTTTTGAGATAATCGTCGTTTAGCTCGCCGACCCTCTCCTCCAGCGCCAGCATCCCCTCTTTACGGGCGATGTTGGCTAAGGACACGATGGTGTTGATGCCGCCCACAGAGTCGTAGGAGCTGTGTTTGAAGGCGTTGCCTATGATTTGGGGGAAGCGGAAAAAGTCGCTGAGGGAATAGGACGCGAAGACAGCGGCTATGGAGCCTAAAATGACGATGAAAGCAGACGGTACGTCCAGATACATGAAGACGTCGCCGCCGCCCCAGTACATGCTTATCACCAAAAACACAAAACACAGGATCATTCCCAGCAGGGTTGTAATCTCCATAAAGCTCTATACGCTCCCCTCTTGGCCGTTCTCTACTAGTACAGGCAGCTTGACAAAGACGCTTGTACGATATTCGACGATGCGCTCTATCACAAGGCGCGCGTCTTCTAAAACAACCAGCTTCCGCCCGTCCGAAAGCGTAATGACAGTGTCGGGCGTCTCCTCGATAAACACTATCAAATCGGGATTGACGTAAAATTCTTTACTGTTAAGTCTCGTTACCAGTACCATCGGGGGTGCCCCTCCCTATACGTACTTCGCAGATAACCATGCTATGTATTATAGCACACTCCTGACCAAAAGAGCAACCTTTTTTTCAAAAAACCTAAATGGCGGACAAACCCCGCCGCGGCCTAGCATTCGCTCGGCTTAGGCGGGGAGCGCCCGGGCTGGAAATCCAATGATTAGCGCTTCAAATTGATAAGCTCTTCCAGCAATGTATCGGAAACGGTGATAATACGGGAGTTGGCCTGATAGCCGCGCTGGGTGACAATCATGGTGGTGAACTCCGCCGCGAGGTCCACGTTGCTCATCTCAAGGCCGCCCGCTTTCAGCGAGCCGCTGGGCCCTACGCCGGGGAAAGAGTAGCCGGGCGTCCCGGAGTTGGAGGATTCCCTGTACAGGTTGTCGCCGAGTTTCTCCAAACCGCCGGTATTCATGAAGGTGGCCGTCATCAAAACCGCGATCTCAACAGCCTCGCCCTGCTCGTTCAGGCCCTTGACAACGCCCGACTCGTCGATGGAAATCTGCCTGTAGTAGGTGGGGATAACGATCCGTCCGACGCTGTCGGGGATGAAGGAATCAAGATACTCGCCGGATTCAGGGTCGCGCGCGCCATAGATGGGAAGCCCTGTCGATTCTGTCCTGTATGTTTCCATCATCTCATCATAGGTGTCCATCTGTTCCCATTTGATGTCCTCGTCCCCCCCGATCCTCTCAATAACGCTGGCTTCCATAAGGTCCTCGTTTGCGAACGGCTCGGCGTCTATCAGCATGATGCCTTGTATATATTGGCCGCCGGCTACGACGAGGTAGCCGAAGCTGTCAAGGTAGAGGTTGCCCGCGCGGGTGTAGTACAGATCCGCGCCGTCCGAGACGGTAAAGAAGCCTTCGTCCATAATCATCAGATCCAGGGTGCGGTCAGTGCCTTGGAACGCGCCGACGGAATGCACCACGTCGATGGTGGAGGACATGGAGCCGAGGCCGACCTGGCGCGCGTTGATGCCGCCGAGGGTGCCCGCCGCGTTGGCCGCGGTCGCGCTGGACAGGTTTTGGCTGAACATATCGGAGAAGGTGGCACGGGCGGTTTTATACCCGTATGTATTGACGTTTGAGATGTTGTTGCTCAAAACGTCCATTTTCAGCTGGTGGTTGCGGAGACCGGTGACGCCTGCGTACATGGAACGTATCATGTATGATTTCCTCCAGTAATTGTATTTTTACGGCCTGCGAAGGGCTACCATGAACTGTAATCGTTTGCGCCCGAGTCAGGGTTTGCCGCTTCCGGGGGTACCGGCGGCAGCGGCCGCGCGCCCAGCGCGTCAAAGGTGTCCGCCACGGCGATGACCTGATGCAGGGAGACATTCTGCCCGCCAACCGTCAGGAACACCACACCCTCTTCCAGCATCCAGCGGTCAACCTTGCCCTCGGTGTAGAGGGGGTCGGTCGAAGTGCCGATGTTGGCGCGGACATATTTTCCGACCATAGAAGTCGCGGCCATGATGCTTTCGGCGTTGCCCGAGATGATGTTGTTGTCGAACACCTGAAGGATGTCCTCCACATAAACCCTCGACTGCCCGAGAAGGACATAGGGCTTCCCGGCGTCGATGCCCGCGCCGTCTACCGTCCCAATCACTTCACGCGCTTCGCCGGTATCCAGGTTGCGGATTACGCCGACAATGCCCTTGCCGATCAATGAATACGCTTGGCTCTGCATGGTCATGACGGTCATGGCATTGACGCTTTCCATCGTCGCAAACTGTGTCATCTGGCTGATCATGTCCACGTTTTCGATGGGGGCTGTCGGGTCCTGATTTTGCAGCTGCGCGATCAGGATGGCCAAAAACTCATCTTTGCCAAGCACCTTGTTGTGGTTGGGCGTTATCTTCGGAAGGGCGTACTCCTGGGTAATGGGGATTGAATTCACTGCATCCATTTGGTTCACCTCAGCATCAAGCTCTGTAATCGAATTGAGAATCGTCCGTATAACCAGACACGCGTCCTATGGTATACGCCGCCGGCGGTTCGGGCCTTCCGGTTTCTTCCGTGGCTGCTATGGCGGGGATTTTTCCTTTTTTGCCGTTCATCTGCTCGGCAGTTTCCGCGCCGCCCTGCTGGGATCGTCTGTCTGAGAGATAGGTGCTGATGCGCGGTTCGGTAATCTCTAAGTCTTTCATGTTGATCCCGGCGTCCCTCAGGGAGTTCCTCAACTCCGCAAGGTTCTCGTTGAGCAGTGACCGCACCGAGCCGTTATCGCTTCTGAGCTTGGCCGTCATTCCCTCCGCGGTGGCTTCGATGACAAGCTGTATCTTGCCTAAGAACTTCGGGTTCAGCTCCATCTGCAATACGGATACATCTTGCGTTTTCGCGGCCTGCGCGGCAATCTGGTCTATGATCCGCTCTGCCAGTATCTGCCGTGCCGGAGCGGTTTCCGCTGTTTGGGACGGCTGTGCCGTTTCGGCAATCGGAATTGTTGGCTGCGGGGCCGCCGCTTGCGGGGCTATTTCCTGTAAGGTAGATACCGCTTCAGGCTTCCCCTCCGTGCCATATTCCGGCTTCCCGGAGCTATCAGGGGTTTCGATTGGTTCCGTCAAATCCCAGATCACCGGTTCATCTGTCGCTTGAGCAAAAGGCTCTTCCGGCATTGGCGCGGCTTCAATCGGTTCGGCTTGCCCGGCTGTCTCAAGGGTTTGGTTCAGTGTCACAGCCTGTATGACTGAAAACGGGTTTGCGTATGTCGCGCGGCGGGGAGACGCGATCTTGAGTCCAGTCACCCGGACGGTATCCGGCAAATCCCTGATAAGGACTCCGGCTTCTCCTTGCACCGTTTCCGCTTGCATCCCCGCTCGCGGCCCCACTGTTTGCGTTACATTCTCTCCGACGGATTCCTGTCCTGCCGGGGCGGGTTCTGCCGTCTCGGCTTGGAGCGGGGTCTCGCTCCCATCTGTTTGGAGCGGCGGCACCGGTGGCGGCGCAAACATTATAAACAGGTTTGCCAGCGGCGCCAGTTCCAATGGGAGGTCTTCATCTTGGGGTATTTCCCGCGCAATCCTCAGCAAGAGGTCAAGCAAGTTGGATAGTTTTTCCTCATCGCCGGCGTTTACAGGGAAATCCTCAAGAATCATCAAAAGGGCCGGCTGTTCTTGAATATAGAGCTTAAATGCAAATAAAAAACCGTCGTTTTCCTCCTCGCCCAGTAAAAGGGCTATCAGCCGTATCAAGTCATCCTGACTGTCAACACGCTGAGGGGATACGACGCTTTCGACATCCTTGTCTATGGGTACCGCCTTTTCGGCTGTTGCGGAAGTCTCAATACGAGACGCTGTCCACATCACGGGGGGCGGCTCCGCGCTTATGTCCGGGCCGGCGCGGGCGGCGGGGGGTTCGCTGCGGCTCATTAAGGCCGAGATAAAATCAATAAATCCTCCATCCGAATTCTGCTCCCATATCCCCGGACCCGCTCTTCCGTGAGGGGCCGCTGTATGGACGGATAGGGCGCTTACATGTTCCATCCGTTCGCCTCCTTCGATAATTGCGATAATCTCGCTGATTGGTATATCGAAAGATAAAGACAATGCTTTAGCAAAATTTTTAGTGAATTTTTGTTTCCCTGCCAGAAAACAGGGGGGGTTCTGCGTTATGCCGCGCCCCATGCGCGGTCCGCGGACGGGAGTGAAAATAGATTCCACTCCCCGCGAACCTATGGGGCGTCTCAACTTTCCATCTGCTTGCCCAGAAATCCCGCGACGGTTTGCGCCAGTTTATATTCCGTATCAGAAAACGGCGCGCCGTTTTCTGCCAACAGAAATACAACGGCGCCGGAAATATCGCCTTCCGCGACGATCGGCGCAGCGATCCCCGCGTGGTATTTTTCCTGCCCGTCGGAAACGGGGATTTTCGTCCCGCCCTGTTTATGCTGATAGACCTGGCGGCTTTCCATGATTTTCTCCAGTTCTTCGCCGATGCGCTTTTCCATTAAATCGCGCTGCGGCAGTCCGCTCACCGCAATCACCGCGTCGCGGTCGCAGATGCAGACCATCGCCCCGGTGGTTTTACCCAGCGTGTCGCAGAGCTGCGCCGCGAACGCCGACAACTCCCCCATAGGGCTGTATTTTTTGAATATTACCTCGCCGTCTTTGTCGGTGTAGATCTCCAAAGGGTCGCCCTCGCGGATACGCATGGTGCGCCGGATCTCCTTAGGGATGACCACGCGGCCGAGGTCATCAATCCGTCTGACTATTCCTGTCGCTTTCAATGGATTCCCTCCTATTTAACGTCGAGCGCAGTCCTGGCGTAAGCCTGGACATGCTAGACGTCGAGTTGGATTTCATCTATAGATTGCGCAAGGATTTGCTTAAGTATGCAAAATGTTCCCCCGGAAGATTTTAGGAAGTGTATTCCGGCTACGGGTGATTTCCCCATAAAACGCGCTTTAGGCGATTTGTCAAGCGTTAATAAGATAAGGTGGTATTATTTGTGTGGGGTGATCATTTTGAAACCTGGCCTGCCGATCAAGGCGTGGAAAGCAGAGCGCGACGGGCAAGTGTACAGCTTGCCCATCGAACTTACACAATTTCACCTTTTACTCACTGACTAGCGCATACGCCGAGATTTTACGTATCCGCCACGCAATCAGCATCGACACGGCGTAGGCCAGAACAACCAGCGCGGCGCAAACCACGATGATCTGGTCGAGAGGTACGGGCAGATTGAGTCTCGCAATCCCCACGCCGCTTGTTAATGCCGACATTAGCGGATTGAACCCGAAGTATCCCGCGGCCGCGCCTGCCGCTACGCCCAATAGAATAGCAGGCGTCATGTTCAACGCGATTTGGTTCATAAGCTGCCATGTCGTAAAGCCGACCGCTTTCTGTATTCCCAGTTCGCGCCGCCTGCGCAGAATGGTTGTCTTGATGACCATATACAGCGTCAGCACAATCACAAACACCGTAACCGCAAGGATGCCGTAGGCGGCCGCCGCGAACATACCGCCCATACCGTCAAATACAACGCCAACTTGATCATACGTATTGATGATCGTGTCGAGAATGCCGCCTTCCGCCGCTTGAACGCGTTCGATAAACGATTCAACATCAACCCCCTCATTCAGGTATATATTAAATATAGTGAACATGAACTCAGGCATAACCTCGCGCGCCCCATCGGCGGTCATGAGTCCGATCAAACCAGCATTTTCTATCATCTGGATAATCCCGGTAATGATGTATTCCTTTTCTATTCCGCTGTTTTGTATTGTCACTTTATCACCGGCTTTTTTGCCTGTCGCTCTTATTGCTCCGGGCCCAAGCGCGATTTCGTTTTCGTGGCGGGGATAAAACCCGGAGACTAACAATGCGCCCTCCAGCAACGAACAATCTTCCGTTACGATTAGGTAAGTGTTTATTTCATCAACTAGAATCCTTTCCCCTGTCGATTCATACCTTAGCACCTTGCGCACTTCCGGGTATTCCGCAATCCTTTTTTGAAACGCCTCTCCGTCGTCGCCGTTTAGTAACCCGGCAATCGCGTCGGTGGCGCCGAGTTCCCCAAACCCCGTGCGGGCAAAGGCATCCCGGCCGTCGTTCATGCTGTAATTGATGGCGATACCCGCTACCGCCGCCATTGTCACCGCCGCCACGATTAAACCGATGGTAATCGTTTGCTTCTTACTTTGAGCGATCTGCTTAAGTGAAAGTAAAAGAGAAAGCGGGCCGCGGGATTTGCTTAAGGGAAAAGAGTTTTTCCTGAAGCTGTGGACGGCCATTCCCCCGCGCAAAGCGACAAGCGGGTGGAGTGTATTGATTTTGCGCGATGTCATATAAGCGATAAGCGTTACGGTCAGCAGAACAAGCAGTATTGATATAACCGCCGTATAAAGCTCAAATCCCGGACTCCAAACCAGCGCGAGCGACGGCTCTAATACTTTCGCTATCAAGGGAAGCACAACCCCTGCCAGTATAACGCCGATGAGCCCGCCGATCAACGCCACAAGCCCGTATTGTGTAACCAATGCGGAGATAATCTGTATATTCCTGTACCCAATCGCTTTTTGCGTCCCGATATTGGCCATACTTTCTTCGATGCTGTTAACAATACGGAAACGTATGACAATCAGGCTGACGCCCAGCAGTATCAAAGCGAAAGCCGTAATAACAACCGAAATAATGGCCGGAAGCATTGTGCGCACCATTTTCGCTGCATCATAGCCAAACGAGGAAAGCAATCCGTCGGTTGAAACCTCTTTATAGTAATCCGTTTGGAAAAACACCGTATCGTCAGCATTTTCCAGCCGCGCGGTCAAAACCGTTAAGCGGTTGTTGAGAAACTCGTTTTCTATTTTATCGAACCGCTCGTCAGATATATAGAAGCGGAGAAACGGACCCAATTGCGTTCCGAAAGTTATATCTTCCGTAGTACCCGCGATGGTAAAGACAAGTTCTGTTCCTGATATAAACAGTGTAAACTCGTCGCCCATGCTAAACCCGCCGTCAAGGTATGTATAATAAGGGATATAGACCCGATCGCCCGTCAAGGGCAGATATTCCCCGATAAAAGACGGTGCGTCCATTTTTTGCGTTCCGTCAACGCGGGATACCATAATTCCGTTCATGGCCTTCACACCGTTTGCAAGATATTCACCAAGTCCGCCGACCGCGTATGTTTTTTCGATTTCAACCACCCGCGCATCGTGTTCCATGAATTTTTGCCCCTGCCCGATAGCATCCGCGCCGGAGTAATAGAGGGCTGCAAAGTGCGGCGCGTAATTGGCTTCGGCGCGTTCATCAAAGAACCTGTCAATACCGAAAAAGAGCGTAATCCCAATGCTAAGAAGCATCACCGTAATCGACGCGAACGCAAACAGGCCGGCTGTCTGCCCTTTATTTTTGCGGATAGGAGCGAGCGCAAGCATAAAAATCTTATTCAAAATGAAAACCTCCGCTTTCTTCTAACTGTTAACTGTTAACTGTTAATTGTTCACTGTTAACTGACATCACCATCCCATTTCCGATAGGAACGCGCTCAGTTTATCGTGCCGCGCGTTATCGCCGCTTGCGTATTTACCAAGCTGACACTCCCCGCGTATCACGCCGTCCTGTAAGTATAGGATACGGTTGCCGCGCCGCGCCGACTTCATATCATGTGTGACCATGACGACGCTCTGCCCCTGTCTGTTGGCCTCGGTCAGCGCGTCGAGCACGGCTTCTCCATTTGCGGAGTTGAGCGCCCCGGTCGGCTCATCTGCAAAGACGATTTTAGGGTTGTTGATCAGGGCGCGGGCGATCCCGGCGCGTTGGGCTTCGCCGCCGGAGACTTGAGCAGGGAACTTGCGCCATGTCGTTTCATTGAGATTCAAACGCACTAAAAGCTCCTTTGCTTTTTCGGCAACGGCTTTCTTGTTCTTGCTGACCAGCAAGCCGCAAGCCAGTATGTTATCTAAAACGCTCATGTTGTCAAGCAGATACATCTGTTGAAACACGAATCCGCAGTTGTCGCGCCGGAATACCGCCAGTTTGTCGTTGGACAGATTGCCAATTTCCCGTCCCGAAAAGCTGATCGCTCCGACGGTTGGTTTATCCATGCCGGACAGCGCGTACAGCAGCGTGGATTTACCCGCCCCGGAAGGCCCCATGATAACGGTAAAGTCGCCTTCATAGCGTTCAAGGTCAAGGTTTTTCAAAACGTGCTGCTGCAAGCCCCCGCTTGAAAAGGTCTTGCAAAGTTTGTTTGTTTTCAGTATCGCGTTTTGCATGATATTGCTCCCCCCATAAATTGAAAATGAGATTGCCTTGCCTCGTAAGGCGCAATCTCATTTTACATCGCCGCAACCTTAACTGACTTTAACTCAACCTTAAATCTTCCTTAATTCACCTTAAATATTTTGGTCTCATCGGAACCCGCCAATTTGAGCGTCAGCGTGACGGTAAAGCCATTGACACGGTTCGCGCAGCGAAGACTGCCTGACATTTGCTCCATAAAATACTTAGAGATATACAAGCCCAAGCCGTAGCCGTCGGATTTTAGGCTGTTCGTTCCGCGGTAGAATTTATTGAATAGCAACGGTATTTCTTCTTCGGGTACACCGAGGCCAAAATCCAGCACATCTATAATCAGGGAATCTCCGTCAATACGGGATTGAATGGAAAGTTCGGTGAGGGCGTATTTATAGGAGTTGTGGATGATATTGTCAAACACCTGCTGTAACCGCAGAGGGTCGGCCAATAGTATGCAGTCCGGCAGCGTAAATGACAACACCCTTTCCTCATAATCCGCGTTTTGGATAAGCGCGGGGATTTCCGCGCTTTGAATCTCACGCCGCGACACTTCCAAGGCTTGCAACTCTTCAAGGGTCGCGTGGAACATATTGGTGACAAGCGTGTTTATCTGTTCCAATTTCGCGTTGACGGATTCAATCGTTTTCCTCTCTTTATCGTCTTTGGCTTTGACAAGCATAAGTTCCATTGCCGACATGATGGAGGCAACCGGGGTTTTTATATCATGACTGAGTGAAGCCACAAGTTCCTTTTTGCTGTGATTGGCTTTATATTCATTTTCCCTTGCTGTCCGCAGCTCATCCCGCATGATGTCAAAACATTCCGTGAACGCGCCAAACAGATGATGTTCGTCCATTTCCAGAGGTATGTCCAGATTCCCGGCCGCTATGCGGTGGGCGAAATGTTGCAGTTTGCGAAACGGCGAAAAGAAATTGCGTTCACAATATAGGCATAACAATATTCCGGCAAAAGCAAATGCGAAAATAGTAATGTACAATGAAACCCGCAAAGCGTTATCCCTGCCGCGCCTTGCCGCATCCATATCCTCTGCGGCCTTTGTCAGTTCGTCTACTAAAATATTGACTGCGTTCTCCACAGAGCCGCTCTTCATAGCCGATCGCGCGGCGTTATTTATGAGTATTGAATCGGGCGGCCATATATCACCCCGAAAGGACAGTGAAATAATGATTGTGCTTGCAATAGCAACGGCAACAATCAAGGCAACGATTCTTTTCATAGCCTCGCCTCAAAAATATAACCCACACCCCGTTCCGTTTTGATATATTGCGGCTCGTTGGGATTCTTCTCAATTTTCTCACGCAAACGGCGCACATGGACGTTCAATGTGTTGTCTTCCACAATGGCATCCTCCCACACGTTCCTGAAAAGTTCATCTTTGGGGATAACGCGATTCCTGTTATTTACGAGGTACGAGAGCAGCTTGTATTCCATTGCTTTTAACTCAGTCTTAACGCCGTCCACGGATACGGTTTTTTCCGCAAAATCTATATAGAAATCCCCATCGGCAAAAAAACCTTCTTCAACGGCAGGGCTTTTGTAGCGTTTCAGCACCGCTTTTACTTTCGCAAGCAGTACGGTAAGCGAATACGGCTTTTTAATATAGTCGTCGCCGCCTATGTTTAGAGCCAGCACCATATCATCATCGCTTGTCCGCGCGCTGATGAATAAAATAGGTACGCTGGTCGTTCTCCGTAAGTGTTTGCATAAATCGAAGCCTGATGAATTGCCTAAGTTAATATCCAGCAGGATTAAATCCGTATCATTATTGCGAAAAAACTCCAGGCACGACTCTTCATCGGCAACCCATGCGGTTTTTATATGGAACATTTCAAAATATTCGCGGGTGTTTTCCGATAGCATTATTTCGTCGTCAACAATTAGGCAATCATATATCATTTGATGAGGCCTCCCTGCGCTTTCTTGGCTTCTATACGGTTGTTCTCGCGGTATTTGCCGAGTTCGTTCAAGTTGAGCATAGTCATTTCCTCCGCAACTATTATACACCGATCTCCTGCCGTTCCGCAAGTCCATCCATCGCTATATAGGGCGTTTCTCACAACATCATTCTCTTGCGAAAACTAAAGTAAATATTTATCCATATCAAAATTTGCAAGAGGGGTTTCATACAACCTGAAACCTTCATATCTATACAGCGGGTGGAGCGGGTGACCTTCTTTTGTTTTACCTAATGATACCCATTTGCAGCTATTAACAGCTGATATTTTAGCAATTTCACGCAAGCATTTCATTAGGTAACTATGCCTGTTTATATTCGCTCCCCATGCTGCCCAAAGTCTCAGGTTGCCTTGTTGCAGAATATTTGCTATTTGAACTAAATTATTACTGTGTATATCAGTATCTATTGCCTTATGTAAATCGTTTGGATTGGTTGCTCTCTGAGGGTAGATATTTAACATAACCCAACCATCGAATCCGTTTATATGCGCATACTTCTCTACTCTAATAAGTGTACTGTCTGGCAAATCCGGGCGCGCTTTACTTGGGTTAATACCAAAGCAAACAAGCGGATTTTTACCGCTTACCTGTCCAAGCACAAATCGAACGGATGAGTCATCTCCCCGGTACTCCCAAGTGTCCTTGTCGTACTCCTTTAGCCATGTTAATTTTGCAGCCATTTAGCTCATTCCCCCCCAATAGCATTTGACAGCACTAATTTGCATAATTCTGATGTCGCATGTTATCATACTTCCACATGAAACACAAGCGCACCCCTTAGAGCAAGCCCTCCCGCCACAGCCGTAATTTTTCCTCAAAACACATCCTCGCATTTGCCGGACTGCTGGATGGCAGCACATTCCGCTCAACTGCCCCTATCCCGCGCTTGTAAAATATATAAGCGTTGTTACCATTGAACAGAACCTTACGAATCCCATGCTCCATGATAAACTCCGGCAGAGCAGTGTTATAGATAATATTTCTGAGGTCAGTATCAAGCGCACCGTCAGCCTCGCACGAAGCGGCTACATCCCACAGCGCTATACTGTTTGTAAAAAGGACAGCCTTTTTCGCCTCATAATCAGGTTCGGCAAAATCCATGTCGAACACCCCAAACAAGAGCCGCCAGAACTGATTGCGCGGGTTGCCGTAGTATTCGCCCTTTTCCCGCGACAGCGGACTGGGGAATGTTCCGAGAATCAGAATCTTCGGCTTCTCCCCAACCAACGGAGGAAAAGCATGATATATTTCACCCATATTGTGAACAACTCCTTATATCGGGCTGCTTTTCTGATTATATCACAACCCCTCCGCGCATACTACCGCAGAGGTGATTGATATGCCGAAAAACAACAACTCGACAAATCCAAGACCGCAGGGAAAGCAAAGTAAAAACCAAACAGGAAAAAGGGACAGCACCCTTGCAAGCGGCAAGAAAGGCGATAAGAAATAGGCACAGCAAAGGGACGGTTGATCCGCCCCTTTTGCTTATGTACTAATCCCCGCAATTCTTTGTTCGGACACCGCTCACGGAGCTCTCAATCCCAACCCGCCCCGCTTCATTTATCCGACAGTCAACGACTGAATCTCCGAGCGCGGTTTTTTGCCCGTTTCGGCTTTCCATATCAAAACCGTCGTCCCCGCGGTCACTTCCAAGTCCCTTTTGACCGAGATCAATCGAGCGGGATCGTCTCCGATTTGGACATAATGGTCTTTCTTCATTTTGATAATCTGCTTGCCGTCTTTCGTCACAGTCACCTTAAACTTCGGCTCTTTGCTAAAGTTGGCCGGCTTTATCTTAAATATCTTGCCCGTGGGGGTATAGACGCCGTCTTCCGCCGAGGCCGGGGTTCGGAAAAGGTAAGTCTCTTTTTTCTTGCCGGATAATATTTCCCCGCCGTCGCTCACATCAAACCTTTCCCAGCCGTCGGCGGGAGTTTTCTTATCGGTGGTGAGCACCCATTCATAAGTTGCCTTAGGGGCTGCCCCGGTCCTCGTCTTCAGTACCCACTCATCGCTCAGATAAAAGGGTTTGAGCTTCTCGAAGTTCGCTTTGGGGCGGGCCTTGATTTTAGGGAAAGTAATGATTCCCGAAGCCGTTTTTGACTTTTTATGATACCCCTGCGCGATGCGCAGAGTTATCTCTTTGTTAAAGAGCTTCTTAAACTTATCGCCTTGGGGCAGCTCCCCGGCTTTCCACTTCTTCCCGTCCAAGCTGTACGCGGCGACGATGATACCGTCAAGCTCGATGGTTTCGTTTTCGAGATCGATATACACACCTTCCCAGTCAGAAGGGACAATGACGCCGTCCGGTATCGCCCCCATGCTAATGACGGTCAAGTCGAATATCACCGTAGCACTTGCTTCCAGACTGCCGTCGGTATTCCTGCTGATTGTGGCCGTTAACCTCACTGCCTCATCGTCTTTATCTTTATCCGGGCGGGTCACATTGCCGTCGTTGTCGATAACGTTTGAATTGCTCGAACTCCAGGAGATGGTTGTGCCGCTGGCGCCCGCCGTGATTAAATTCAGGTTTGACCTCACATTGTCGGTGGCTCTGTTGCTCCCGCGGATAGTCTCCCATGTCAGGCGGTCTTTCGCCCGCTCGACCGCGTCCCCGTTGGTCAGGTTGACCGACGGTTTGGTGACGGCCTTGATGTTGGCATTCCCGCCGCTCACAGCAACCCATGAGTTTCCATCGAAGGATGTATAACTCACATTGGGGATGCTGCTCCAGCCGGAAACAGCGCCTTGCATAGGGGCCTGCGCGCTCCCGCCCGTTACGGTATATTCGAGAATTATTGCAAACCGTTCGCCGATCTGTATTTCCTTGTTAAGGTTATATGTATACCACCCGGAATACATATAGCTCTGCGGAATTTCCGTAACTTTTTTGTCATCACTGATGTTCAGCGTGCCGGCGTATGAGATTTTGTGGTCATCACCGATGGTCAGCTCGCCGGTATAGTGGGGGACGACGTAAATGTTTACACTGGTATTCGCGTCAGGGAGGAAGAATTTGATTTGCTCAAGATCCCCGTCATCGGCGGCCTCGCGTGTAAAAACATTGGCAGCGAATATGGTAGTTTTTTGGCTATTGTACATCCCTCTTGTGTAGCCATGCGGGTCGTACTCATAGATAATCGCGTCGGGATCATACTCCTGCACGCCGTCTACGACCCACGATGTGATCGGCGCTTGGGTGTCTTCGTATGAGATCCAGAAAAACCCTCTTTCGGATGCTCCGGCGGGCCGAATGCCCCAATTGTTCCCCCAGCTGTTTTTAACGAGCCACGCGCCGTTGGTTTTCGGTTGACGGCCCGACCGAAAGTTTGCGCTCGAATAATTGTCGTCCCAGCCAACCAAGGTGACGGCGTGGTTTTGACCCCTGCTCCCGTTGTAACGGTAAGCGCCGGTAGCAGCATTATAGCTGCTTTCTTCCCAGTACATGGAACAGGCTACCACGCCATATTGTACGATGGCATTTTTGAGTGTGGTACGGTGCTCGGGGGTGCTGCTCTTATTGTCGCCGCTGAGGAACATGGTATTTTGAACGGTGTAATTTTTAGGCTTTTCGTTATTTGGTAAAGGCCGGGGTTGTATTTTCGCGCCGCTCAAGAAGGGTGTATACGGGTCGCTGATTTCCGCCACGGTGCCGCTCACAATGCCGCTGCGCATCAGGTAGGCCGAAACGTACCCGCGGTGGCCGCCGTCGTCGGGCGCACGGTTGAAGCCCCGTGTGTTCCCCGACTTGTTGCTTGTGGAATGGGCTATATGCAGTTCCGACAGGTCTACAGAAATGGGGCCTGCGGCTGCGCGGATATTCGCCTCAATGGCCGCCGTGGCTGCAAATGTCCAGCATATGCCGTTTTGCGCTTGGTTGCGGACGCCGGAGACAGACGGGCTTATGTAAGACGAAGGTAATGTGCTGAAGGGCTGGAAGAAGGGGGTATCGGGTTCCTCCGGGTATGTAAGGGTATATTGTTCGGGGATGACCCCGCTGACAAACGCGCTGTCCTCGTCCTCCGCCCGGGCAATACCACCCGGCAGCATACAGCATAGCGCCAGTAACAGACAGAGTAGTCTTATAAGTCTTTTCATCCTTATCATCCTCCTCAGCGGGGTGACCGGTCATAATAAGAATAATCGGGGGAAGCGGTTGCCACATTATCCCCTCTATGCTATAATAACAGAAACTATTGGAATAAGCAAGTGAGGGGCGCGATATATGAGCGGGCATCCGATAAAAGAGAGGGCTTTCCGCCTGCTGGACGGCATCATCCCCTTCTGGCAGGGCTTGCGCGACAGGGAACACGGCGGGTTCTACGGATTCATGGATATTGACCTGAAACTGAACAAAAAAGCGGACAAAGGCTGCATCCTCAACAGCCGTATCCTGTGGTTCTTCTCCGAAGCGGCAAGGACGCTCAAGCAGGACGGCCTGCTGGACGACGCCTCTCACGCCTACCGGTTTTTGTTGGAACACTGCCTTGACAAAGAGCACGGCGGCGTGTTTTGGTCGGTCACATATGACGGACAGCCCGCCGAAACGATCAAGCACACTTATAATCAGGCGTTCGCCGTCTACGCCCTTTCGGCGTATTATGAGGCGAGCGGCGACAAAAACGCCCTGACGCTGGCGGAGGAGCTGTTTGCCCTGATCGAGGATCGATGTACTGACGAGGGCGGGTATCTGGAGGCGTTCGACCGCTCCTTCAGCCCCATTGAAAATGAAAAACTCTCCGAAAACGGCGTAACGGCTTACAGGACGATGAACACGCTGCTACATGTCTTTGAGGCGTACAGCGGGTTATACCGCGCCGCGAAAAGCCCTGTTGTCGCCGAAAAAATGCGCCGCATCCTTGATACATTCGAGCACAAGGTCTACAACCCCAAGCTAAAGCGGCAGGAAGTCTTTTTCGACAAGGATTGGAACAGCATCATCGACCTGACCTCCTACGGGCATGACATCGAATCCTCATGGCTGGTCGAATGGGGCGCCTCCCTTCTGGGAGAGGATCGCGTCACGGTTATCTGTTCCGCGCTGGCCGAAAACGTCTATGACAAAGCCTTCCGCGAGAACTCACTGCGCAACGAATGTGAAAGCGGACGGGAAGATGAGCGGCGTATCTGGTGGGTACAGGCCGAGGCGGTCGTCGGGTTCCTCAATAAGGGATACCGTCAGGCGGCGGAGGGCATCCTGACATTCATAGAAGACAAAATGGTCGATAAGCGCCCCGGCTCCGAGTGGTTAAGCGAGGTCATGCCGGACGGCAGCCATACCGAGTGGCGCAAGCCTGTCGTGGAGGAATGGAAATGCCCCTACCACAACGGCAGAATGTGCCTAGAGATATTACGGAGGTATCCCTGATGATCCATCCCGAATACCAAAAAATCAGCCGCCGGTACGAGCGCCTGATCCGCCGCCCCAACGTCCCCGCGCCTTATAACAACGGCATCCTGTCCCGTTGGCGGTACCCTGTGCTGACCGCCAGGCACATCCCGCCTTTTTGGACATATGACGTGCAACTGGAAACCAACCCGCTCCTTTTGGAGAGGCTGGGCGTCAACGCCGTGTTCAACGCGGGCGCGATCAAGCTGGGCGGGATGTATTATCTCTGCGCCCGGGTCGAGGGAAGCGACCGCAAGTCCTTCTTCGCCATTGCGGAGAGCCGCCGCCCCACCGAGGGCTTCCGCTTTTGGGACAGGCCGGTCGTCCTGCCCGACACCGAGCCGGACGAGGTGAATGTCTACGATATGCGGCTGACCAGGCATCAGGACGGCTGGATCTATGGCGTGTTTTGCTCGGAGAGCAAGGATAAGGAGAATCCGAATCTGTCGGCGGCAGTAGCCGCCGCCGGCATTGTCCGTACCAAAGACCTTAAATACTGGGAACGCCTGCCCAACCTTGTCACCGCCCGATCGCCGCAGCAGCGCAACGTAACGCTGTTCCCCCGCTTTGTAGACGGCAAATACGCCTTCCTCACCCGCCCGATGGACAGTTTCCTTGAAACGGGCAGCGGCGGCGGCATCGGTTTCGGCACCTGTGAGGACATCACCCGCCCTGTGATAGACAGAGAGCTGATTACCAGCGCCCGGCATTACCATACTATAACGGAGGAGAAAAACGGTGCGGGCGCCGTGCCCATCCGCACATCCCGCGGCTGGATTCACATCGCGCACGGGGTGCGCAACACCGCCGCCGGGCTGCGCTATGTGATTTACGCCTTTGCCACCGATTTGCATGAGCCGTGGCGCGTCGTCGCGGAGCCGGGCGGTTACCTGATCGCCCCGGCGGGCGGCGAACGGACAGGCGATGTGAGCAACGTGGTCTTTACCAACGGCGCTATCAACGATGCGGACGGGAATGTCTATATTTATTACGCCTCGTCCGATACCCGCCTGCATGTCGCCTCGACCACATTGGACCGCCTTATGGACTATGTATTTTTTACCCCACCCGACGCCTTGCGTTCGGCGGATTGCGTCAAGCAGCGCGTCACGCTGATCGACCATAACCTGACCGTTTTGGGCAAGGGGGAAGGCGCGGTATGAGCGGCCCGTTCCGTCCGGCGGCAGTCTTTTCCGATGGCATGGTCTTACAGCGTGAAAAACCCGTCCCTATATGGGGAACAGGGGCAGACGGCTCGGCCGTGACCGTGCGGATACGCGGTATTGAGGCGTCCGCCGCCGTTAAGGACGGCAAATGGCTTGTCACTCTGCCGCCGCAAGGGACAGGGGATCCGTGCTCCCTCACCGTAACCTGCGGGAATGACAGAGTTGATTATGAAAACGTCCTGTTCGGCGATGTGTGGCTCGCGGGCGGTCAGAGCAATATGGAATGGCCGCTGATTGACGCGGACGGCGGCGAGGACGAGATCAAAGCGGCAAGAAACACCAATATCCGGCACTATATCGTCCCCAAATGCCCCTATTCCGACGGGCGGCTCATCGAAATGGAGCATGGCGCCCGCTGGACGCCCTGCGTCGGCGAGAGCGCGAAAGGCGTTTCAGCGGTAGCATACTGGTTCGCCAAGGAGGTCAATGCCCGGACGGGCGTCCCGATCGGCATTATCGGCTGCAACTGGGGCGGCACGTCGGCGGCGGCTTGGATAAGCCGGGAGGCTTTGGAACGTCTGGTCTCCGGGCGGCGCTATGTAGAAGAGTTTTACGAGAGGGTCGGGGATAAGACCGACGGTCAATATGAAGCGGAGATCCGCGAGCACGACCGCAAATGGCGGGAGTGGAAAGACGCGTCCGACGCACTGCGAGCGGAGAACCCGGGTGTATCATGGAAGGAAGTCGCTGCAAAATGCGGCGAGGCGCCGTGGCCTTATCCGGTAGGCCGCATGTCGCCGTTCCGCCCGAACGGATTGTATGAGACCATGCTTTCGCGGGTTTCGCCGTATGGCCTGAAAGGCTTTATATACTATCAGGGCGAAGAGGACTGGAGCCGCCACGCCGATTATTTCGACTGGATGTGCCTGCTGATTGGCCAATGGCGATACGATTTCAAAGACGACGCCCTGCCGTTTTTCCTCACCCAGCTTCCGATGTATGACACCTCCGAAAACATAGCGAACGGGGCAAGCGGCGACCAATGGCCGCGGCTGCGCGAGGCGCAGGAGCGTGTATCGCGCTTTGTCAGGCAGTGCGGCATGGCTGTGACACTGGACTGCGGCGAGTTGGACAATGTCCACCCGGCAAACAAGCGGCCGGTCGGGCACAGGCTGGCGTTGCAAGCGCTGAAGAAAACTTATGGCATGGATGTAGAAGCCGACGGGCCGCGCTATCTGCGGTGCGAGCGGGCGGGGGACGGACTGTTGGTGATGTTTGATAAGCCCGTGACGTTGCGCGGCGGCCATTTGGGCGTGTTTGAAGCCGCCGGGGAAGACGGGGTATTTATGGCGGCGGAAGCGGCCGCGTCGGAGAATACACTGCGGGTTTCGGCGGCGGCGCTCACGGAGCCGTGCTCCGTCCGTTACGCGTGGCGGGCGTATTGCGGCGCGCCGCTCTTCGGGGAAAACGGTCTGCCTGCCGCGCCTTTTTGGGGGACGATATGAAGAAGACAGGGTTTGACGCAAGCAAATATCTGGTTTTGCAATCGGGCAAGATCGCCGAACGCATGAAGCAGTTTGGCGGCAAGCTCTATTTGGAATTCGGCGGGAAGCTGTTTGACGATACCCACGCGAGCCGCGTCCTGCCGGGGTTTGAGCCGAACAGCAAGGTACATATGCTGCAAACGCTGAAATCGGAGATCGAGGTCGTCATGGTCATCAACGCGGGCGACATCGAGCAGAGTAAACGGCGGGGCGATTTGGGCATAACCTATGACCAGGAGGCTTTGCGCCTCATCGACGCGTTCCGCGCCGCCGGGCTGTATGTCGGTTCGGTCGTCGTCACGCATTATGAGGAGCAGGAGGCCGCCGTCCAGTTCATCGCGCGGCTCGACAGGCGGGGGGTCAGGACGTACCGGCATTTTTTGATCGACAATTATCCCCATAATATCTCCCTTATCCTCAGCGACGAGGGGTTTGGCAAAAACGAGTACATAGAGACGGAGCGCCGCCTTGTGGTGGTCACGGCGCCGGGCGGGGGCAGCGGCAAGATGGCGGTCTGCCTGTCCCAGCTTTACCACGAAAACAAGCGGGGGTACGAGGTGGGATACGCCAAATATGAAACCTTCCCCGTCTGGAATCTGCCGCTCCAGCATCCTGTCAACTTAGCCTACGAGGCCGCCACCGCCGACCTGGGCGACTCCGTCATGCTTGACGCGTATCATCAGGTGGCTTATAATGAAACAGCCGTCAGCTATAACCGCGATATGGAGACCTTCCCTGTCCTGCTCGACATGTTCAAGCATATCTTAGGCTCCTCTCCCTATAAAAGCCCGACCGATATGGGCGTGAATATGATCAGCCCCTGTATCACCGACGACGGCGCCGTGAGCGAAGCCGCCAGGCAGGAGGTCGTCCGCCGGTATTATGAGGCTCTTTGCGAACGGCGGCAAGGGCTTGGCGAGCAGGAAGCGGTTGACAGGCTTGAACTGCTGATGAGCAAGGTTGGGGTCACGACCGACGACCGCCCGGTCGTCAAGCAGGCGCTGGCCCGTTCCGAACAGACGGGCGGCGAGCCAGCCGTAGCGATCGAGCTGCCCGACGGGCGTATCGTCACCGGCAAGACCACCGACCTGCTGGGCGCGGCGTCGGCGGCGCTCCTCAACGCGCTGAAAGCCCTGGGGAATATCCCCAAAAAAGTCGCGCTGATCTCCCCGGACATCATCGAACCGATCCAGCACCTGAAAATCAACCATATGGGAAACAACAACCCGCGCCTGCATACCAACGAGATCCTGATCGCGCTGACTATTTGCGCCGGCAGCAGCCCCGAGGCAGAGAAGGCAATGGAGCAATTGGGGAAACTCAAAGACTGCGAAGCGCATTCGACCGTCCTGCTCTCGCGGGTAGACCAGCACACACTCCAGCGCCTCGGCATCAACCTCACCTGCGAGCCGAAATACCAGACGAAGAAGCTGTTTCACAAATAAAGAACCGTATATTCGCGGAAGCCGAAAGGAGACCTTCCATATGCAAAAACCGGGAGCCATCAAAGTAGACAAGATTGTACTTGATTGCATAGACCCTGCAAAGCTCTCCGACTTTTATGTCAAATTGCTTGGCTGGCACAAAGGGTATGACACGCCTGATTTTGTAATCATTGGGTCTGAAACGGGCGGCATTGACATCGGGTTCCAAAAAAACCTCGACTATATCCCGCCGGTATGGCCGGAGTTGGAGGGCAAACAGCAGATGATGCTGCATTTGGATTTCTACGTCCCCGCCGGGGAGCATATAGAGTGGGTGCGCTATGCGATTTTTAGCGGCGCTAGAAAAGCGGACACCCAATATTCAGAAGACTGGACCGTTATGCTCGACCCGGAAGGGCATCCTTTTTGCCTGGACTCATCAGGATAACGAACCATCCTCCCACGCCAACCGCATGAGTTAAGAAAGTATTAACAAAACGAATTGCTTATGGTAAACTAAGGCCCAAGGGGGCACGGAGAAAATGCGGGAAGCACTGGAATATCTAAAAATATTA
>JAIRUW010000044.1 GCA_031254195.1 Oscillospiraceae bacterium
AGTGAAAACGGCTTTGTGATGTAATCGTCCGCGCCGCTTTCCAAGCCGGTCACTATATCAAGTTCCGTATCGTTGGCGGTCAGCATGAGGACAGGCGAAGCATACCCTGCCGTTCTAAGTTGAGCGCAAAAGTCAAGCCCCGAACCGTCCGGGAGGTTTATATCCAGTATAAACAAGTCGGGTGAGGATGTTTGGATTGCCGCCTTTGCATGATTGAGATTATGGCAAAGCGTGAAATGTCTGTCGGGTGCGGCAAGAGCCAATTCAATGCCTTTGCAGAGTGCCGTATCATCTTCGAGAATAAATATGTTCATTTTTAGTTACTTCCTTTTCATCGCGAATAATGACATGCCGATTATTTCGCTCAATTTGTGCTGAATCTTGACTTTCTGTCTTGTGCCAAAACTCTCCGCTATTTTCAGATATTCCAATGCCTCACGTATTTCTACAAAGCCCCCTTGGGCTCAATTTACCATTATATATTGTTTTTGCTAATACCTTCTTAACTTTTACGTGCGATAAAGGCGCTCTCACAAAAACAACGGCTTGTTCCCCAGCAAAAAATCCTCCAGTCCAAGGTTCGCGCTGCCAATGATGAGGGAGAGGGCTTCGGGGTAATGCTTCTTGAAGACCAAACTTCCCCCGATATTCTTAACCCTCCCGCTCTTGACCTCTATGGCTGTTAATTGACCGCCTTTTTTTATGATGAAATCTACCTCTTGATTACGTTCACGCCACCAATAAACCTCAAAGCCTTCTTCCTTGCCCTTAGCGAGCAAATACGCGCCCACCGCACTTTCAACAAGGCGGCCCCTGTCTGTCGCGTTGTCAAGCAAGCGACGCCTGTTCGCACCGTCCGCGTACGTCATCAGCGAAGTATCGTACACCATAAGCCGTGGGGAGCTTTTACGGGTACGGATTTGATTGCCGGAATAGTTTTGCAAGCCTGTGAGCATATTCGCTCTGCCGAGAAGGTCAAGATAATGCGCCAACGTCACCGTATTTCCCGCGTCTTGAAGCTGTCCGAGCATTTTTGTAAAAGACAGTTCTTGCGCGCTGTACCCGGAGCCAAGCATAAAGAGCGAACGCAGCAGCGCGGGCTTGCGAACCTCCTCCATCATAAGAATGTCCTGTGAGATGGTTGGCTCTACGATGGATGTGCCCATATACCGCGCCCAGCGGCTCTCGTCTTTGGTCAACGGCGCGGCGCCGGGGTAACCGCCGAAGAACAAGAAGTCGTCGAGGCTATACCCAAACGCTTCCTTGCACTCAGAATAACTCCAATGCGGGGAGTAAAGTATTTCAAACCTGCCCATCAAAGACTCAGCAAGCCCTTTTTGCAACAGGAGGGAAGACGAGCCGGTGAGAACCACCTTCAATGTCGAGCGCAGCCTATTATCCTCATCCCAAAGGAGCTTGACAATCGACGACCAATTCTTGATTTTCTGGATTTCATCAACTACTAGAATGGCGTCCGCAGGCTTGGCAAGCGCACGGGCTTGCTCCCATTCGTTCCGCAGCCACTCGACAGAGTGAAGACTTGGGTCGTCCGCGCTGACGAAATGGGTTGGCATATTCAATTCGTCAAGAGCTTGCAATACCGCCGTTGTCTTTCCCGTTTGTCTTGGTCCGACCACGATTTGAATAAACCGACGCGGCTCATTCAACCTTTCCGCAAGCTGAAAAACCAGTTTTCTTTTGAACATGGGAATGTCCTCCGCACAATTTACTCATTACGTTTTGCTATTTACTCATTATATTGATTTGATATTATATTGTCAAGAGCAGATAATATCGAAAAGCTGAAGCTGCTTATTTCACAAGAAAAACGATACGTTCTTTAATGTTACTCCCATATGTACGGTGCTTTTGGAAATACCGAATTTCTTAGCGGCGGCGCGTACCGTCGCTTTGGTCTCTATAATGTAAGCGGCTACCTCGCAAGCCCTTTCCTCAATATTCCCCTTCAAGCGCGATCCCTCCCTCTCTCGCCAAGCGTACGCTTGGCGTAAGCGCACCGCTTGGGATTTCCATACATATATATGCGGCGTTTCGCGCTTTGTGAACAGCAAAAAAGCAGCCCGCCGTATAGGACGGGCCGCTTGGGCTGCTTATGCGCTTGGTTGCCTACTCCAACGGATACTCCACCCCGCCGATGCGTATGGCAATGACGTCGTCCGGGATAATGCCTATCAGCCGGTAATAATATCTGCTGCCATTGCTGCTTGCGCTCGTCCCGGTTATGATAGCCGGTTGACCGCTTGCGGTGACCAGCACGGACGATTTTTCATCCCACCATTTCTCATCCAGTTCAATCCATAACATAGAGTATCCATCTCCGGCGCCCCTGAACGTAACGCTGACCGGCGTGACGGTAACGGTTTCCAGCGTAGCGCCGTCGGGCAAAACGGCGTTTAGTGTGTACACCTGCCTCTCGGCGGTTTCTTCGAGCCTGAACGAGACATTCCAGTTTCCATAGATCTCTTGCTCATATTTCACTTCCCGCTGGAGCAGTCTTAACCCTTCCAGCTGTTCCGGCAAAGTGATCTCATGAAATAGATATAAGTTTCCTTCGTCTTTCTCGCTGTAGCCGTTGTAGTCGAAGTCTGTCACCCCGTCAGTCAGGATCAGGTGTGTGGAGGCTTGTTCCCCTTTGGTCATAACATTGAATACGCCGTCCACAAAGCCCATATTGACAATGCGCGCGTGCGTTATGGGCAGCGGGACGTCCAAATCCCCTTCGGCAAGGCCAATCTCTTCATTATCCATCCCTTCAAACCATATCCGGGTTTCCGGCTCCGGGTTCTCGGCCAGATAGGCCAATATATCCAGCTCAATTTCGTGTTCCATCAAATAAAGGCCGGAGCGTATCGCTGTCGTTTCCAGCGTCATCAGCCGCCCTGACAGGGAATCGTCCGAACTCATGGATATATAGCCGTGTCCGCTGTTGCCGTCCGGCGCGATTTCGGTCATTCCCCACGACTGGCCCCAACTTCCGCCGATTCTGAAAGCGTTGTACAGCCATGTATTGTAGTTAAAATCGCCGAGCAAGCCGTCCTTTATCCTGCCTTTGCCTTCCGTGTCGGTCAGCGTTAAAAACACCATAGACATCTCGCCGTCCGAGTAGGCCGCGTCCACAGTCAGCGTGATGCCTTCCGAGCTGCTGGTTTTGTTGATGCCCTGCAAATACTGCGAGGCGCGTTCGCCCAAAATCGGCTCGTACAGCCACGACAAGTCCACCGTCGCGTTTGCCGCCGTCATGCCCGTCAAGAATACCAGCGTCAGGCTGGCCGCCAGCAGTGCGCGCCGCCAAAGGGGTTTCAGACGGCGCTTGCTTTTTTGCGTCACGCGCGCCGCGCCCTCCGCTGTTTTTTGACGGAACAGGGTTTGTATGTTCTCGGCGTTTTGCCCGGTATAGCTAGGAAGATACTCCATCAGCTCGTCCAGCCGCTGTTCATCCAGCTCTGTGATCGGGTCATGTCTCATATCCATAAACCTCCTTATCCTGCAACATTTTCTTCAGCCTCAGTTTGCTCCGGTACAGCCTGTTCTCCACCTCTTTCACGGGGAGGGATATTTTCCCGGCAATGCCGGACGGCTTTTCATCGAAAAAATACCGGCGCACCAAAATCTCCTTGTCCGGTTCGCCCAGCGAGCGGATCGCCTCGTACAGCACATCGTACAGTTCGCGTTTCGCGATGCAGTCCAGCAAATCGTCGTCCGATGAAGGGACAGCGTCATCCAGCTCGACAGCCGTATGCCTTGTGAGCTGTCTGTACCGGTCGAGGGCTTTCCGCTTTGCCATCACCACCAAAAAGGTCTTTAAGGAGCCTTTTCGGGGGTCAAACGCTTTCGGGTCTTTCCACAAGCCCGCGTATACGTCGCTGACGCATTCCTCTATGTCCTCCTTTGTCCCGACATTGCTCAGGACAGCCCCCGCGACGACCCAAAGGAGCTTGTTGTAGGCTTCCATCACGCGGTAAAATGAATCCGGGTCCCCGGAATAGAGTACCTCCGTCAGCATATCCTCATTCAAACGATCACCGCCTATTTCCATATGTAAGCGCTTATACCCTATAATACGGACAGAACCGCAAAAACACTCATCTCATTTCGTTATAATATATATTTATCGAAATACGATAAATATATATTGACATTACGCGACCAGCCTGCTATACTCATTCTAAACAATTTAAGGAGCGTGGTCAACAGTGTCCTCCAAAACATTATGCGTGCTGGTACGCGCCGCGGTCGTCACCGTGGCAATCTGCGGGATTCTCGTTTGCTGCTGGGTCCTGCCTTCGGTCGGTAAAAACTTCACCATCAGCGACCCCGAATACGCGCACGCTTATGTTCCCTGGCTATTCTTCCTCTGGGCGGCTTCCCTGCCGTGCTTCGCGATTTTAGGGCTGGTCTGGAAGGCTTCCATAGCTATCAAGCAGGACAGGGTGTTCACCCTCCGCACGGCGCGGCTGGTGAAGTACGGCTCCGTGCTGCTGTTCTGCGACGTAGGCTTCTTCTTTGCCGGGAACCTTGTGTTCATGGGGCTTGGCTTGAGCCACCCGGGGGTCTTGCTCGCTTCCCTGTTTGCCGATGTGTTCGGCATCTCGCTGGCTATGCTGGCGGCGGTGCTGGCGCGTTATATCACCAAGGCGGCGGTTTTACAGGAGGAGGCTGACGGGACGATATGATCATTATCAATGTGGACGTCATGCTGGCCAAGCGCAAAATGAGCGTGACCGAACTAACTGAACGGGTCGGGCTGACGATGGCCAATGTGTCGCTGATCAAAAACGGCAAGGTGAAAGCAATCAAGCTCGCCACGCTGGACAAAATCTGCGAGGCGCTGGCCTGCCAGCCAGGGGATATTCTGGAGTACAGGGAGGCCGGCGAAAATGGATGAAGCAATCATAGAAAAACGAGACTATTTATGGAAGGAAAGACTGCTGCTGCCCGCCGCGCTGGCCATCGGCATTCTGTTCGACAGGCTGATTTTCGCGCGGCTGTGGTCGGGATATGTGCCATTTACCGGCGCGGGCGTATTTTGGCTTTGCTATCTGGCCCTGTTTTACGCGTTCTACTGGGAACGCCTGCGCCGCAACGGCGTTTTATGGTTCATCGCAGGCTGCGCCGCCATGCTCTGCTGCTGGAACTTTCTATACACCGGCAATGCCGAATACGGATTCCTGACGTTTCTGGTCGTCCCTGCCGTTTTGATGGCGCACGCCGTGATGACCGCCGGGGATTATAGGCCAAAAGACACGGGCGGTATGGCCGCGGCGTGGTTTTCAGGCTGGTTTGTCAAGCCGTTTTCAGGATTGCCCGCGATGGCGGGTGCAACGGGTTCATTGCTGTCGGGCGGCAGGCGCGGCACGGCGGTCAAGGTGATTATCGGCGCCGGCGTTACCCTTCCCCTCCTCTTTATCCTGCTCCCGTTGTTAGGCGGCGCGGATCAGGTATTCGGCCATTACCTGTCCAAGATCGCTGAAAGCTGGGACTTGCAGCCGCTGGTCGGGCATTCCCTTTTGGCCGTTATCGCGGCGATGCTGTTTTACTCATTTTTATGGAACATAGGCTTCGGCAAAAAGACAGCCGTACAGCCGGTCACGGCGGAGATCGACCGTGTCGTCTCCCGCGTCGTTCTGGGCGCTGTGGCGCTGCTCTACCTGCTGTTCTGCGGCGTGCAGTTCACTTATCTGTTCGCGGGGGCGGGATTGCCGGAAGGGATCACCTACGCGGAATATGCCCGCGAAGGGTTTGCGCAGACTGTGGCCGTCTGCGCCATCAACTTGTTGATTTTCGGCGTGTTCCTGCGTTTCAGCGCCAAAGACAGGGCCGTTTCCATCCTGCTGGCCGCGCTGCTGGGGCTTACGGGCGTCATGCTCTTCTCCGGGTTCGCCCGGCTGAGGCTCTATATCGACGCTTTCGGTATGACATGGCTGCGGCTGATTTCGGCATGGTTTATCCTCTACCTCGCGGCGGTCATTGTCATTTGCGCCGTACGGATGCTTCGGAAGGGGCTGCCCGCCATCCTGCTGTGCGGCCTGCTGCTGCTTGCCTGGTACGTCGCGCTGGGATACGCTAACCCGGACGGGTTTGTGGCGTGGTATAATCAAGCAATACGCTAAAACCTGCCGCGGCCGCCAAGGGTGTATTTTTTTCTTGACATTGCCGCCTGTTTATGTATAATAACTATGCGTGTTCAGTTCAGACTGGGCACAGCTCCTTGCTCCGTTCAGCGGAGCCTAACGTCCAAAAGGAGGTGTCAACAGCCATGGCAAAAGTCAAAAGCAGGTATGAAACGGTCTTCATCCTCAGCGCTACGCTGAGCGAGGAAGCCACCGCAGCCACCGTAGAGAAGTTCAAAACCCTGATCGAGCAGAACGGTACGATCGGGGAAATCGACGAGTGGGGCAAACGCCGCCTCGCCTACGAGATCAACGACGAGGCGGAAGGGTATTATATGCTGATCAACTTTGAATCAGACCCCGATTTCCCCGCCGAACTCGACCGCGTCTACCGCATTACCGAAGGCGTACTGCGCAGCCTGATCATCTGTAAAGACGAAAAATGAGGGATAGTCTATGCTGAACAAGATCATCTTAATGGGCCGCCTCACCCGCGAGCCCGAGCTGCGCACCACACAGAACGGCATCAGCGTCGCGAGCTTTACCCTCGCCGTGGAGCGCGACTTCCAGCGCGGCGAGGAGCGGCAGACCGATTTCATCGACATCGTGGCGTGGCGCGGAACCGCCGATTTTGTACACAAATATTTCCGCAAGGGCCAGCTCGTCGCGGTGACAGGCCGCCTCCAGTCCCGCAAGTGGGAGGACAAGGACGGCAACAAACGCACCTCCTTCGAGGTGGTTACTGAGGAAGTGCATTTCGCCGAGAAAAAGCAAGACTCTCCTAATTACGGCGCGCCGCCGCCCGCCGGGGCGTCCCCGCAGCGCGCGCAACAGGACGAGTCGCCCCCGTTCCGGCTCGACGCTCCCGCCACCTTCGCGGAGCTCGACGACGACGACGGCGAACTGCCCTTTTAATATCGAGCTGCTCCATCGTCTCGCAGGAAGTCTAAACGACGCCGGAGGGCGAATTCACTTCGCCCGCAAGCGGCAGTTTAGACAACCGACCGCGAGGCGTACATGGAGCGTAACATGAAAGGAGAATATAACCCATGGGAACCGACAGAGGCCCCCGCGGGCGCAAGCGCAGGAAGGTATGCTCCTTCTGCGCCGACCGTGTGGAGCATATTGACTATAAAGACGCCGCCAAGCTGCGCCGTTTCTTATCCGAGCGCGGCAAGATCCTGCCCCGCCGCATGACCGGCACCTGCGCCGCCCATCAGCGCGAAATGACTTTGGCCATCAAGCGCGCGCGGCATATCGCCCTGCTGCCGTATGTGACGGAGTAAAACACAGCGACAATAACGGTAAAAGACGCAATTTGCTTGCGTCTTTTTGCTTGACATGCTATACTAGAGCAGATTCACCGCCCGTGTACTATAAATAGCAATCCCCCGCGAGCTATTTATAGTACGAGCGCAATCTTGGCCGGAGAAGGCTTTGCCTTCGCAGGGCAAGATGGAGCGGCAGGGCGCGCGTGAATCGTGACAGAAGGGAAGCCTCTATGATTAAGAAGACCGCCTTTTCCGGCATCATCGCCGCTATGTACATAGCCCTTGTGATGGTCACCATACCGACCTCATTCGGGCTTATGCAGTTTCGCGCCGCCGAGGCGCTGACCCTGCTGCCGTTTTTATTCCCGGAGGCCATCCCGGGGCTGTTTATCGGTTGTCTTCTGAGCAACATGATTTTCTCCGACCTGGGGCCGCCCGACTGGATATTCGGCTCGTTCGCGACTTTATCCGCCGCAATCGTCACGGCGCGGTGCAAAAACCGCTGGCTGGCGGCCCTGCCGCCGGTCGTGATAAACGCGGCGGTAATCGGCGTCATGCTCAGCGTCTTATTGCAGCTGGGGATGGCGGCTGTTCCGTTCAGCATCCTGACCGTCGGGCTGGGGCAGGCTATTGTCTGTTTCGGGCTGGGCGTCCCGTTGATTTATATTTTGGAAAAGGCGGGCTTGCGTGACCGTCTTTCCTTAGACCGGAGGATATGATTATGGACAAACACATCGAGACCGCGGCGGCACGCTTCGCCGCACTGATCGCTTCGCAGCTGAAACGCGTCGAGAACATGGCGGCACAGCCGGACTTTATCGACTATGCCAAGCTGGACAAGCTGATTATCGGCGTCTGCGGCGGCGACGGCATAGGCCCGTCGATCACCGACGCGGCGCGTTCACTTTTGGAAGAGCTGCTGCACGGCGAAGCGGTGGAGTTCCGTGAAATCGCGGGACTGACCATCGAGCGCCGCGCCGAGTGCGGCAAGGCCATCCCCGACGATACGCTGGAAGAGCTGAAAGCCTGCCATATTATCCTCAAAGGCCCGACCACCACTCCCCGCGCCGGCGACCCGTGGCCCAACATTGAGTCGGCCAACGTCGCCATGCGCAAGGAGCTTGACCTTTTCGCCAATGTCCGCCCGGTCAAGGTGCCTATGCAGGGAATCGACTGGGTCTTTTTCCGCGAGAACACCGAGGGCGCGTATGCTGTCGGCAGCCAAGGCGTCCATGTCACCGACGATCTGGCCATTGACTTCACCGTCACCACCACCGGCGGCACCGAGCGCATCGTCCGCCAATCGTTTGAGTACGCCAAAAAGACCGGGCGGAAGCGCGTCACCGCCGTAACCAAAGCCAACGTCGTCAAGGCGACCGACGGCAAGTTTCTATCCATCGCCAAGGAGATCGCGGCGGAATACCCCGATATTGCCTTTGACGATTGGTACATCGACATCATGACGGCAAAGCTCCTCGACGAAAAGCGCCGGAGGGACTTTTCCGTCTTCGTCCTGCCCAACCTCTACGGCGACATTTTAACCGACGAGGCCGCCGAGTTGCAGGGCGGCGTAGGTACCGCCGGTTCCGCCAACATCGGCAAGCGGTACGCTATGTTTGAGGCCATCCACGGCTCTGCGCCCCGTATGGTGGAGGAAGGGCGCGCTCCATATGCCGACCCGACTTCGATGCTGCGGGCCTCAGTGTTGCTGCTGGAACACATCGGACGCGCAGAGAAGGCCCAACTGCTGGAGCGCGCGTTGGACATCTGCGCCATCGAAGAGCGCCGCGTAACCGTCACAGGGCGCGACACCGGGTGTACCGGGCGGCAGTTCACCGAATATGTGCTGGAGACAGTCGGCAAAATCAAGGGCGGAACGCTATGAAACAACGGGCATGGTGTGTTTTTCTGGCGCTGACACTGCTGTTTTCCATGTCGGCGTCCGGTTTCGCCACGCCCGGAACGAGCAGCAACCCTGTGATCACGTTGCGTTATATCCAAGATGACTATCTGCCCTCCATTGGGAACAAAGCCGCCGCCGCCGCCGACAACCGCCTGTCCGAACTATTCTCACACGTACAAGGGCTGTTGGGCGGCAGCGATTTGCAGCTCAACGAAAAAGCGCTGACGCGCAAGGTCATATCGCGACTAAATCTGCGGGCAGCCTCGCCGGGGTCGGTCACTCTCAAACAAGGCTCGTCGCTGACACTGGGGCAAGGCTCCTCCGTCCAATTGGTGTCAGGCGCCGCCGCTTTTGACAGAGGTGTACTGACCGACGCCACCGCGGGGCGGGACGTCGCGCCGAAAGGCGCGCTGGAAGGAATGCGCCTCTATTTCAGCCTGGCCGCAGAAACAAAGGTCAAGGTCACGGCCGACGCTGTTGTGCAGATCTACGGGACATACCGTATCACGCCGCCCTATGAAGTCATGTACAAAGACCTCTGCGACGCGCTGATGATGATGGAGATTATCAACACCTATGAGCTGGAGCGCAACACGACGCGGATGGAGATGTTCATCATCTTTGTGACCATCCTCGGCGTCAAGCAGGAAGCGTCCGCCTACCCCGGCACACATCCGTTCACAGACGTAGGGTGGGGGCCGGAATACGTCGCGTATCTATACGACAACGGCCACACCGCCGGCACCGGCGGCGGCCGGTTTTCGCCCAACGACCCCGGTTCGGTGCAGCAGCTGTGCTTTATCCTGCTCAAAGCACTGGGGTACAGGGACAGGGTCGATGTCTTCTATGAGACCGCCGTCGCCGACGCGGTGAAATGGGGGCTGTTTTCCCAGCGTGAGGTCGATATTCTTCTCTCGGAGGAATTTACCCGCGACGCGATGATGTATATGACCTATTACAGCCTGTCCGCGAGGTATAAAGACAGCGGCGAGCGCGTCATTGACCGGCTAATTGCGGTCGGACAGGTGAAAAGCGAAGACGCGGCCAAAGCCCACGCGTCGGTGGCGCGGAAGCGGTTTTAGACGGAGGGAAAGAGACGTTATGAAAAAATGCCTGATCGTCGTAGATTTTCAAAATGATTTTGTAACCGGCCCCCTTGGGTTTCTCGAAGCCGCTGGACTAGAAAAGCATATCATTAAAAAAATAAAGCAATACCGCAGCAACGGCGATGAGGTACTCTTTACGTTCGATACCCACGAGGAGGATTACTTGCGGACACAGGAAGGCAAAAACCTCCCGGTCCCCCATTGCCTGCGGGATACGGAAGGCCACAGGCTGTACGGCTGTGTGGCGAATTTGATGCTGGATTCGGACCGGCAGTTTTGCAAAAATACGTTCGGCTCCGACGAGTTGTATCAATATCTCAAAACAGAGCCGTTTGAGAGCATTGAGCTGGCGGGCCTGGTTTCTAATATTTGCGTCATCGCCAATGCCGTGCTCACCAAGACGGCGCAGCCGGAAACGCCTGTTATGGTGGACGCGAAATGTACGGCGAGCTATGACGGCAAACTGCACCGGGCGGCTTTGGATGTGATGGCGGGTCTGCAAATTCAGGTATTAACATGAACCTGTCCATGCTCTGTGATTTCTATGAGTTCACCATGAGCAACGGGTATTACAAAAACGGTTTTCATACGAAAACCGCTTGTTTTGATGTCTTTTTCCGCTCGGTGCCGGACAAAGGCGGCTTTGCCATTTCGGCGGGGCTGGAACAGGTGATCGAGTATATCCAATCGCTACGGTATGACGCTGAGATGATAGCGTATCTGCGCTCAAAGGGGCTTTTTGACGAGGGATTTTTGGAGTATCTGAAATCGTTTCGTTTCACAGGGGATATGTACGCCGTCCCGGAGGGTACGCCCATTTTCCCCAATGAGCCGGTCATGACGGTGAGGGCGCCGGTGATTGAAGCGCAGATGATTGAAACCTTTGTGCTGCTGGCCCTAAACCATCAGTCCCTGATTGCCACCAAGGCCAACCGAATCGTGAGGGCGGCACAGGGACGCGCCGTTTGGGAGTTTGGCTCCCGGCGGGCGCAAGGCGCGGAAGGCGCGATATTGGGGGCACGGGCGGCCTATATCGGAGGTTGTGCCGGAACGTCCTGCACATTGAGCGGCGAGAAGTATAACATTCCCGCCGCCGGGACGATGGCGCATTCCTGGGTGCAGATGTTTAACTCTGAGTACGAAGCCTTCAAAACCTACTGCGAGCTGTACCCAAAACAAACCACCCTGCTTGTGGACGCCTACAGCACCTTAAAGAGCGGGGTCCCAAACGCCATCAGAGCCTTTCAGGAGGTTTTGCTGCCGCGGGGGATTTCCGACTGCGCTATACGGCTGGATTCGGGCGATATTTCCTATCTGTCCAAGGAGGCGCGCAGGATGTTGGACGAAGCGGGCCTGCACAGCTGCAAGATCGTCGCGTCCAACTCCCTCGATGAGTTCCTCATCAAAGACCTTCTCATACAGAACGCCAAAGTGGACATTTTCGGCGTGGGCGAGCGGCTGATCACGGCAAAGAGCGACCCGGCGTTCGGCTGCGTATACAAGCTGGTCGCCGTGGAAGACGGGCAGAGGAAAATTATCCCTAAAATCAAGGTGAGCGAAAGCCTGTCGAAGATCACCACCCCGCACTATAAGAAGCTGTACCGGCTTTTCGATAATCAAAGCGGGAAAGCCCTTGCCGATGAGGTATGCGTTTACGACGAGGCCATCGACCACACCAAGCCTCATACCATCTTCGACCCGGCCGCCACATGGAAGAGGAAGACGCTGACGGATTTTACCGCGAAAGAATTGCTTGTCCCCGTCTTCCAAGGGGGCGAGCTTGTGTATGACCCGCCTGGCATTCAGCGGATAAAGGCGTACTGCGCGGAACAGGTGGCTCTGCTTTCGGACGAGGTGAAACGGTTTGAGAACCCGCAGACATATTACGTGGATCTGTCGCAAAAGCTGTGGGATATACGGCAGCGGCTTCTGGCCGAGACGGCGGGCAGTTTTCTATAATAGGAAATCCGCCGCCGCCTGCGAGCGGCCCCCTCCCCCGTGTCCGCGTTTTCGCGGCTCTTGGGCGAGGGGGCGCTTTTTACCGTTTTTTCCTCTTCGCGGGAATCAGCCCGGTCATATCGTTGGCTGACGCCACATGGGCCGGCGTCTCGTCCAGGTGCTTCATCTTGGGGGACTGTGAGTTTTTTCCTTTCAAGTCCTGACCCTCCTTCCCGTTTCGGCTATCTTTTGCCGAAAACAGGAAGGCTATACGGTCAGCATGTCCCGCCTGCGGTAGAAGATAAACCCGGCGGCAGTCAGGACGGCGGCGAGGGCTGTCAAAACAGCAAGCGGCGCGAGGGTGATTTCCTCCATGGGCAGCTGCGGGATAAAGGCAAAGGGCGTGATATTCTGTGCCCACTCGGGGAGCAAACCGGGCAGGCGCCCGATAAAGACTAGGAAGAACGACAGCCCATAGTAACCCCAAATGGCGCCGGACGCCTTGGGCAGCAGCCCCACCAGCAGGACGGTCACGCCAATCATCACCCATATAGCGGGGAGGTAGACCAGGTTTGCCCGGAGCAGAAAGCCCAGCGTGATGCCGATTTCCGGGGACTCGGCCAATACCGCCGCAGCCGCTGAATAGACTCCCAGTGCAGTGGCGCACTGCATCAGCACGCTGGAAAGGAAAGCAAGGACGGTAAAGCTCGACAGGTATCCCGCCCGGGACACGGCGCGGGACAGCATATGCTCGGTCCGGCCTTCCTTCTCCTCGCCCCGCAGCTTCAACGCGGCGATCAGTACCGGGACGATGGCGATGAACGCCATGATGAAGCCGATAGTCGAGACAAACGATTCCGTCGCAGTATAGTCGGCGCTGACGCCCATAATCTGGCTGTAAAACTCATTCGTCTCCATAAAGCCCTCAAAGGCTTCGGTGCCTAAAATAGAGCCGTAAGCCGCGCCGATGGCGAATATCCCGACAAACCACGCGATGACGGAGTTGCGCAGCAGACGGAAGGCCAATCCGAAGGGGGACGAAAGCAGTGGGGACGCCTCTTTGCGCCCCGGGCGGGCGGCGATGAAGCCTTGCCCCAAGTCGCGCACAGTGTTCAGCGCGTAAGCCAAACTCGTTATGACTACCGACACAAGCAAAACCACCAGAGACGGCCACAGATAGTTTTCAACAAAGATTTCGGAGCGTTGGATCAACCCCATCGGGCTGATATAAGACAGCGCTTCCATATCGCCGTTCATATCTCCGGCGGCGCGCAGCATGTAGATGACGCCCAACGCTAAGACGGACAGGCTTATCGCGCCCCGCGAGGAGGAGGAGAGCTGGCAGAACAGCGCTGCCACCGCCGCGAAAAACAGCCCCGATACGCCCAATGCCACGCCGTAGAGCATCGAACCGGCGAACCCCACCCCTTCGACCCCCATTGCGGCAATCCCTAACCCGGTCAGCAGAGCGAGTATGGTATTGACGATGACCGCTGTGATCATGGAGGCGTTTAGATTCGATAAGCGCCCGACCGGCAGGGAGAGCACGACTTCCCCGCGCCCTTTTTCCTCGTCGCCGCGCGTGTGCCGCGCAATCAAGAAGATATTCATAATACCGACGGTGATGATGACCCAGAGCAGCATGAAATTGGTGTACAACGCGCCGGTATTGTAGCTCAGCTCAAAGGGAACGGCGGCCAGATAATCCTCAAAGCCCCGCATATGCGTTTTATAGGGGTCGTCTTCGTTAAGGCCGTCCAAATATATGCTGAACCTAGCCATCAGCGCCACGGGGTCGTCCGTATCTCCGCCTTCTTGCGCTGAAAACGTGTTGAAATACTCGGTGTATCGCGGGAAAGCCGCCTGGTACGTCATTTTGTGCCGCGAAAATTCCTCTATGTCCTTCTCGTCATGCCCAAAAGCCGGGCCTACCATGGCAATCATGGAGGGGTTTTTCAACATACCGACGAGGTTCGCCCTTGATTCCACCCCGCCAAACATCTCCCCCAGAGCGGGCACAAGCCCTACCGAAAATAGTACCAAAGCCAGTATCCAGACAGCGGATACCACCCGCTCCCGCCGCAGGATGAAGCGGACGAGGCTGCCGGTGTTCGTAAAACTACCCTTCATCCTCACGACCCCCCGTCCCGCGCGTCAGGCGCGTTGTAATGGCGCATGAACAGGTCCTCCAGCGTGGGAGGCATACTCTCGAGTTTTTTCACCCCAAACTGGGAGATGTGCGAGACAACGCTGCCAAGCTCGTTGGAATCCACCTGGAAGGATAGGCCGTCCTGCTGCGGGATAACCTCGTGGACGCCTTTGAGCGCCTCAAGCCCTTCGATGGGGCGCTCCGCCGCCACATTGATCAGGATACGCGTCAGATGGCGCAGCTCGGCCAATGTGCCCGTCTCGACGATCCTGCCCTCCCGGATGATACCGACGCGGTCGCACAGCCGCTCAACCTCGCTCAAAATGTGGCTGGAGAGGAAGATGCCCTTGCCGCTGTTTTTGCGCTCCAGCACGCACTCCTGAAAGACCTGCTCCATCAGCGGGTCGAGGCCGCTGGTCGGCTCGTCGAGGATAAAGAGGTCGGCGTCGGACGCGAAGGCGGCGACAAGAGCCACTTTCTGCCGGTTGCCCTTGGAGTAGGTACGGCACTTTTTCGACGGGTCTAAGTCGAACATTTCCAGGAGCTTTTCCCGCTTTTGCCTGTCATGCCGGCCGCGCAAGCGGACAAAGAGGTCGATGACCTCGCCGCCGGTCAGGTTGGGCCAGAGGTTGACGTCGCCCGGTACATAGGCGATGCGCTTATGGATTTCGACGGCGTCTTTCCACGCGTCCAGCCCAAATACCTTTGCGCCGCCCTGCGTGGCGTGCAGGATGCCCAGCAGGACACGGATGGTGGTGGTTTTACCCGCCCCGTTGGGGCCGATGTAACCGAAGACTTCACCCTCTTTTACTTGCAAGCTGATGTCGTTGAGCGCGGTAAACTGCCCGAATTTCTTGGTCAGGTTTTGGATGTCGAGTGTGTATGTCATGATGCTGCCTCCTTATACAAAATTTGTCTGAACAATTTGAAATACCCGTCGATCTCAGTGAGATATGTGCCGTACTCCTCCTGATAGTCTCCGATGGTTTTGTCTTTGCCGATCTTGCTGTTGGAATAGCCGAAGAGCGACCATTGGATGATGTTGATGGCCTTTTCGGCATCGACGTCGTCGCGGAAAAGCGACCTGTCCACATTCTCATACAGCCTGCCCGTCAAATCGGCCTGTACCGCCTGATACATCCCCGAGAACTGATCGGAAGGGTCTTCCCGCTCACGGGTGTAAGCCGCCAGCAAAAAGTCGGACAGATTGGGGTGCTTATACGCCAAATCCTGCTTGAGCAGGACCATTTGCCTGAGCCGCTCGATGATGTCCCGCTCGGAATAGTTGATGAGGTCAATATACTCCTTGACCATTACATCAAAAGCGTACCAGAGCAAAAAACTGTACAGCCCTTCCTTGGTTCCGAAATAATGGAAAAGCAGCCCTTTGGAGATGCCCGCCTCCCGGACGATATGGTCGGTGGACGCGTGATGGAAGCCGTTGCGGAATTCTTCCAGCGCGGCGTTGATGATACGGCCGCGTTTCTCCGGTTCCATCGACATGATTTTATGTGCCTCAATGTCAATTGGCTGGCTCATGGCATCGCCCCCCTTCAAAATTGACTAATCTGGTCAATTGCAGTATAACACCGCTGACCGGATTAGTCAATATGTATTTCAAAATTTTTTTAACTGTCCCCCGCCCGTTTATACAGAGTTTGCAGCCACGCCGTACCCAGCCCCCCCGCCAACAGGACAGAGAAGATGATTTCCGGCATGGCGCGGATGACTTGCAAATTATAATATGTATCATATCCGACCGGTCCGAACAGCAGCATGGCCTGACAGAGCAAGAGGACGATGGCGAGCTTCATGCTGACGAGAGCGGTGTCTTTGGCTTGACGGCACATGTATATATCACCTCAATATATGGTATCGGCGTTCGTTATCTTATACTTTATAGCACAATATATTGACATTTTGCTAAAACTTTGATACACTGCTATTCCACTGGTTTCTAGGAGGGCTTATATGCGGACGCCGCTTTATCATGAACACCTCGCCGCCGGCGCGAGGATGACAGATTACCACGGCTGGGAGCTGCCGGCGCAATACGGAGGCATCCTCTCCGAACACGCCGCCGTCCGGCAGCGGGCGGGGATTTTCGACGTATCACATATGGGCGAAATCTTGGTCTCCGGCACGGGCGCGCTTGGTTTTTTGCAGATACTGCTGACGCACGACGTGCGCCGCCTGGAAACCAAGCCGTGGGTTTATTCCCCCATGTGCGGCACGGACGGCGGGACGGTGGACGATGTGATTGTCTGCCGCTATGACGGCGGCTTTCTGCTCTGCGTCAACGCCGCCAATACGGAGAAGGACTTTTCCTGGATACGGCAAAACGCCCCTTCCGATGTTACGGTGGAAAACATTTCAGAGCGGTTCGCGCAGATTGCCGTACAGGGGCCGGACGCGTTTACCCTCTTGGAGAAAGCCGATCTGTCCGCCGTTTTGCTCCAGTCAAACACAGGATATACCGGTGAGCGCGGCTGTGAGCTTTATGTAGCGCCCGGGGACGCGCCAAAGCTATGGCGGGAGTTGACAGCGGCGGGCGCGGTTCCCTGCGGGCTGGGCGCGCGCGACTTGCTGCGCACCGAAGCGGGGCTGCCGCTGTACGGGCATGAGCTTTCGGAGGACATCTCCCCCTTAGAGGCGGGGCTTGGCCGTTTTGTATGCTTTGACAAGGGAGATTTCATCGGGCGGGACGCGCTGCTCAGGCTGCGGGACAGCCCTTCCCGGCGGCGTTTGATTGGCTTGACGATGCAAGGCCGCGCCATCCCAAGGCCGGGGTATGCCGTTTTGGGCGACGGGATCCCTTGCGGAGCTGTGACGTCGGGCGGCGTCGCGCCCGCGCTTGGATGCAACGTAGCGATGGCGTTTGTTACGAGCGAAGCGGAGAGATATACGATCGTCATACGCGGCAAAGAGGAACCCGCGGTTTTGGCGGAACTGCCGTTTTACAGGAGAAGGAAATAAGTCTTCCCCATTTTAGAGGGAAGGAAGGGGTGCAAGATATGCGTTATTATTCCAAGGACCATGAGTGGATCGAAGTCAACGGCGAGACCGGGAAGGTGGGCATCACAGACCACGCGCAGGCGCAACTGGGCGAACTTGTTTTCTGCGAGATGGAGCCGCCCGGCACGGTGCTGGCGGCGGGCGATATGGCGGGCGCGGTCGAATCGGTCAAGGCGGCGGCGGACATTCTAACCCCGGTATCGGGCGAGATCACCGCCGTCAACGACGCGTTAGCGGACGACCCGGTGCCGTTGAATACCGCGCCGGAGGAAAACTGGCTGTTCACCATCCGCCTGAGCGCCGCCGAGGAACTGGACGCGCTGATGGATGAAGGCGCTTACAAGGTATTTTGCCATGAATAGCTATATCCCGCAGACGACGCGAGAGCAGGAGGACATGCTATCCGCGCTGGGGGTCCATAGCATCGGCGAATTGTTTTCCTCCATCCCGCTGCAATGCCGCACCGGCGGCATATCCGGCCTGCCCGCCCCCCTCTCCGAGGCCGCGCTCCGCCGCCTGCTGGAGGAGGTCGCGTCACAGAACGACACACACGAGCCGCTATTTATCGGCGCGGGGCTGTATGACCACTATGTCCCGGCGGCGGTGGACGCGCTGTGCTCCCTACCGGAGTTCGTCACGGCCTACACGCCGTACCAGCCGGAGGTCAGCCAAGGCACCTTGACGGCCATTTTTGAATTTCAGACGGCCATCTGCCGCCTTACCGGGCTGGACGTCTCCAACGCTTCGATGTATGACGCCGCCACCGCCGCCTGCGAGGCGATGATGCTGTCGGCGGCGCAGACGCGGCGCAAGGCGGTATATGTCACCGCCGCCACCCACCCGCACATCCGCGAGACGCTGGCGGCTTACGCCCGCTTCAACGGCTTGACGCTCCTCACTGTCCCGTTCGACGGGCGCGGCCAGGCGGCGCTTGACGGGACGCTTGACGGCGCGGCCTGCCTGATTGCGCAGTCGCCCAACTTCTTCGGCGTCATTGAGCCTATGCGTTCCCTGGCGGAGGCCGCCTCGCGGGCGGGCGCCGTGCCCGTCGCTGTCTGTGACCCGCTGTCATTGGGGCTGCTGGAAAGCCCGGGCGAATGCGGCTTTGACATCGCCGTGGGCGAATGCCAGCCGCTCGGCTCTTATATCTCGTTCGGCGGCCCCCACGCCGGGTATTTTTCCGCGAGGGAGAGTTTTATGCGCCGGATACCGGGGCGTATCGCCGGGGAAACGGTTGAATTGAACGGGGACAAGCGCGGGTTTGTGCTGACGCTGCAAGCGCGGGAACAGCATATCCGCCGTGAAAAGGCCACCTCCAACATCTGCTCCAACGCCGCGCTGTCGGCTTTGCGGGCCAATGTGTACCTCTCCCTGTTGGGGCCGCAGGGGCTGCGGGAAACCGCTTCACTGTGCGTCCGCAAGGCGGCGTATCTGCGGGGGTTGCTGGAGGAGCACGGGATCAAGCCCCTGTTCGACGCGCCGTATTTCAGGGAGTTCGCCGTTGACGCGGATTTGCCGGGCGCGTTTTCGCTCAAAGATCCGTTCGGCTCGCTGATTGCCGTAACGGAAAAGAGGACCAAGGAAGAGATCGACAGGTTTGTCAAGCACGCGGTAAGGGGGTACAGACATTGACGGTTTATGAAAAATCCGTACCGGGGCGGCTCGGCTTCATCCCCGAAGAGTGCGATGTGCCGGAGGCTGCGCTGGGAGGTATCGTCGGGGAGAATCTGCGGAAATCGCCGCCCGCGTTACCCGAAATTGCGGAGATCGACGTCGTGCGTCACTATACCGCGCTGGCCAAGATGAATTTCGGCGTGGACACCGGCTTCTACCCGCTCGGCTCCTGTACGATGAAGTACAACCCCAAAATCAATGAACAGCTTGCCGCCCTGCCGGGCTTTGCCCTCGCGCATCCAATGCTGCCGGACGAAAAAATACAGGGCTGCCTTCGCCTGATGGCGGAGCTGGAGATGATGCTGCGCGCTATATGCGATATGGGCGCTTTCACCTTACAGCCCGCGGCGGGGGCGCACGGCGAGCTGGCCGGGCTGATGATCTTCGCGGCATATTTCCAAAAGCGCGGCGAACAGAACCGCAGCGTCATCCTCATCCCCGATTCGGCGCACGGCACAAACCCCGCGTCGGCAGCGCAGACAGGCTTTACTGTCCGCACCGTGCCGTCCGGCCCGGACGGGCTGGTTTCTCCCGCATCCCTTGAGAAGATTGTGGCGGAGACGGGAGACAGGCTGGCCGGGTTGATGCTCACCAATCCCAATACGCTGGGGCTGTTTGAAAAACATATCCCCGCCATTGCCGAAATCATCCACAGCGCGGGCGGGCTTCTGTATTACGACGGGGCCAACCTCAACGCCATTATGGGGCATACATCGCCCGGCGCGATGGGGTTTGACGTCGTCCATCTCAACCTGCACAAGACTTTTTCCACGCCGCACGGCGGCGGCGGTCCCGGCGCGGGCCCCGTCGGCGTGACGAAAACGCTGATGCCCTTTTTGCCAGGGCCTAGGGCCATATGGGACGGAGAGCAGTACCGCTCCGTACCGGCGGGGGAGGACAGCATCGGGCGGGTGCGGTCATATTTCGGCAATTTCGGCGTACTGGTTCGCGCTTACTGCTATATCCGCTCGCTGGGCGGCAAGGGGTTGAAGAGCGCGTCCGAAACCGCCGTGCTGAACGCCAACTGGATGCTATCGAAGCTGTCCGGCGCTTATCACGCGCCGTTTGGGGAGTGCTGTATGCACGAGTTTGTACTGTCGGCGGCGCTGCTCAAGGACAAGACCGGCGTGACGGCGATGGACATTGCCAAGGGGCTAATCGACCGGGGCTTTCACCCGCCGACCGTCTATTTCCCCGCCATCGTCAAAGAAGGCATGATGATCGAACCGACCGAAACGGAGTCGGCCGAGACGCTGGACGCGTTCGTGTCGGCGATGCTGGAACTTACATACGCCGACCCTGAAGCGCTAAAAAGCGCGCCGCACAACGCTCCTGTGGGGAGGCTGGACGAGGTGAAAGCGGCGCGCGAGCCGGTGGTGAAGCGGTGAACAGCGTCAAGTGGGCGTTGCAATGGGCGGGGCGGCAAAAATGGCGGCTTTACGCCGGGTTCGGCATGTCGTTTTTGTTTGTGGGGCTGTTGATGGCCGAGCCGTTCTTTTTTAGGCGGATCATCGACGACGTATTGCTGGGCGGCGACCATGACGCTTTAATCCCGCTGCTGGCCGGAGCGTTCGGCGTCGGCCTCTGCTTCATGGCGATTAAATATGCCTCCAACATATCCTGGGAAATATTGTCGCAGGAGATCGTGCGCGGGATGCGGCGCGATCTCTTCTCGCGCATTGTCTCCCAGTCGCCGGATTTTTTCAGGCGAAACGCGGCGGGCGACCTGATTACCAAGGGCACCGGCGATGTGGACATCGTAAGGCACTTTATCTGCTGGGTTCTGCCCAGTATGATTGAGAGCTTTATGATGGCGGCGGCGACGCTGGTCATTTTTCTGATTATCGACCCGCTGTATGCGTTATGCCTGTTTGTCATCACGCCAATTGCGGCGGCGCTGGGCTTTAGGCTGGGCAAACGGATGCGCCCGGCGCACGGGGCGGTGCGGGAGCAGCGGGCCGCGCTGTCTACCGCCGTCAACGAAAACATAAACGGCATCCGCGTCGTCAAGGCGTTCTGCCGTGAGCCGTTCGAGACGGACAAGTTCACCCGCGAGAACGAGCTTTACCGCGACGCGCAGCTGACGGTCAACAAGACATGGCTCCGCTACGCCCCTCTGATTGAGTCAGCGTCGCAGTTTCTGAGCGTCATCAACCTGGTGGTGGGCGGCATCATGGTCATCTCGGGACGGGTCACGCTGGGGCAGATGCAGATCTTCCTGTCGCTGGCGTGGGCGCTCAACCAGCCGATCGTCAACATGGGCACGCTGATCAACGACGCGCAGCGCTTCTTTGCTTCCACCGAAAAACTGATAGAGCTGTATTATTGGCGCAACGCCGTCCAAAGCCCGGAAAACCCCACCGAGCATACGGACATCCGCGGCGATATATCGTTCAAGGACGTCTCTTTAAGCCTCGGCGGCACGGACATCCTAAAAGACATCAACATCGAGATACCGGCCGGCGCCACCGTCGGGTTTATGGGCCCCACCGGTTCGGGCAAGACGGTTCTGGCCTCCCTGATACCGCGCTTTGCCGGCGTGACGCGGGGCGCGGTGCTGGTGGACGGCGTCAACGTTGAGCATTACAAGCTGGACGTCCTGCGCGGCGCCGTGGGCATGACGATGCAGGACGTTTTCCTCTTTTCCGCGTCGGTGGAGGACAACATCGTCTACGGGGAACCGGACGCCGATATGGGGCGTGTCCGGCAGGCCGCCACGGCCGCCGACGCCGACCGCTTTGTATCCGGCCTGCCCGAAGGGTATAGGACCATCGTGGGGGAACGCGGCACGGGGCTTTCCGGCGGGCAGAAGCAGCGCATTTCCTTAGCGCGCGCCTTGCTGCCCGGCCCTTCGATCCTGATTTTGGACGACACCACCAGCGCTGTGGACATGGAGACGGAAAAGGAGATACAAAAACAGCTCCGCGCCCTGCCCCGCCGCGCCACCACCCTCATCATCGCGCAGCGGGTCTCCTCCATCCGCCACGCCGACCGTATCTATATCTTAGAAGACGGGCGCGTCTCCGAGGAGGGGACGCATGAGGAGCTGATGGCTAGGAAGGGATATTACTATCAAACATACCTGCTCCAACAGGGCCAGTGGGAGAAAGAGCTGCTCCATCGCCGGGCAGAGAGCGGAAGCGGGAATTCACTTCCCGCTTCCGAGAGCGCCCGCACGGCGTACATGGAGCGTGACAAAGGAGGTCGGGGGGATGGCTGACAAGCGCCGCAACACCTTCAATGTGGACGAGGAGCTGGACGCCCCGTTCGACTGGAAGCATCTGTCCCGGGCGATGGGGTATATCAAGCGTTATAAAAGCAACTTCATTAAGGTGTTTTTCATCAGCGTCCTCGCCATCCTGCTCTCCCTGCTCACCCCCCTGCTCACCATGCTGGTCATTGACAGCTATATACCACAAAAGGACATCGCCCGTATCGCCGCCGCCGGTGCGATTTTCATCGTCATCAGCGTAGCCATCGTTATATGCAACCGTGCTCGCTCGCGTCTGAACGCGGTGACCGGGCAGTATATCATCGCCGAAATGCGCGCCGACCTGTTCGCCCACCTGCAAAAGCTGCCGTTTGACTACTACGACAGCCGTCCCGCCGGGAAGATATTGGTGCGCGTGGTCAACTATGTCAATACTGTCGCGGACTTTCTATCGTCCGGGCTGATTAACTTTGTCATCGAGCCGCTGTCAATGGTATTTATCGTCCTGTACGCCGCGATATTCGTATCGTGGAGGCTAACGCTCGTTATGTTGTGCGGGCTTCCGCTGTTTGCGCTGTATATCTTCATCATCAAGGCCAAACAGCGCCGCGCGTGGCAGATGTTTTCCAACAAGCAATCCAACATGACGGCTTATCTGGCCGAAAACGTCAACGGCGTGCGCGTAACGCAGGCGTTTTCCCGCGAGGCGGTCAATGAGGAGGTCATGCAGGGGCTTTTAGACGACAACCGCCGCACATGGATGAAGGCTGTCTACCTCACCCACAGCATGTGGCCGGTCACGGCGGTGCTGGCGCGCCTGGTCACGGCGGCGATCTACATTGCCGGCGTTTCCGCGCTGAGCGGGGCGTCCGACGCGCTGAGCGTCGGCGTCGTCATCGCTATGGCGGGCTACGCCTCGCGGTTCTGGGGACCCCTGCAAAACCTGGGCAACCTCTATAACAGCCTGATCAACACCGTCGCTTATTTGGAGCGCATCTTTCAGGTACTGGACGAGCCGGTCACCGTTACCGACAGCGAGGGCGCGTATGAGCTGCCGGTGATACAAGGCAACGTCACCTTTTTGGATGTGACATTTGCTTACGAGCCGGGCGTCCCGGTGCTGAAAGGCGTGACGTTCGAGGCGCTGGAGGGCGAGTCCATAGCGCTGGTGGGGCCGACCGGGGCGGGCAAATCGACGATCATCAATCTGCTCTCCCGCTTCTATAACCTCTCCGGCGGCACGGTCTACGTAGACGGGCACGACATCAACGAGGTAACCCTCCCCTCTCTGCGCCGCCAGATGGGCATCATGCTTCAGGACACCTTCATCTTCTCCGGCAGTATCATCGAGAATATCCGCTACGGGCGGCTGGACGCCACCGACGCGGAGTGCATTGAAGCCGCGAGGGCGGTCTTTGCCGATGAGTTCATCGAACGGTTGCCCAAGGGGTACTACACCCCGGTCAACGAACGGGGCGAGGGGCTTTCGGCGGGGCAGAAACAGCTCATTTCGTTCGCCCGCACCCTGCTCAGCGACCCGCGTATCCTGATTCTGGACGAGGCCACCTCCAGCATCGACACCAACACCGAACGGCTGGTACAGGAGGGCATAGCCCGTCTGCTGGTGGGGCGCACCTCGTTTATCGTCGCCCACCGGCTGTCCACCATCCGCAACTGCTCGAAGATACTCTATATCGACGGCGGGAACATCGCGGAGATGGGCAGCCATGATGAACTGATGGTTATGAAAGGCCAATATTACAGACTGTATATGTCGCAAAGCGGGGAAGGACTATAATGAGGGAATGGGATTTTGGCGGAATCGTCCGCGCGTTGCGGGAAAAGCACGGCTGGACGCAGGAGGAGCTTGCGGACAGGTTGGGTTGCTCGCTCTCCTATGTTTCTAAAATAGAAAACGGGAGTAGGCAGCCTTCTTATTCTGTAGTGGAACATATCCTGCAAAAGCTGGGGGAAAATTCGCAGGATTATTCTCCCCTCCTCGTTAATGCAGATGAAAGATACGGATATTCTGTAAAAACAAGACTAGAACAACTGCATAGGCAAGAGGATTATGTAGAAATGCGCCGGTTGGTTGCGGACGCCGAGGGTAAAAAGCCGTTTACCTCCGGCTTATTCCGGCAGGTTTTGTTATTCTATCAGGTGATGACGGATGAACATGTTGAGAAGGAAGAGCGACTGGAACGGTTAATGGAGGCTATTGGTATCACCGTTAAAGATTTTAACGCGGAGAAACTCAGTGTTTCTGTTTTCTCATACACCGAGATCATTATCATCGATGAGATTGCCAATGCGTATCATTGCCTCGGGGACAGTGAAAAAGCCGTACAGATTATGTACGGCTTGAAGGCAAGCCTGGACAGGAACTATGTGGATAAATGGGAACAATCGCGTACATACCCGACTTTGCTGTTTAATCTCTCGGTATACCTTGGGGCGCTTGAACGCAACGATGAAATGTACGATGCTTGCGTGGAGGCAAAGAGGTGGGCTGTACGATACAATAACACGCGGGCATTGCCGAGTATCTTAGCGACTATCGCGCATTGTAAGTTCCTGAAAGGGGATTACATTGGTATGACGGATGAACTACTGCAAGCCTACATGTCGGCGCGGGCGATGGAAAAGTATAGACTGGCAACCCGGATTTCTAAGGTATCAAAAGAGCGCTACGGTATTGATCTTGAAGTAACATTTCCCGAAATAATGGTGAAATTTAGTAAATTTCCCGATCATACGGATTGTCAAGCGGCTGAATAGGCATGGGAATCTTTCCCTTCGCGGCATACACCGGGGCGGCAAACAGACAGACCGCAAGAACAGCGGCGGACAGGAGCGCGGTGAATCTTTTTAACATAGGGGCCATCCTCCTTGGCAATATTTTCATATAGTATACTATACATCGAGGCGGTTGTGTATGCACTAAATTGAAGTATTTTTACAGGAAAATCTTTCAATTTAGTGAATCGACAATTTTCGACAGGCGTGGTATAGTCTAATAAACGAGTAAGCGCGGCCGGCTTGCCCGGAATATAGAAAGCTAAAGAGGGGTCTTCAATAGTGTTTAGCAGATTGAAAAGCGCAGCGAAAATATTTTTATCGATCGGCATGATTGCTCTTATCCTTGCTTTGTACGTCTTTTTTCGTGATAGTGCTTTCGAGCAGTCAATTATATTTAGCAATCCAAAATATGTTAGGGATGTTATTATCTTCGTCGTTCTTTTCATTATTTTCGTTGCTTGCACATGCACATCCATCTCTCTAAGGGTAGCACACAAGGAACTGACAGAGTATTACATTTTACAAAAGGAAAATGATAAACGGTAGCAAGCATAGAGCATGGGAAAGAGGAGGAGGCGTCATGAGAAAAAACCACATTGCTATAATCGCCGTATGTATAGCGGCAGCTATAGTGTGCGGCGGAATAGCCGGCAGTTTCAGAATTGCGCTTGCCTTATCGGGCCTTCATGCCGACTATATGGAGGTTGACGCAGATTTTGACGCCAACGGCAAGCAGATCAAAATATTATGGGTTTACTCGGAAGAGCCTGCATGGGCGTACATGCAGAGAAACGTCTTCGGAATTTGGTCGGTAGAGTATACTGGGATACGTGCTATCAGTTGGCTGAAGCCCGTTGGGATGCGGCGTTTTTCAGCGCGTGAAAATCCGATAACCGAGTTTGAAAGCCACGTGTATTACTACGGCAATGACGCAACCATGCTGATTGATCCTTATAAGCTCGCGTTACCGCATAATGTGCATATAAATGTACGGCAAGCCGGAAAGGAATATTGGATACATTGGATCTCCTTTTTAGGAGAAGAGCCTTCTGGCATCAATATACGCCAGCTGCTTTTAGACGCAGGGTTTATTTCTTAAGGACATTGCTTTCTCCCCCGGCATGGTGTATACTCTTTGAGGCGGCTTGAAGGGGGTGACGGATTGTCTTGCGGTTTTTGTCCGCTTTTCGACAGAATCGATGAGCTTATGCAACAAAAAAAACACGTTTCCGTTGCGATTGACGGCAACAGCGCGGCGGGCAAATCCTCCCTCGCCGAGTTACTGCGGTCAAGATACCATTGCAATGTGATTTCCATGGACGATTTTTTTCTCCAGCCATTCCAAAGGACGCCGGACAGACTTGCCGAGCCGGGCGGGAACATAGACTATGAGAGGTTTGGCGCAGAGGTCATCCCGCCGCTGGAAACAGGCGGAGCTATTTCCTATCAAGTATACGACTGCCAGATTGGGAAGCTGTCCCGCACAATCCAGGCCGCGCCTCGTCCGCTCTGTGTTATCGAGGGTGTATACAGCTTGCATCCGCGCTTCATCGACAGCTACGACATAAAGGTCTGTTTGTGCGTTGACGCAGAAGAACAGCGCCGCCGGCTATTGGAACGAAACCCGGAGCGGTATGACAGGTTTATCAACGAGTGGATACCCATGGAAAACCGGTATTTCGAGGCATTTCAAATTTTTGCAAAATGCGATGTGACATTCAACACAAGCGCCAACAATTAAGGGAGAATGATTTATGAACGCAACCACCAGAGTTAAAAGCCGCAAGAGCCTAAAGAACCTGACCGCTTCCGGGGTATGCCTCGCGCTGTGTATGCTCCTGCCGTTCCTGACAGGCCAGATTCCCCAAATCGGGAACGCGCTCAGCCCCATGCACATCCCTGTCTTGATCTGCGGCTTTATCGCAGGCCCGTTTTATGCCGCCGTCATTGGGCTTGCCGCGCCGCCCCTGCGTTTTGCCCTGTTCACCACACCGCCGATGCCCATGGGGATCGCCATGAGCTTCGAGCTGATGGTATACGGGCTTGTCGTAGGGCTGCTGTATAAGTGGCTCCCCAAAAAGAATGCGTATATCTATATATCGCTGATCATCTCCATGATAGCAGGACGCGTGGTATGGGGCATTGCCCGCCTGCTCCTGCTGGGCGTAGCCGATCTTCCGTTCACTTGGGAACTGTTTATCTCGGGAGCGCTTTTGAACGCGATTCCGGGGATTATCCTGCATATCGCGATCATCCCCGTCATTATTATGGCGTTAAAGAGGACGAAAGCCATCGCGGAGTGAAGGATACCCTTCAGTCTACCCTACATACGTCACTTTTCCCCTGTCCAATTCATGCGGCTCTTTCCCGCTCTTAGCCGTCCCGGCCAGCACGGCGATACCGAACCGGTAACCGTCGGGGAAGCGCATACGCTCTTTGAAGCTGTTTCCGCGCGCGCCGGACAACGGTATATCTGCCATACCGCAAATTACACTGCCAAGCCCGAGGGAATGGGCGGCGAGGGAGATATTCTGGCTGACAATACCACAGTCCATAGCGGCCCAGTCTGAGCCGTCACACGCCACCATCACCATGCAGGGCGCGTTGTAAAAGACCTTCCCGCCCCGTGACAGGATGCGTTCATAACCGGACTTATCCTCAGCTTTGGAAAGGATGTCCATGCACTCGGCGTCCATCTCCTCTATCAGGGCTTTGTCTGTGACCATGATGATGTGCCAAGGCTGGCGGTTCATAGCGCTGGGCGACGCGAGCGACGCGTCCGCCAGAGCTTCGAGTTGCCCCCTTGTGAGCGGCGTGTCCGCGAAATCGCGGCAGGAGTAACGCTCCATGATGGTTTTCAGTGTCTCGTTCATTTTGATAATCCTCCTATTCAATAAAACTCTCGTCCGCCGGGTGCGGCGCAAGGTGACATACGTTTCGCAAATTACTTAATTACAGAAGACAGTATAACAGACATGCTGCGGTACCGTCAACAGCGCCTTGCAAACCGCCGGGAAGAACCGGTTATCTTCCCAGTTATAGCGAAATTTGCACTATTTATACAAAATCCATAATATGTTGTTTGACATTGCGCACATTCGTGTTATACTGATTGTTAAGGCAAACAAGAAGGGGTTTTCATACGCTTTTGGGGAGAAAGTAAAACGAATGGAGGCTTACAATGGGTGCCAAACGTATCTTTGTGATATTTCTGATTGTTTGCTTCGTGGCAAGCATCCTGTCGGGTTGCTTTACGGATTCGAAACGCCCTTTTGACATCGCCTCGGTCACGTCGTACCGCGACATTCCCGGCGTCACCGGCGAGGAAATAGAAGCGATAGAAGCCCTCAAAGCCACGAGGGGGGGCTTTACTTATGTGAGCCTGTCCTCAACAGAATCCTTCCTGCTGCCGGACGGCGGATATGCGGGGTTTCAGGAACTGTTCTGCAATCTGCTGTCCGACCTTTTTGACGTGCCGTTCGTTCATGCCATCGACGATTGGACAGAACTGAAAAACGGCATCGACGAAACGGCGTTTGACTTCACCGGCGAAATGACGCCCACGCCCGCAAGGCTTCAAGAATATCATATGACCGGCCCGATTGCTCAGCGAACGCTGAGCGTTATGACATATGGGGATTCCGTCGAATTCGAGACGGAACAAGATATAAATGGGTTGAGGGCCGGTTTCTGGGAGGGTTCCATAACCGCCGGGTTTGTTATGGAAGCGTATCCCGAGCTTGATTTCGAAATCGTGCCGATCACAGGCGAGATCCATGAGGTCGAAATGCTGAAAAGCGGTATGATAGACGTCTATGTGTTCGAGACGATGGCGTCCTATCTGTATGAAGGCTTTGAGTCTATCCGCACGAGGGAAGCATTCTCGCTGGTGTTTACCCCTGTTTCGCTGACGACGGCGAACGGGGAGCTGGAGCCGGTCATCGCGGCAGTGGACAAATATATCGCCGCCGGAGGCATGGACAGGCTTCAGGAGTTATATCAAACGGGACAGTATGACTATACAAAGCATGTGCTTGACAGGTCTTTGTCCGGGGAGGAAAGGGCTTACTTAAACGATTTGGCCGAAAAGATTCCCGTGGTTATGGAAACAGAAAACTACCCAATGAGTTTTCATAATCATAACGATAAAGAGTTTCAGGGAATAGCGGTCGATGTTCTGCATGAAATCAGCAAGCTGACCGGCATTGAGTTTGAAATCATAAACGGCAAAGACGCAAGCTGGCTTGAACTGCTCGAACTGCTCCAATCCGGCAAAGCGGTGCTCATCTCGGAGCTGATGAGGACGCCGGAGCGCAGGGAGCATTACATATGGCCGGAGACGCCGTATTACTCCTCCCGTTACGCGTTTTTGTCAAAATCAGACTATCCGTATCTGGCAATGTATCAAATCTCGCAAGCGTCGGTGGGCATAGTGGGGGGTACGGCCTATGAGGAAATGTATGAGTATTGGTTCCCCGGTAACGCCAACATCACTTTATACGATGCTGTCAGCGACGGATTAGATGCGCTTGAGAAGGATAAGATAGACCTGTTCCTCATGTCCGAAGCTACCCTCCTATACCAGCTCAACTATCGGGAAAAGCAGGGATATAAGGTCAACCTCTCCCTCCCCTTTTCCGCCGAGTCCTATTTCGGGTTACATAAAGATGAGATACTGTTAAACTCCATCATCTGCAAAACCATGTCGTATGTGGATGCCGGGAAAATTTCCAGTGAGTGGTCAAACCGGGTGTATGACTACTCGCTGGCGGTCGCCCAGGCACAGCTCCTCCTCACCGTGGCGATTATTATTTCGCTTTTCCTGCTCCTTGTCGTGGTGATTCTCCAGGCCCTGCAAAGAGCAAGAAAAAGAAGGGCCGACACTGAAGCCAACGAGCTTGTGAGGCTGATGCTCGACACATCCCCGCTGTGCTGTCAGATATGGGGCAGGGATCTGAGCGTGATAGACTGCAACGAAGCGGCCGTTAAGCTGTACGGCTTTAAGGACAAGCGGGAGTATGTCGATAGGTTCCTGTCGGTCTGCTCTCCTGAATTCCAGCCAAGCGGGCGGCGTTCGGACGAAGAAGCCACGGAGCTTGTAAACAAAGCGTTTTCCGAGGGCCGCAGCGTATTTGCATGGACGCATCAAATGCCTGACGGCACACCGTTTCCGGCGGAGGTCACCCTTGTACGGGTCGCGTACAGGGACGACTATGTTGTGCTCGGGTATACGCGAGACCTGCGCGAGCATACCAAAATGATGGACGAGATCAATCAAACGCAGGACCTCCTTCATACGGTCAATCACGCGGCGGCTTCGCTGCTTGCGATGGAAACCGACGAAAACATCCTTCAAACGCTCACAAAGAGCATGGAGCTGGTGGGCCGCGCGGTGGACGCCGACCGTATCCTGCTTTGGCAGAGAGAGACGATCAACGGGGAGACGCACTTTGTCCTTACCTATCAGTGGCTCAGTGACATCGGCAGGCAAAAAGAGCCGCGTCCCATAGGCGCCAGCTTTCCGTATAAAAATATGTCCGACTGGGAAAGTGTCATCGTCCAGGGCCGGTACGTTAACGGTCCGATTTCCCGGATGCCGCAGTATGAGCAGGATTATTTCAGTATGCACGGGACTAAGTCGGTCGTGGCGATTCCGCTCTTCCTCAATGAGCAGCTTTGGGGCCTTTTCAACCTTGACGACTGCGTGAGGGAGCGCGTAATGTCGGAGGATGAGGTCCGCATCCTCCAGTCTGTGAGCCTTATGATGGCAAGCGCTATCAACCGCCAATCCCTGGCCGCGGAGATCAAAGAAGCGCACAGCCGCACCAAGGTTCTGCTGGACTCCACCCCTCTGTGCTGTCAGCTGTGGGATAGCAGCTACAACAAGATCGACTGCAACGAGGAAGCCGTCCGGCTCTTCGGGTTCAAGGATAAGCAGGATTTTCTGGAGCGGTACCCGGAGCTTTACCCCGAGTATCAGCCCGATGGACAGCGTTCCATCGACAAGATAATACAGCATCTTGACCAAGCGATGCGGGAGGGCGGATGCTCCTTCCATTGGACATACAACCTCCTTGATTGTTCGCTCATGCCCTCGGAAGTGGTCCTTGTCAAGGTCAAACTGGGCAGCGAGGACTTTATCGCTACGTACACGCGGGACCTGCGCGAGCACATCAGGATGATGAAGGAAATCGAGCTCCGGGACGATTTGCTGTCCGCAATGAACGGCGCAACCTCTCTGCTGCTTAACGCAGACATCGAAACCTTTGAGAGCGCCTTGCATGAAAGCATGAAGATCATCGTCAACGCCGTCAATGTTGACCGTATGCACATCTGGAAGAACCATACGGCCGACGGGAAGCTATATGGCTCCCAGATATACGAATGGTCGGAGGATGCGGAGCTTCGGCAGGACGCGGCTTATATCGAAAGCATCCCATATGACGACATACTCCCGTGGAGGGAATCCCTGCAAAAAGGGCAATGTATAAACAGCCGGGTCTGCGACTTGCACCCGGATGATCAGGACCGTTTGATTTCGCGGGGCGTCGTATCCATATTGATTGTGCCGGTATTTATCAAGGATCATTTCTGGGGATTCGTCGGCTATGACGATTGCATCAATGAGCGAGAGTTTTCGGGAGAGGAAGAATCCATCCTGCGCTCCGGCAGTCTGCTGTTCGCCAACGCCCTGCTGCGCAACGAGATGATTCTGGATTTGCGGGATACCTCGGTGAGGTTGGAAGCCGCGCTTGAGCAGGCCACGGTGGCAAGCAAGGCAAAGGGCGATTTCCTTTCAACCATGAGCCATGAAATGCGGACGCCGATGAACGCGATCATCGGCATGACCACCATCGCGAAAAAAGCGATGGACGCGGATCAAAAAGACCATGCCCTGAACAAAATCGGGGACGCGTCCTCCCATCTGCTCGGGGTCATCAACGACATACTGGATATGGCAAAAATCGAGGCGAACAAACTGGAGTTAGCGCTTGTAGAGTATCCGTTCAGGAAAATGCTGCAAAAGGTCATAACTGTCGTGAATTTCCGTGTGGACGAAAAGCAGCAACACCTGACTATGAAGGTAGATGGCAACATACCGGCCAATATCATAGGGGACGATCAGCGTTTGGCCCAGGTCGTTACCAATCTGCTGGCCAACGCGGTAAAGTTCACGCCCGAAGGCGGCGAGATTCGCCTTGAGGCGTCCCTTGCCGGTGAGACGGACGGATATTGCGAGCTGCGCGTCGCTGTAACCGACAGCGGTATCGGCATATCGCCCGAACAGCAGGCAAAACTGTTTAGCGCTTTTGCGCAAGCCGATAGCGGAACAAGCCGTACATACGGAGGAACCGGCTTGGGTCTCACAATCTCAAAACGCATTGTCGAGCTGATGGGCGGCAGGATATGGGTCAAATCAGAGCTTGGCAATGGGGCGACGTTCTATTTTACCGTGAAAGTACGGCGCGGCAGTGACGCCGTAAGCGCAGACGGCCTAGCCGGGTCTATGGAGCGTCAGGAAAGCGAGTTTGCGGGCAAGAGGATGCTGCTTGCCGAGGACATTGAGATCAACCGCGAGATATTGATCGCGCTTTTAGAAGACACAGGGTTGCTCTTCGATTGCGCGGAAAACGGTCAGGAGGCGCTGGACATGGTCGAGGCGGCTCCCGAAAAGTATGACATAGTCTTCATGGATGTGCAGATGCCGATCATGGACGGCCAGGAGGCGACGCGCCGTATACGCGCCCTGCCGGTGCCGCAAGCCGCCGCCCTGCCTATTGTGGCGATGACCGCGAACGTCTTTCAAAGCGATATTGAGGAATGCCTCGCGTCGGGAATGAACGACCACATCGGAAAGCCGCTGGATATAGACAGGGTCTTGGAGGTATTGCGCAAATATTTGGGAGCACAACAAAACAGCCGCCTTTGAATGGCGACTGTACCAAGTCATTATATTAGGACTTTCTCTACGGTAATATGATAGGATTCGACATCATTATTAAGGTCAATGAAGCATTCGTCGGGCTGTTCCGGGGTAGGTTCGAGCTTGATCAGCGGACGGATCAGATTGTCCTCATGGTGCTTAAACACGATGCCTTTCCGCCCGTTTGACAAAAGAACTTGTACACCCAGCGGGAAAGGCGCGATTTTTTTGGTAAAGCTCTTTACCAGCTCGGCGCCGAAGGCCTGTCCCGCGTTTCCGAGGATATACTCATACGCTTCCGTGACCGGATGGGCCTTTCGGTATGGTCTGTTTGATGTGAAGGCGTCGTAGATGTCGGAAATTGATATAATCTGGGCGTTCAACGGGATTTCGGCTCCTTTTCTGCCGAAAGGATAACCGCCGCCGTCAAACCTCTCATGGTGCTGGATGATGGGAGCTATGACCGAGCTTGGGAAGAAATATCTCAGCTTTAATTGATCAACGCCTATTGCCGTATGTGTTTTGATGACCTCATATTCATCCGCTGTCAGTTTGCCGGGCTTATCAAGAATCTCTTTGTCTATAAACAGATTCCCGAGATCATGCAGCATAGCCGACAACGCCAGCTTATACAACTGGTCACGGTTGAGATCGAAACCCATGCCTATAACACAGGACAACACGCACACATTGATGGAATGCTGGTATGTATACGCGTCATATCCTTTCATATCAATGATGTTGATGATGACAGAGCCTGAGCCGGTAATCTCGTCGATCACTTGGTTCAGGACTTCCAGCACATCCTTTACGGCTTCGCTGAAGAGGACGGCTTTTTTCTTTGCCGCGGCGGTCATGAGCTTGCGAACCGATTTTCCGGCTTTGCTCCGGGTTTCAGGCGAGATGACATTTTCAATATCGAGGCCTTCGGAAAACGCGTCTTCTATATACAGGCCCATATATCCCAAATATTTCAATTTTGCGATGACAGGCGCCGTCAAAGCCAGCCCCGATTGGATCAAAAGATACCCGGTCTGCCCATAAAACGGCTTGCCGATAATCATGCCTTCTTTCAAATCATTAACGGAAATAAAACGCATTTATCCTCCCCCCCTTTGCCTCTCTGTCAGCAGTTTCTCCGTCGCGACGGCCCTCACATAGCATTATATCACCAGATTATGATACTTTCAATATGAGAATTAAAAATAGCAAATATAGGGGGTTAATGTATGCTGTCAGGCAGTGCTCAGGATTCTATAGCGCAAGACGTGATACAATATCGGCAGGTAAACGACGCGCTGGGCGTCGCGCATTGGGATATGATTGTCATCGATGGAGATACGGCAAATCCAGCCAGTAAGGTTACCTGGTCTGTGAAATTCCGGCAAATGCTTGGCTTTTCGTCGGAGGAGGATTTCCCCAACAACATCACCAGCTGGACCGGCCGTCTGCACCCCAGCGACCACGACAGGGTCATGTCAGCCATAACATTGCATATAAACGACCGCACCGGGCAGACGCCGTATGACTTGGAATACCGTCTGATGTCCAAAACCGGCGGCTATAAGTATGTTCGCGCGTTAGGCGCTACCATGCGGGACGGCGAGGGCGTGCCGTTATGGGTGGCCGGGATATTGGAGGACATCACCGACAAAAAGCAGATGCGGGAACAGATGAGGGAAACGGAAGATAGGATGCAGCTCATGCTGAAAGCCGCCCCCTTTGTCGTCTCCATGTGGAACAGGAATCTGACCCCCATCGATTGCTCGCTGGACACGGCCAATGTTTTCGGGTTTACGAGTAAGCAGGAATTTTTGGATAGATTCGTGGCTTTGGCGCCTGCCGTCCAGCCGGACGGCAGGCTGACGGCGGATGTGTCGGAGGAGGCTTTCCGCGCGGCGTTTGAAACGGGGTTCCACCGGTATGAGTATTGGCACTACACAACAGGCGGCGACTTGATCCCGCTCGACGTCCCGCTTATCCGCATCCGGTATAAGGATGGCTTCGCCGTCGTGGCATACGCGCGCGACTTGCGAGAGCAGAAGGCGATGACGGCAAGGATCGAGCGGCAGAATAAGCTGCTGGACACGCTGAATCAAACGGCGACAACCCTTCTGTCCGTCCATGACGGAGTGTCCTTTGAAGATTCTTTGCTTGAAAGCATGGGCCTGATTGGGCGATGCGTGGACGTAGACCGTGTCCTGATCTGGCAGAATGACGACAACAGCGGTCCCGCTTTCAATATTCTCAGATATAGCTGGCTCAGCGACATCGGCAAACAGTACACAGCCGTCCCGGCCGGCCTGAGCCTCCCTAGCGGCGGCGTCCCTGAATGGTTGGATGCGCTCGCGCGGGGTGAGTGTGTCAACAGCGTGATCAGCGAGATATCGCCGGACGGGCATACGGTCATGAGCCGCTATGAGATTAAATCCGTTACAATGATCCCGCTATTTTGGCAGGATCGGTATTGGGGCTTTATCAGCCTTGACGACTGCCGCCAAGAGCGCATTTTTTCCAAGGAAGACTTGGATATACTGCGTTCCGCCGGCTTGATGATCGTCAATGCCCTGCTGCACCATGTTATGATAGAGAGCGTCCATGCCGCCAACGAGGCGAAAAGCAGTTTCCTTGCCAATATGAGCCATGAGATGCGGACGCCGCTCAACGCGATCATCGGGATGACGGCAATCGGCAAAGGGGCGCGGGATATTAACGAGATGCAATACGCGCTCGGCAAAATCGAGGACGCGTCGGCCAATCTGCTCAATGTCATCAACGACGTATTGGATATGTCTAAAATAGAGGCCAACAAACTGGAGCTGTCGCCCGCGGAGTTCAACATTGAGTGGATGCTGCAAAGGGTGGTTTCGGTCGTCAATTTCCGCATGAACGAAAAGCGGCAAATATTTGATGCCCACGTGGACGTCAAGGTTCCGCATTTCATCATTGGCGACGACCAGCGGCTGGCGCAGGTCGTCACCAACTTACTCGCCAACGCGAGCAAGTTCACTCCGCCAAACGGCAGTATACACCTTGCCGTATCTCTGGCGGGAGAGCTGGACGGGCTTTGCACACTGCGGTTTGAAGTGACCGACAGCGGAATCGGCATATCGAAAGAACAGCAGGAAAACCTGTTTCACGCGTTTTCACAGGCGGAAAGCGGGATTAGCCGAACATATGGGGGCACCGGCCTCGGGCTTGCGCTGTGCAAACGCATTGTCGAGCTGATGGACGGCGAGATTCGGGTCGAATCGGAGAGCGGTCAAGGGGCAAGGTTTATCTTCACCATCAAAGCCGTTCGCGGCAAGCGGCGCCTCTTGTCATTGCTCAGTCCCGTCGTTAAAGGAGAAGAGCTGCATATACTGGCTGTTGACGACGATGAGTTCATGCGGGAATACATCAAGGGAGTCTTTAAGCATGTCGGCATCCGGTGCAGCGTGGCGTCCGACGCCGCCGAAGCCCTCAGGATGATCGAGGAAAACGGCGATTATGACCTGTATTTCATCGACTGGCTTATGCCCGGAATGAACGGCATAGAGCTAACCAAGCACATCAAAGCGCGGGAGAGAAGCAAAAAGTCTTTTGTGGTGCTGTTTTCCGGCGACTGGATGGTCATCAAGCAGGAAGCGTTTAAGGCGGGCGTGGACAAATATATGCTAAAGCCATTGTTCTCCACGGCCATCATTGAATGCGTCAACGAATGTCTCGATGTCGAAAGCGCCCGTCAGGGCGAGTCGTTTATGGAGGCGGCGCACGGCCAGTTCGCGGGGAAGAGACTATTGATCGTCGAGGATATAGAGATCAACAGGGAAATTGTCATATTGCTGCTGAACGGCACGGGGATCGAGATTGACGAGGCCGAAAATGGGCTCGAAGCGGTTGAAATGATCGAAGCCTGCCCCGGAAAGTATGACCTTGTGTTCATGGACATGCAAATGCCAATAATGGACGGGCTGGAAGCCACGCGGCGCATCCGCGCCCTGCCCGCGGTGAAAGCACTGCCTATCATCGCCATGACGGCGAACATCTTTAAGGAAGACATCGACAAATGCTTCGCCGCCGGGATGGACGGCCATCTCGGCAAGCCGCTGGATATGAACGATATGCTGGCGATACTGCGTAAATATTTGCTGTGACGACCCTCCGCCTCCTTGAAAATGGTTGAAAACGCGCGCGGGCTGTGATATACTGGATGCAATATTATTATTTTGCTGCGCTTTCACGTGGGGCAGCGGATATAAGGCAGGAATTATAGTATGGACAGGAGGCTGTGCTATGAAATTCAAATCAAAGATTGATTGGTGGGTTCACTTGGTTGTTTGGTTAGTTATATTCATGTCCGTTTGGCCACTTGCGTTTTATTTACGCGACAGTGTAACTGCAGCCTTAGTCGTGTCTTGCACCATGCTTGTGGCAGATGTACTTCTTGTATTGCCAATTTATTTTGTTACATTCTATACTTTCAGTAACACAGCACTTCACATCCGATGTGGTTTAATAGCCATAAAAGTAAAATACAAGGATATTAAGAGCATATACGAAACTCGGGATCCTTCGGCTTCACTCGGACTATCGCTTGATAGAATATCAATAAATTATTCTAAAGGGGAGGTTCTTATCTCGCCAAAGAACAAGCAGGAGTTTATGAGATTGCTAAAACAGCGAATGGAATAAGCAGTGAATCTACAAACATCGCGAGTATAGCCCGCTGATGGAAATCAGCACACACCGGATTAACCTGATATGTGCGCATACGGGAGCACGGAAAATCCCCCGTAAATCTTACTATACGAGGAGATTATGTTATGAACGGAGAAGAAAATATCATCAACGCGTGGATATATGGAATTATAGCATATTCGATTATAGCGCTAGGAACACTTGTCCCTGTGCTGAAAGCATTATTGGAGAAACCAAAGATAGAGCTTGTGGGAGAAACATTTGGATCGTCCACAATTTTTTCCAAAGGCGCTAAGCAAAGGCTTATTTCACACTACTCCCGAATAGAAAAATCATTGATTGACTGGACGCAAAAGACCAAACTATATAAACGGCTTCATTATTACTGCTTAATATGGACAATCCCCATTGCTATACTTACCCCCATGCTTTTGCAAGCTATTGGCGAAAATTCGTACTCAAAATGGTTTTTGACCATAATGACAACTCATGCCGCTATCCTTATAGCGTTGCACGAAGCGTTTAAGGTTGAAAGCAACTATAAAACTTACAGAGTAGGCGGAGCGAACTTTTTTGACCTGTACAGAAGACTGCTGGATTATCCTAAGTCGTTGGGAGAGACTGAGGAGGAGCAATTATACAAATATTTTTCATTGGTTGAGGACTTAAAGAAAAATGTTAGGGCGCAGGAGACAGAGAATATTCCGGCCGCCTCAAACCGTAAGGGTGCAGAACAACAAGAATGATTGCACCTAATCCATCATCTATCGCAAACCTTTACCGGTCGGCGCCGTTTTGATACCGCTTACCTGTCTTTATCCACGTGTTGCGGATTAGCCCTTGCGCAAAATTTGCCCCCCTGATAGTATGGCTGTACATACTACACAGGGGGGCTGTTTGTGAAACAGACATCCAAAAACGAATATGGCCTTGGCTGGATTTCTCAAAAAACCAAAGGCACACGGCTTCAACTTTCGCTGTATACCTTCTTCATCCTCTGCGGCGCGGGCATCGAGCTGTCGATCGCGTTTTTCCTCAAAACCTTCATCGACATTGCCACGGGCGACGTGGACGCGTCGCTGCTGCGCGTCGGGCTGCTTGCGGGCGCGGTCATTGCTGTGGGCGGCATCATATACCTGCTCAACTCAATCCTCTCAAAATGGATATATGGTAAAATAGAGCGCAACTTGAGGACAGAACTCATGGATGTGATTTTCTCAAGGCGCATGGCGGACATCTCTAAGCAGCATACAGGGGAGCTTTTGACAAAACTGACCGTTGACATTCAAGCCGTCAGCACCTGTTTCACCAACATCATCAGCAATATGGTGGGCGGGGCCGCTTCCGCCATCGTCGCCACAGCCGCGCTGTTTTTCCTCAACTGGAAAATGGCGGTCATCATGCTCGTCCTTACACCGGTTTTGATGCTTGTGATGGGGATACTGACGCCCTTTATCCAAAAAGCGAGCACGGTAGATAAGGAAAACGACGAAAAAAATCGTAGCATGATGCAGGAGAACCTCAGCAGGATCATGCTGATCAAGGCGTACTTTATGAAGGGGAAAACGATTGAAAAGGTCAAAGACCTCTATGCCCATAAAATGAAAAGCGGCATAAAGCTGGGCGTATGGGAAGGGCTTACGATGTTCTCGGGAATGCTGGTGGCAAACGCGATGTTCATGGTCGCCATCGGCGTCGGCGCGTATTTCGTCTTGCAGGGCGAAACTACGCTCGGAAGCCTTATCGCCATCGTTCAACTTCTCAATTACATCGTAAATCCGGTCTCAAGGTTTTCCCAAACAATTTCGCAGGTCAGCCAAGCAATAGCCTCATCAGGCAGGATTGGCGCGATTTACAGCCTTCCCGCGGACAAAGAGGCGGTAATGACGGACTCGGTCGACGCCGTGGAATTGGTCGCCGAGAATCTGAGCTTCTCGTATAACGGCGACGACAACATACTTATGAATATAAACGCGTCATTTGCAAAGGGACATATTACAGGAATCGCGGGAAAGAGCGGGAGCGGAAAAAGTACCTTACTAAAGCTCCTGATCGGGCTGTATACACCCCGGCAGGGAACGGTTGTCTTGAATCACGCCGCCGGCACTCTGGACGAAATCACGCCGCAAGTAGCCTATGTCCCCCCTGTTGATTACCTGTTTTCGGGGACGGTGGCGGAGAACATCATCATGTCGGAAAATGAGCCCCGGTTGGAGGAGCTGAAAGCCGCGTCGTCCAGGGCGAATATTCTCGATTTCATTCAGTCCTTGCCGGACGGGTTTGACACGCCGATTGGGGAAAGCGGCGGAACCGTGTCAAGCGGCCAGGCGCAAAGGCTGGCCATCGCGCGGGCCATCTATAAAAAATCTCCCATCATTGTCTTCGACGAGCCTACCGCGAACCTTGACGCCGATTCTATCGATGTATTCCAATCGGCGGTCAGGCAGCTCGCCAAGGATAAAATCTGTATCATCGTTACCCATGACATATCCACGATTACCGTTTGCGATAAGGTGTACCTCCTCGAAGAAGGATGTGTCAGAGAGAAAGGGGCCTGAGCGCTTGCATAACCCGGCAGGTCGCGGAACACCCCGTCGCTCTAGCGAGTTTACGAGCGTAAGCAGAGGGGTTTCCGCGACCTGCCGGGTGTGATGCAAGGTGACACCAGTTTCGCAAGATTGTTTATTCGGGGAAGACTGTCAGCAAATACCTGTGCAGTGCTTTTAAGTTTTCGCAGAACTCCGGGAAAAGTTCGGCACAGGTTTCCACTTCTCTGTTCTTCGCCGCCGCCTCCAATTTGAACGCCGTTTCACTCAGCCTCATAGCCCCGATGGTCGCCAGCATGGATTTCATGGCGTGAACGGCGATGGCGAACTGCCCGATGTTCCTTTCCTTTATATATGCCGTCATTTTATCGCATTCATCAATGAGCTTGCTGTTAAACAGCTCCAGCGCTTCGCGGTACAGCTCCTCTATCCCCGAAACGCGGCTCATGCCGATTTCAGCGTTTATATCCCCGGATTGGCTCACGGCGTCTAAAAAGCTGCTGCCCGTGTTTGCCTGCACCGGCGTTTCCTTTGATACCTTCCTTTCAACAGCCTCCTCCACGGATTCCAAGCCGTTTTCCTTCCTCTTTATCTTTTCCTCCGGGAGCCATTTCTCCAAAACCGTGCTCAGTTCTCCCATGCTGATCGGTTTGCTAACAAAGGCGTTAAACCCTTTGGAAAGGAACATCTCCTTAGCCCCTTGGACCGCGTTGGCCGTCAGCGCGACAATAGGGATACGGCGGTATTTTTCGCCGAGCTTGCGTATCTCGGCCGCAGCCTCCACGCCGTCCATCTCCGGCATCATATGATCCATAAAAATAATATCGAAATCTTCGCGCTGCACGATCTTTATCGCGTCAGCGCCGGAGGCGACCATTTTCGGCTCGATCAGATGCAGCCGCAGCAAGCCCTGCGCCACCCGGAGATTGAAGCTGTTGTCGTCAACGACCAGAACTTTGGCGTCCGGCGCGTATAGGGCGCGCTCCTTCGCCGCATCTTTGCTGTATTTCACGCCGGCTTTGCTGCCCTCCACGATCGGAATCGTGATGGTAAAGACCGTCCACATCCCATACTCGCTATCGACCGTAATGGTTCCGCCCATCATTTCTACAAAGGATTTGCTGATGGCAAGCCCCAAGCCCGTTCCGACGATGCTTCTGTTTTTACTTTTGTCGGCTTGTGAGAAAGCGTCGAACAGGCCGGACAGAGCCTCTTTGCGGATACCCCGGCCGGTATCCATGACCGCAAAGGCAAGCATCCCCTTATCGGGTTCGGCTGTAATCCTGAGCTTAATGCTTCCTTTTTCGGTGAACTTAACGGCGTTTCCGCAGATATTGGTCAGAATCTGCCTCAGCCTTATATCATCCCCAAACAGATATTCCGGCAGTTCCCCTTCGTGTTCGAGCGTGAACTCCAGCCCCTTGTTCTGCGCCATAAAGCCAAACATTGACTTTAGATTATCCACAAAGGCGCGAAAATCATAATCGACCGGGCTGAGCTCCATCCGTCCCGCCTCGATCTTCGACATATCCAATATGTCGTTGATGATGCCCAGCAGCGATTGCGCCGAAGCGCTGATGTCCTTGACTTGCCCCATCTGCCGCTCGCTCAGCGGTTCGTTGAGCAGCAATCCCGACATGCCGATGATGGCGTTCATCGGCGTCCTGATCTCATGGGACATATTGGCAAGAAACTCGCTCTTTGACCGCGACTGCGCCTCCGCTTCTTCTTTTAGTATCGCCACTTCCTCAAATGGCTTCTTAATGAACCTTGAGGCGATGATCGCGAATGCGATATTGAGCAAAATGCTTATGAGGCCGACCAAAAGCAGCCCCCTGTCCACATCCCTGACCGGGCTTTCGGTAAGCGGCGCCACGATTCCAAGGGCCCACCCCTCTTCCGAGCCAGATATGGGCCTGTAGGCGCATATCCGGGGAATCCCGGACATGGAGTAAAACCCGATCCCCCTGTTGCCCTCGATTAGGTGGCTGATGACGCCCGCCAACTCTTTATACTCCGGTTCATCCTGCGCCCTGATGATGAAATTCTGGCGACTCTGCACCCATTCCTCACGGGCATTGGCGATTACGTAGCCTTCGTTATCGTCAATAAAAATATGCCCCGATTCCCAAATCGTATAAGCGTTTGTCAAATTACTGAAATACAGGCCGTGGATTGTAAGCACCAAAATACGGCCCGGTATGTCGTGCATGGGGGCCGCTAAATAAAACATGACCCCATTCTCGGTGGGGATGGTGGATGTAAAGGACATCGTTCCCAAAACAGCCCTCTGGATATAGGGATCATCCAGCAAACTCGGGCCGGCCGGGAAGTCCCCCGCCGAAGCGACGATCTCCGCGTCGTTATCAAAAACCGCCATCCCGATAAATACCGGGTACTCTGCTCCCTGCGCTTCCAAGACGTCAGGCCATGTGTCCTGCTCATAGTGCATCAGGTGATGGGCAACCAGGTTCGCTTGCAGCCTCAGCAGCTTCAGCTCGGTGCTGATAAACTGGTCCGCTATATCGGCCACCACCAGCATATCGGCCTCAATGTACTGGTCGATATTCGTTCTTACATACCCGGTACCCGCCATGATGCTGAACAGGATAATGAGAAAGTTAGTGGAAACGATCACAAGGATTGCCCTGACCTGTATTTTCATATTTACTCCTCACTCCATCCTAAATACCAAGTATAACACTCTTCCCTCACGATGGCAACTCCGCCGCGTGAAATCGTTTGCGTCATGCCGCCCCTTGTTTAGAGCATATAATGACGCATTTTATCCAGCAGTTTATCCATATCAACCGGTTTGCCGACATGGTCGTCCATGCCCGCCGCGAGACAGGCCTCTATATCGTCCTTAAACACATTCGCGGTCACCGCTATAATGGGCAGCTTGGCGCCACTCAAGGCGGGCAGGTCGCGTATACGACGCGTCGCTTCCAACCCGTCCATTTTGGGCATCTGTATGTCCATAAGCACAATGTCATACCCCTTGGGATCCGATGCGACCATATCCAGCGCTTCCTGGCCGTTTTCGGCGCAATCGATGCTTATACTCGTGTCCTCTAAAAGCGCGATTAGTATGTCACGGTTGATTTCTATGTCTTCGGCAAGCAGCAGCCTCTTCCCCGCAAACTCGCCGCCCGCCGCGCCGTCTGTATCCGTCTCCGCGTTTTCACTTCCGCCGTCGCCTTGCCCCTTGCCGCGCAGCACTGTTACCGTAAAGATAAACCGCGCTCCCTTGCCAAGTTCCGATTCGACCCACATCCGGCCGCCCATAAGGCGGACGATTCTCTCAGCAATGGGGAGTCCTAATCCCGTACCGCCGTAGTCGCGGCTCGTTCCGCTTTCGACCTGCTCGAACGCCAAAAACAATGCTTCCTGTTTTTCAGGGGAAATGCCAATACCGTTGTCAGCCACTTCGATACGCAGCTCACAGTGTCCGTCAGCCTCTCCCGCCAAAGACGCGCTCAGCCGGATTATGCCTTCTTCTTGCGTAAATTTCACCGCGTTAGACAGCAGATTGGTTATGACCTGCGCCAAACGCTGTCCGTCTCCCACAACATAGGCCGGCACGCCGTCATCCACGCTTACGGTCAGAGTCTGCCGTTTCTCATCCACGCGGAATTGAGCGATCGTTGCGATCGTTTGCAGCATCTTCTCAAAATGGAACTCAGCGGCAGCGAGTTCAAATTTGTTTGCCTCAATTTTCGCCATATCAAGTATATCGCTTATCAATCCCAGCAGATGGGAGGATGCGTCTTCGATCTTATCCAAAGCGCTGTTTTTCTCCTCCGCTCTCTCCGCTTTTTTGCCTATAGCCGTCATGCCGATGATTGCGTTCATCGGCGTCCGCATTTCGTGGCTCATAGTGGACAGAAAATCACCTTTCGCCTTGCTCGCGGCTTCCGCTTGCGTAAGCGCCGTTTCCAGCCGGCTGGAGGTCTCGCGGATATTTAAGACCATCTCGTTACGGACAAAAGCGTAAGCGAGTTGAAGGCTCGCGGAACACATGATTGTTACTTCCGATTCCGTGAAAATCCGCTCCTTGTGGCAGTCGTCAAACCCGACAAAGCCCCAGAACTGATCTTCAATAAATACCGGCGTCACCAAAATAGACAATATCCCGCTCGGGGTCAAGTGATCCTGTACCAGCTGTGACATATCGCGCACCAAGCCGTTGATGACTCCCCCGTCCGACAGTGTTTCCTTCCATCCGGGCACAACATCGTCATAGCTATACATAGTGCCGTCGGCGAACATGGTCTGTTGCGGAGACCATTCAAACACCTGAGAGCAGAAGAGCGCCCCCTCGACCGTATGGTTCTTCCAAAGATACACGCAGTCAACGCCCACGACCCCGGCTATGATCTCCATGCTCTGATGCAATTGGTCCTCGAAGGAATCCATGTCCGAGTTGAGCAGCAAAGAAGCGGAGCGGTTTACCGCCTGAAGCAGGTTATCCCAGTAAACTGTCCGCGTTATATCCCTTATGATGACAACTTTGCAGAGCGCGTCTTGAAACTTGTCCTTCTCCACAATCAGCAGCATGATGCAGGTCCTGACGCCGGAAGGCGTTAGCACCGACACCTTCTTATTCTCAAAGTTGTCGTTGTAATCAGACTGCTCCAGCGCTTTCCCGTCTAAAAAAATCAGCTCGGAGATGTTCTTGCCGGCGCTGTTTTCTCCTAACAGCTCCAGAGCGGCATTGTTCTCAAGGCATATCGTGTTATGTTGGTCGAGCACAAGGGTCGGAATCGTTACGGACTTAAAAATATACTCCGCGACGTTGGGTACTGTGATACTCAAGGTCTTGTTGGTCCTCATCGAAATAAAAAGATGCAGGGAGGCGGGAAAAAGGAGGACCGACACGAGGGGCGGGACTGTGCCGTCCGTAAAAGACGGGATAAAGAAATCCGTCACAAACCCAGCCGGGGCAAGCAAAAAGGTCAGAAGGACAAACATAAACTGCTGCCTGCGCTGGCGCTTGCTCTCCGACGCGCGCCACCATCTGATGTGCGTGGTAAAGACGCCGATGCACAGCACAAAGACAAACACCGCCATCGCCCTGAAAACCCAGCTGTTGGAATAGGAAAACTGCATACCGTATGGCGTTTCGATAAATACGACGTCCGAAGAGGCGATACATACCGCGGAAATGATGACGGTTATCGCGATAAACGCCCATCTGACCATATGTTTGACAGCTTTACTCTTGATCGTGATCATATTGGACGCAAACCGGATCCAAACCGGAAGAAACAAAAAATAAGACGTAAAGCCGGCCGCCCAGCATATCCGCACCAGCTTCTCGTTCTCGGCGATGGTCATCAAACCGTAAAAAAAGCTGGACAGGACAACGCATATGACGGCGATCAGGTATTCCCGCCGCAGTCTGGACTTGGAATCGCTTACGATTGTGACTATGGAAGTATACACATAGCCCAGGCTTGTCAGGAAAAACAGCAGCGCGATAAGATAAGCCGCGTTTATCTCAGCAAACATGCGCGGGAAACCTCCTAATGTCAAATATAATACAGTATAGCACACATTTGCTCATACGTCCACCATCCCCGCGCGGCTATGATGAAACCCTGCCGGATAAATATGACAGATGAGGCTGACGCGTACGCATGGACTCATTGCAGCGAAATATTCACTAATGTAAAATAAATGTTGACAAGTGATAAAACATACGATATCCTGCATTTGGCATTTCAATAAGTGTCGCCGGAGGAATGTCATCCTCAATAAGATTCTACGGAGGTACCTCCGCCCAAATTAATGCCTTGGGTTGGCTCGGCCATACATCAAATAGCAGCTCGATTATGCGCGCATATGGCTTGTCTGGCGCCTACACGCTAACCAGTATTGACAAACGACATGTAACCCAACTATATAATTAACGGGAGGATTTTCACTATGATACGGAAAGCATCATTATTCGTTGCAATAACACTCATCATCGTAACCATTGCGGGCTGTAAATCGGACGATGGAAATGTTGAGGTTTTTAGCTCGCAGGCTACGGTGCGTCAGCACTCATTTCAAGAAATTGTTGAAATGAGCAACTGCGTTGTTGTCGCAAGTTTTGTTTCCAGCAAAATTACCGACAGGGGACGTGTGGAGAGTGCATTTAACGTAATAGAAGTGTTGCGTGGAGAGGTTTCTGAAAAAACAATTTATTTGACCGAAGCAAAAGGCTATTCTACAGTATTAGATTCAGAGTATAGTTATGAGACTGGGAATACCGCTTATGAGCCTAAAAAGCAGTACATTCTCATCATGAGAAGAAGTGATTCGCTGTTTTATGATTATCCGCAACAGGTTTTACTGGCTGGGATTTTCATTCCAGTAGATGACATTGGCAAAAGCACGATGTACGGCGCATCACTGTCAGAGATGACAGGAGTAGAAAGCGCAGACGATATAAAATCAATCATTCGTACCGCAAAAGGCCCTGCCGATGAAGGACAAAGGTATACGACCGCAATAGATTTCCCAACAATCATTGACGAGTCGGACTATGTACTGGAAGTAAGAATTAGAGGCTTGTATGTGGAAGGAATAACCGGCAACTCGAACACATACTTTTGCAAAATACTTGACACAATTAAAGGCCGTAATATTAATACAATTGAAGAAAGCGACGAAATTCTAGTGTCACTAATTAAGGATAGTGTTGTGGTTGGAGAAACATATATCTTAATGATTAACAGTGTGGGTGAAGATAGTGTCATATATACACAGTCTTCCAAAAACAGTGTTATTTCAATTAAAGACAATGAAGCAGTTAAGGAAATAGAGGCAATATTGAAGTGATTAATCTATAATGAAAAAATGGGGCGGGTGATACTCGCCCCATTTCCCGTTATGAGAGGGACTGTCAAGAGTTTTGTGCTAATGCCTATTGGCTGTGATTTCTGTTTGACTTTGCGCCCTGTATGGTATAGACTATTGTATTAGTCACATAAGAGCGGATAAGCCGCAGATTAGGAGGATACTATATGGGATGCAGCTGTTCGGAAAAACAGCTTTCCGCGCCCGGGGTGGATACGGCTTTACTGGAGCCGTACCTCAGCCAGTACGCGGATAAGGAGGGCAGCCTAATATCGGTTTTGCAGAAGGCGCAGGAAATATACGGCTGGCTGCCGTCCGGCCTTTTGCTGTATATTGCCCGCCGTATGGGCGTACCGCCCGCCAAGGTCATTGGTGTGGTCACGTTTTACACGCAGTTCCGAACCAAACCGGTGGGGAAACACCTCATCCTGCTCTGCCAAGGCACGGCCTGCCATGTAAACGGCTCGCCCGCCATCGAGGAGGCCGTCCGGGAGCATTTAGGCGTGGAAGAGGGCGAAATTTCGGCAAACGGGCTGTTTACATACAACAATGTGGCCTGTCTCGGCTGTTGCAGCCTCGCCCCGGCCATGATGATCGGGGAGAGTACCTACGGCGGCCTGACCAAGGAGAAAGCGGTCAAGATACTCAAAGAAATTGAGCGGGAGGATACTGCCGGATGAGGGTTACTGTTGGGAAAGGAAGCTGCGGCATTGCCGCCGGCGCCGCCGGTGTGTCTGATATGCTGGAACAAGGAAACTGCCCGGTTACAGTGACCGGCTGTATCGGCATGTGTTACCTTGAGCCGATTGTTGAAGCGGACGGCAAGACCTTTGTCAGGGTGGACGAAAAGGCCGCGGAGGAGATCATTAAATTTACCCGTGGTGAGCAAAACGACGCGGAACGGCACCTTATATCGCAGGAAGACCTAGACAGCCTGAACGCGCAGGTCCGCGTCGCCCTGCGAAACTGCGGCGTCATCGACCCTGAGAATATCGGCGAATACATTGAAAAAGACGGATACCGGGCCATTCAAAAGTGCCTGAACGAGCTCACGCCGGAGCAGGTCATCGAAGAGATGAAGGCTTCCGGCATCGGCGGGCGCGGCGGCGCGGGCTTCCCGACATGGTTCAAGTGGAACGCGGCCCGCAGTTCGCCGGGCGATAAGAAATATGTCATCTGCAACGCCGACGAGGGCGACCCCGGGGCGTTTATGGACCGCGCCCTCATTGAGGGCGACCCCCACGCGGTGATCGAGGGGATGATGATCGCCGCCTACGCCATCGGCTCGGACGAAGGCATCGTATACGTACGCGCCGAGTACCCGCTGGCGATCATACGGCTGGAACAGGCGCTGCAACAAGCCCGCGACAAGGGTTATCTGGGCAAAAACATCTTCGGGGGCGATTTTTCTTTTGACATACGCATCAAAGCGGGCGCGGGCGCGTTCGTGTGCGGCGAGGAAACGGCGCTGATCGCTTCGCTGGAAGGCGAGCGGGGTATGCCGCGCCTGAAACCCCCCTTCCCCGCCCAAAAGGGCTATTGGAAAAGGCCCAGCAATATCAACAATGTGGAAACCTATGCCAATGTGCCGTGGATCATCCGCAACGGCGGCGCAGCTTTCTCCGCCATGGGGACGGAAAACTCTAAGGGGACAAAGGTGTTCGCTCTGACCGGGAAGATCAATAAAGGCGGCTTGGTCGAAGTCCCGATGGGCCAGACCATCCGCGATGTCGTCTTTGGCCCCGGCGGCGGCATCAAGGGCGGCAAAGCGTTTAAGGCAGTGCAGATGGGCGGGCCGTCCGGGGGCTGTATCCCGGAGGGGTTGGCCGATACGCAGATAGACTATAAGACGCTGGCCGCCACCGGCGCGATCATGGGGTCCGGCGGCATGGTGGTCATGGACGAGACCACCTGTATGGTGGACATCGCCCGCTTTTTCCTGGACTTCACCTGCAAAGAGAGCTGCGGAAAATGCACCCAGTGCCGCATTGGCAACCGCAGGATGCTGGAGATTTTGGAGCGCATATGCGAAGGGGAAGGCCGCGAGGGGGATATAGAGCTGCTGGAAGAGCTTGCGAAGCAGATACAGGCCGGTTCGCTGTGCCAGCTTGGGATAACGGCGCCCAACCCCGTGCTGACCACGCTTAAATATTTCCGCAACGAATATGAAGACCATATCAACAACAAAAAGTGTACCGCGCGCCAATGCAAACCGCTGCTGACCTATACGATCAGCGATAAATGCTCCGGCTGTACCCTGTGCGCGAAAAAGTGTCCGGTCGGCGCAATCGGCGGCGAGGTCAAGAAACTGCATGTCATAGACATGAATACATGTATTAAGTGTGGAAAATGCGCCGAAGTTTGCCGGTTTGGCGCGGTGGAGGTAGAGTAGATGAGTGAGATTAGACTGACTATAAACGGACGCGAGGTCACCGGCAAAGAGGGGCAGACCATCCTCGAAGTCGCCCGCGCCCATGGCATCGGTATCCCCACCCTTTGCCATGACGAACAGGTGGAAATGGTCGGCTCCTGCGGGATCTGCGTGGTCGAGGCCGAAGGCAGCCCGAGACTGCTGCGCTCCTGCTCCATCATGGCCGCGAACGGCATGGCCATCCATACCGATACCGAGCGCATCCGCCAGAGCCGCAAGACGACGCTGGAGCTGCTGCTCTCAGACCACACCGGCGACTGCCGCGCGCCGTGTACCCTCGCCTGCCCGGCGCAGACCGACTGCCAGGGCTATGTAGGGTTGGTTGCCAACGGCGAATACGAAAAAGCCTATAAGCTGATTATGGAAAAAATGCCGCTGCCCGCTTCGATCGGCCGGGTTTGCCCGCACCCCTGTGAGGACGCCTGCCGCCGCGAGCTGGTGGAGGAACCGGTCTCCATCATGGCTCTGAAGCAATTTATAGCCGACCAAAACCCCGCGTTTACCGCTAAGGCCGGCCCGGCCACCGGAAAGAAAACCGCGATCATCGGCGGCGGCCCGGGCGGACTGACGGCGGCATATTTCCTGCGGGCGCACGGTCACGGGGTCACCGTATTTGACGCGATGCCGCAGATGGGCGGTATGCTGCGCTACGGCATCCCGGAATACCGTCTGCCGAAGGCGGTATTGCAAAAAGAGATCGACTTGATTGGGAGTATGGGCACCGAATATCGCAACAACGTCAAAATCGGGCGTGAACTATCACTCGATAGCTTGCGTAAAGACTACGACGCTGTCATCATCGCCGCCGGGGCGTGGACAAGCGTCTCACTACGCTGTCCCGGCGAGGAACTGGACGGCGTGCTAGGCGGTATAGACTTTCTGCGGGAGATTGACCTGAACGACCCTGTTTTCAAAGGACACAAGGTCGCTGTGGTCGGCGGCGGCAATACCGCGATGGACGCCTGCCGCACCGCCGTACGCTTGGGCGCGGACGCGGTGTACAACATTTACCGCCGGACAAAAAACGAAATGCCGGCGGAAGAGATCGAGATCACCGAGGCGGAAGAAGAGGGCGTCATCTTCAAGAACCTGACCAACCCCATCGAAGTCATCGGCGAGAATGGCAAGGTTAAGGCGGTCCGCCTCCAAATCATGGAGCTGGGCGAGCCAGACGCATCCGGGCGGCGCAGTCCGGTGGCTATACCGGGCAAAGAGGAGACGATAGAGGTAGATTTTGTCATCGTCGCCATCGGTCAGAAGCTGAATCCCCTTGGCCTGGAAGACGTCACGCTGACAAAGTGGGGGACGATTGCCGCCGATGAGCACACCTACCTTACCAACTTAGACGGCGTTTTCGCCATAGGCGACGCGACCAACGACGGCGCGGGCATCGCTATCACCGCGATTGGAGAGGCTAAGCGAGCCGCCGACATGGCAGACAGGTACCTGAACGGCGAAACGCTTACAACCCAAGCGCCGTACCTGGTAAAGACAGATAAAACAGCGGAGGATTTTGCCGGAACGGAGCGATCATCCCGCGCGAAAATGCCGCACCGTTCCCCCAGCGAGCGCCGGGGAGACTTTGGGGAGATCAATCTGGGCTTTTCCGAAGAGGAGGCGAAGCGGGAGGCCTCGCGCTGTCTGGAATGCGGTTGCTTGGACTACTTTGACTGCAAGCTGATCGACTACGCCAACCAATACGCCGTGCAGCCGGAGAAGTACACCGGTAAAGTCCACTGCCGCGCCGTGGAGGACGACATCCCGGGCGTTACCCGCAACCCGGATAAGTGCATCCTGTGCGGCTTGTGCGTCCGCGTCTGTGACGAAGTGGCGGAAGCGGGAGTCTTGGGCTTTGTCAACCGCGGATTCGATACGGTTGTACTGCCCGCCGGGAATTGTGAGGAATGCGGCGATTGCGGCAAGTGCGCCGATATCTGCCCGACCGGCGCGCTGATTCTGAAAACGCCGGGAAAGAAGCAAATTCCGCTGCAAAATCAATAATCCTTAATAAAAATCTATGAATCCCCCCTTGCCAAAGTACAAGCGTTCTGGTAGAATGATTGTATGCGACAAGGGGGGATGTATGCGTGCCGGAGTTTGAAGTCGTCAGCCCGTACCGGCCGGCCGGCGACCAGCCCAAGGCAATCGGCCTGCTGGCAAGCGGCATAGAAAACGGGCTGACCGAGCAGACGCTGCTGGGCGTCACCGGCTCGGGCAAAACCTTCACAATGGCCAAGGTCATCGAACAGGTACGCCGCCCGGCACTGGTATTGGCGCACAACAAAACGCTGGCGGCGCAGCTCTGCGCCGAATTAAAAGAATATTTTCCCAACAATGCCGTGGAGTATTTTGTCTCTTACTTTGACTATTATCAGCCGGAAGCCTATATCCCGCACACCGACACCTATATCGAAAAAGACAGCCGTATCAACGACGAAATCGAGCGCCTGCGCCACAGCGCCACATCCTCTTTGGCCGAGCGGCGGGATGTGGTGGTGGTGTCGTCGGTGTCGTGCATTTACAGCCTCGGCAACCCCATCGACTATAAGACGATGATCGTCTCCCTCCGCCCCGGTATGGAGATGAAGCGCAACGACCTGCTAAAGAAACTCGTCTCCATCCGTTACAGCCGCAACGATGTGGCGTTTGAGCGCAACATGTTCCGGGTGCGCGGCGATACAGTGGAAATTTTCCCGGCATACTGGAACGATAAGGCTGTCCGCGTGGAGTTTTTCGGCGACGAGATCGACCGCGTCTCCGAGGTGGACGTTGTGACTGGAACGCCGCGCAACGTCTTGAGCCACGCGGCCATTTACCCCGCGTCGCACTATATGACCGACCCCAAGACGACGGAGGAGGCCCTGCGCGAGATCGAAGACGAGCTTTGGGAGCGCGTCAAGGAGTTTGAGGACAACAACCAGCTCTTAGAGGCACAGCGGATCAAGCAGCGCACATTATATGACATCGAATCCATACGCGAGCTGGGCATCTGCTCCGGTATCGAGAATTATTCGCGGGTGATGGCCCGCCGCCCGCCCGGTGCGGTGCCGTTTACCCTGCTGGACTATTTCCCCGAGGATTTCGTGCTGTTCATAGATGAATCACACGTTTCCATACCGCAGGTGCGCGGCATGTACCACGGCGACCGCTCCCGCAAGGCGACGCTGATCGATTACGGCTTCCGCCTGCCGTCGGCGTTTGACAACCGCCCGCTCAATTTCGCCGAGTTTTGCGACAAGCTCAATCAGATCGTATATGTTTCCGCGACGCCCGCGCCGTATGAGCGCGAACGCAGCGGGCAGATTGTCGAGCAGGTCATACGCCCGACCGGGCTGGTAGACCCGGAGGTGATGGTGCGCCCTGTCAAAGGGCAGATCGACGATCTGCTGGGAGAGATCAACGAACGCGCCGAGCGCAAAGAGCGGACGCTGGTCACCACGCTGACCAAAAAAATGGCGGAGGACTTAACGGCGCATTTCCAGCGGCTGGGCGTCAAAGTGCGGTACCTGCACCACAAGATTGACACACTGGAGCGCGTGGAGCTGATACGCGACCTGCGGCTAGGCGTCTTTGATGTGCTGGTGGGCATCAATCTGCTGCGCGAGGGTATCGATCTGCCCGAAGTCAGCCTTGTCGCCATCCTGGACGCCGACAAAGAGGGGTTTTTGCGCAGTGAAACGTCCCTAATCCAAATCATCGGGCGGGCGGCGCGCAACGCCGAAGGGCGCGTTATCCTCTACGCCGACAGCATCACACCTTCTATGCGCCGCGCCATCGACGAGACCAACCGCCGCCGCGCGCTGCAAGTGGCGTTCAACGAGGAGCACGGCATCGTGCCGAAGACCATCATCAAAAAGGTCGGCGACGCGCCGGAAATCTCGCAAAAGGTCAGCTTGGACGGCAAAAGGAAAGCGGACGGCAAGCCGATGACCGAGAAGGAACGGCTGGAGCTGCTGAGAAAGCTCGAGACAGAGATGAAAAAAGCCGCGCAGATGCTGGAGTTCGAGTACGCCGCTTTGCTGCGTGACCAGATCATCAAGCTGAAGGGGTCGTAAAATGGTTAACAGAAATGACATCATTGTAAAATTGCAGGAAGCCCTAGAGCCTCTGCCGTATATCCGCGCGTTCTGGCTGGAAGGCGCGGACGCCCTCGGCACGGTTGACGCGTACAGCGATATTGACTTTTGGGCTGACGTTGAGGACGAGTGTGAAGAGCAGGCGTATGAAGCTGTGGAAAACGCTTTGTCCGCGCTCGCCGCAATAGACTACAAGCACATCATGCGGCATGGCCACCCTAAGATTCGTCAGCGAGTCTATCATCTGGCCGGAACGAGTGAATATCTGATGATAGATTTCTGCTGGCAGCTTCACAGCCGCCCGAAGGATGAATATGCTTTCTATGAAAACAACCGCGTGGAAGCGGCGAAAGTCCTTTTCGACAAAGACGGTCTCATCCGGTATAAGCCGCTTGACCTTTCGGATTTTGTAAGCAGCGGCAAATCTCGTCTGGACGAAGCGAAATACCACAGAACACAGCATATGCGTGTGGATAAATATATCCGCCGCGGTCAATATCTTGAAGCGTACGCCTATTATAACCGCTATGTCCTTGAACCGCTGATCGACTTGCTCCGGCTTATCTATACGCCGGCCCACGCGGATTATTATCTGATCCACATATCAAGCCATATTCCTACAGCCGAAAGGGAAAAGCTCGAATATTTCGCGCGGATTGGTTCTCTAGAGGATATGGCGGATAAAATACCGCAGGCGGGCCAATGGTTTGATGACCTTCTTCAAAACGGATATAGCGGAGGTACGTCATGCGAAATTCAATCTATGTAAAAGGCGCGAGGGAGCACAACCTCAAAAACATCGACGTCGAGATCCCGCGGGACAAGCTGGTCGTGCTGACCGGCCTGTCCGGCTCGGGCAAAAGCTCGCTCGCGTTCGACACCATCTATGCCGAAGGGCAGCGTCGCTACGTGGAGAGCCTGTCGGCTTACGCGCGGCAGTTTTTGGGGCAGATGGAGAAGCCTGACGTCGATTACATCGACGGCCTGTCTCCCGCCATATCCATTGACCAAAAAACGACCAGCAAAAACCCTCGCTCAACGGTCGGGACGGTCACCGAAATCTACGACTACCTCCGCCTGCTTTGGGCGCGTGTGGGCATCCCGCACTGCCCGCGCTGCGGAAAGGTCATCCACCAGCAGACCATCGACCAGATCATCGACCAGGTCATGGCCCTGCCGCAGTCGTCACGCATCCAGGTGCTTGCGCCGGTGGTGCGGGCGCGGAAGGGCGAGTATACAAAGGTATTCACCGACGCGCGGAAAAGCGGCTTCACCCGCGTCCGCGTAGACGGGAGCATGTATGATTTGACCGAGACGATCACGCTGGACAAGAACAAGAAGCACAGCATCGAGATCGTCATCGACCGCCTTGTGATAAAATCCGACATCCAGCAGCGGCTGACCGACTCGGTGGAGATTGCGGCGGGGTTGTCCGGCGGTCTGCTCATCATCGACGTTGGCCCAGGCGAGCGCGAGCTGCTCTTTTCCCAGAACTACGCCTGCGACGACTGCGGCGTCTCGATAGAGGAGCTGTCGCCACGGATGTTCTCGTTCAACAATCCCTACGGCTCCTGCCCCAAGTGCATGGGCCTGGGCGCGCACCTGAAGGTGGACCCCGACCGCCTCATCCCCGACATGTCCCTCTCGCTCAAGGACGGCGCGGTCGTCGCCGCCGGCTGGAACGGCTCCGACGACAACTCCATCGCCCGGATGTATTTCGGCGGCCTGGCCAAACGCTACGGCTTCTCGCTGGACACGCCGGTGCGCGACCTGCCCGAAGAGGCGCTGGACGCGCTGATGTACGGCACCAAAGGGGTCAAGCTGGAACTGCCGTACATCAAGGCCAACGGGCAGACTGCCATCCACCGCCACGCCTTTGAGGGGCTGGTCAATAACCTCGAGCGCCGTTACCGCGACACCCAGTCCGACGGCTCGCGCCAGCACATCGAGGAGATGATGTCGCCTGTGCCCTGCCCCGAATGCAAGGGCAAACGGCTGAAAAAGGAGAGTCTGTCCGTCTCCGTCGGCGGGCTGGACATTTCCGATTATACGCAAAAATCGGTCACCGACGCGCTGGCGTTTTGGGACACGGTGGAGTTTACACAGCAAGAGAACCTAATCGCCGGCCGTATCCTGAAAGAGATACGCGAGCGGCTTGGTTTCCTGCGCTCCGTAGGATTGGAATACCTCACCCTTTCGCGGCAGTCTGGCAGTCTGTCCGGCGGCGAGAGCCAGCGGATACGGCTGGCTACCCAGATCGGCTCGTCCCTGATGGGCGTGCTGTACATCCTTGACGAGCCGTCGATCGGGCTGCACCAACGGGACAACAAGAAACTGCTGGCGACGCTCAAACGCTTGCGTGACCTCGGCAACACGCTTTTGGTCGTCGAGCACGACGAAGAGACAATGCTGGCGGCCGACTATATCGTAGACATAGGCCCCGGCGCGGGTGTCTGCGGCGGGGAAGTCATCTGCGCCGGGACGCTGGAGGAGGTCAAGGCCTGCGACAAGTCGGTCACAGGGCAGTATCTGTCCGGCAAACAGGCCGTACCTATCCCCGCCGAACGGCGCAAAGGCAGCGGCAAAAAGCTGACGGTGCGCGGCGCGCGGGAAAACAACCTCAAAAACATCGACGTTTCCATCCCGCTCGGCTGCTGTACCTGTATCACCGGTGTGTCCGGCTCGGGCAAAAGCTCGCTGGTCAACCACATCCTCTACAAGGCCCTCGCCGGTTCCTTGAACCGCGCCCGCACCCGTCCCGGCGCGCACGACGGGATAGACGGGCTGGATAACCTCGACAAGGTCATCGACATCGACCAGTCGCCGATCGGGCGGACGCCCCGCTCCAATCCGGCGACCTATACCGGGTTGTTCACCGACATCCGCGACCTGTTCGCCTCCACGCCGGACGCTAAGATACGGGGCTACGGCCCCGGGCGCTTCTCGTTCAACACACGCGGCGGGCGCTGTGAGGCTTGCGCCGGCGACGGCCTGATCAAGATAGAGATGCACTTCCTGCCCGACATCTATATCCCCTGCGACGTATGCAAGGGCAAACGCTACAACCGCGAAACGCTGGAAGTGCGGTACAAGACCAAGAATATCCATGAGATTCTGGACATGACCTGCGACGAGGCGCTGGAGTTCTTCTCCCCCATCCCCCGCCTGCACAGGAAGATCAAAACACTTTGTGAGGTGGGGCTGGGCTATATTAAGCTGGGACAGCCCTCGACCACGCTGTCCGGCGGTGAGGCCCAGCGCATCAAGCTGGCGACCGAGCTCTCGCGGCGCGGTACCGGCAGCACGATCTATATCCTCGACGAGCCGACCACCGGCCTGCACACCGCCGACACGCACCGCCTGATCGAAGTGCTGGGGAGGCTGGTGGACGGCGGCAACACGGTGCTGGTCATTGAGCACAACCTTGAGGTCATCAAGACCGCCGACTGGGTCATCGACCTCGGCCCCGAAGGCGGGAACGGCGGCGGCGAGATTGTGGCGCAGGGCACGCCGGAGGAAGTGGCGGCGTGTGAGACGTCGTATACAGGGTATTTTTTGAAAGAGGCGCTGAAATGAGAGTAAAGAGCATAATGGCGCTGTTTTTGTGTGTGACGCTGCTGCTGTCATCGTGTGTTGAAGCCACGCTTAATTACAGAAGTTTGAGAGACGGGCAGAGCGATAGCGCTGGCAATGATGCCAAGGTCTGGACAGAGGACGACACGAAAAAATTGGCTCACGCCGCGTATAGGCAGGTTGCGGACAGCCTCCGGTTCGCGCCGGACAAGGATGCCCGATATTCCATTGATTTTTACACCACGGTGATTACTGAGTCGGAGGAAAACTACACGAGCCAAGACGGATATTTAGCGGTTGTTTCCGAGGGTGGCGTCGAACAGTTATTATACCACAATCAAATATTTTCGGAGATTTCCGGGCGGGAAGAGTACTTATTGCTTGATATTGAATATGACGGAAAAAGACTTTTTTATGCTAGGGATGACATGGGCTCCTATATCGAGTTGCTTTTGGGCAGCCGGGGTGTTTTATTTCTGGACGTTGACCATTACGACGAAAGCAGACCCCGCAGTGAAGTGCCCACGGATATGGATACCCTCCTAGGCGAACTTCGGGAGCGGGTTGTCGAAACGGTCAGCCTACCGTCTTTTCAGCTGGAGTCAGTCAAAGAGGCGGAGCGCTTCGACCCGTATGGCTATGAGTTTTACCTTACGGTCGACGGTTCAGCTTTGAGGGATTATGTATGGGAAGTAGCGGGTGAGGTGGTGAAAGGTGCCGGCGGCAGACGTTCCGACATGACAATCCACGACGTATATATAGAACTTGAAATAAACGACCTCGGATACATGGAATATCTATCCATAGACACATCAGTTGATGTCAATAACTCAGAGGGCACGACAAGCATAATAATTCAAGCGGAATTTTGGGCTACAGCTCACGGCCCTGACATTGAGATTGAAGTGTCGTACTAAATAGTAAATTTAATTCACGTCGTTCTCTTGACAAATATGATTTATCATGCTATAGTGAAACAAATACGGCAAATCACCAACGGGGAGGAGGGGAAGTTTGTTGAAATACAAGTCTTTTTGGGCATTGCTCATATGTATGCTGTTCGTATTGACGGCATGCGCCCCGGACAGTGGCGGGGCAGACACCGAACCAAGCCCAGGCGCGAATGCGCAAGGGGAAATACCGGTTACCCCGGACGCCTCCATCGACGCACCTGAGAATACACCGTATGAACCGGAACTGACGGACGCCGCCAAGAGCGAAGCGTTTGACGCGTATGTAAAATTGATGGAACAAATATCCCCCGCCCCGGGTGCGGATATGCAACTCGATATGGACATTGAGATGGATATTATCGTCGAAGCTGGCGGTGAAATTATTTCGATGCCGGTGACCGGGAACTATAAAATCATTGCCGAGGGTGAAGATTTTAGAGTTGCAATGGTGATGGACATGGGATTGCTAGGCGGCGTGACGGAGATGTTCTATGACGGCGAAACGCTCTATTTTGCATTAAACGGCGTGGAGATAGATTTAGCCGCGCTGGGCATAGATGCGGATGAGTTGCTGACCGAGCAAATGGCTAGCGCGGTGAATTTACCGGACTTTGGAGCAGACGCGATCAAATCCGTTGAGACAGAGTCGGCGCTCGGCGTCCGCCGCACCGTTCTCGTGCTTGACGGAAATATGTTTGCCGACTACGCTCTTGCGGCGGCGGGAGGCACAGTAGGCGATCTGGGTGATATGGAACTAAGCATTGAGGACATGGTCTTGGAGTTTACTGCCGACTTCGACGGCAATCTAACGTCATTCGGCATTTTTATGGTCATGGAGATGACGGCTGCGGGCGAGCATATGAAGATGGAAATGGACATGAGATACACCATCAACAGTATCGGCGACGGCGTTGTGATCGCCGCGTAGCAATCCTTACAATTTATATCTTCGGGGCGGGGTGAAATTCCCCACCGGCGGTGAAAGCCCGCGAGCAGGGGATTTTTCCTTGCTGAACCGGTGAGATTCCGGTGCCGACAGTCGCCAAGCGAGTCCTAGCGTATGCTGGACGCTGCTTAGCGGAAAGTCTGGATGGAAGAAGATGAACGGCATAGAAGTATGCTTTCACGCCCCCAAACTTATTGTTTGGGGGCGTTTATATATTAAATTATATGAGGAGCTGATCACATTGAAAACCCGTACGCATAAACTCGTTGTCCTCGCAATGATCGGAGCATTGGCCTATATCCTGATGTATTTCCTTCGCATTCCGGTCATGCCGGTGCCGCCTTATCTCAAGTATGACCCCAAAGACGTCGTCATCGTCATCGCCGGGTTCCTGTACGGCCCCTTGTCCGTGGTTGCCGTGTCCGCACTTGTCTCTGTTATCGAGATGTTTACAGTCAGTGAAACGGGCTATATCGGCTTTTTGATGAATGTCTTGGCGACATGCTCTTTTGCTTGCCCCGCCGCCGCCATATACAAATGGAAGCGCACCTTATCAAGCGCGGTATATGGGCTTGCGATCGGCGCGCTGCTGGCAACCGGCGTCATGCTTTTATGGAATTATGTTATGACGCCCATTTATCTCGGCGTACCGCGCGCCGCTGTTGCGGCATCGCTGATTCCTGTTTTCCTGCCGTATAATCTGTTAAAGACAGGCCTCAACGCGAGCTTCGCCGTGCTCCTCTACAAGCCGGTGCGGTTAGCTCTCACACAGGCGCGTTTGATTCCTGTCCCGAGTATATCTCCTATCGGGGAGACTGAGCGCAAGGTAAGGTTTCATCCGGGACTGCTTGCCGTATCGGTTGTTGTGATAGTAACATGTGTTTTGTTGATATTGGCGTGGAATGGGAGGATTTAAGCGTTTCTCTTGTGCAAACCGTTATCACGTGATATACTATGGTTAACATAATACCACGCGAACCAACGGTACCGCCGCCGCATAGCATAGCATACGGGGTGATGGCTATGTTGTTGACTTGCATCGCGGCGGTACTCTGCGCCTATGGCGCTGTCATGGCTCTCTGGGCGTTTTTCGGGCGCTGGCTTGGCGTCCCGCTGACCGTTGGAAAGCCTGATTGGCTGGAGCTGGTTTACAAAGGGGTGTCGGACGACGGACGAGATATTAGAGGGAGTCATACAGGCGGTCGTCTACGCTAACGAGGAAACGGGCTGGGCGGTGCTGCGCGTGGGCTGTGAGGACGGCTCCCTGCACACCGCCGTGGGGCATATCCCCAGTCCCGCGCCGGGTGAAACGATCTCCGCGCGTGGGCGCTGGACACAGCATCCGGCGCACGGGACGCAGTTTACCGTGCGGTCGGCGGACCGCCTCCTGCCGTCGGATGCCTCTGCCATCTTAGAATACCTCGCCTCCGGCATCATCCAGGGAGTCGGGCGGGCCACGGCGCGCCTGTTGGTGGAGCGCTTCGGCAATGAGACGCTGGATGTCATGGAACATCACCCACAGCGTTTGAGCGAGGTGCGCGGTATCACGCCTAAGCGCGCCGAGTCCATCGGGGCGCTGTTCGCCCGTCAAACCGCCCTCCGCCGCCTGATGGAGCTGATGGTGCGGCATGAGCTGTCGCCCGCGTATGCGGCCGAGCTGGCCAAACGGTTTGGTCCCGACGCGGCCGGCCAGCTGCGCGACGACCCGTATGTTTTGCTTTACGAGCCGTTTTCCGCGCCTTTTTCACAGGTGGACAGGCTTGCCGGGACGCTGGATGTGGGCGATAGGGACACTGTCCGTCTTAAAGCTGGATTATTATACGAATTGTATTACAACCTTGACCAAGGCCATGTCTACCTCCCGCGTGAAAAACTTATCCCCGCCGCCGCCGAACTGCTGGAAGTGGAGGAAGACCCGTTGGAGGACGCGCTTCAGGATCTGTTCTGCGAGGGCAGGGTGGTGGCGCGCGGCGACGGCCCGGTCTACTTGACACATCTGTACGACGCCGAACGCAATGTCGCTGAGTTCATCCAAAGCCGTTCGGCGCAGGTTTTGCCCCCTCCGCGCGACATAGACGGTATCATAGGCAGGATCGAGGCGGAGCTGTCCATCCGCTATGCCGACTCACAGAAGAACGCCATCGTCATGGCGGCGGAACGCAGCCTGATGGTACTGACCGGCGGCCCCGGTACTGGAAAGACTACGACAGTACGCGGCCTGCTGCGGCTGTTTGACTGGATGGGGCTGAAGGTATTGCTGGCCGCGCCGACCGGGCGCGCCGCCAAACGGATGAGTGAGCTGTGCGGGCGCGAGGCTTCGACCATCCACCGCCTGCTGGAATTCGGCTACGACCCGGCTAAAGGAACTATGCGGTTCCAGCGTGACGAGGAAAACCCGCTCAACGCCGATGTGGTGGTGCTGGACGAGGTCTCGATGGTGGATATCCTGCTGATGGACTGCGTAGCCCGCGCTATACCGGAGGACGCGCGGCTGGTGCTGGTAGGCGACCCCGACCAGCTTCCGGCCGTGGGGCCGGGGACGGTTTTGGAAGACGTCCTCAGCGGCGGCGGTACGCCCGCTGTGCGCCTGACCGAAATTTTCCGCCAGGCCGCCGAGAGCCGCATCGTCACCGGGGCGCACAGCGTCAACCGGGGCGAGCTGCCCGCTTTGCAGAACGACAATCAAAAGGATTTGTTCTTCTTACGCCGCCGTGACATGCTGTCGGCGGTGGAGACGATCAAAGAACTCTGCGCGACCCGCCTACCGGACAAGCTCGGCATAGAACTGGAGCAGATACAGGTGCTTACACCCACAAGACGCGGGCCTTGCGGCACTATCAGCCTCAACAAGGCGCTGCAAGAGACGCTGAACCCGGCGGCGGAACACAAGCTGGAAAAGCGGTTTGGCGAGTTTCTATACCGCGAGGGCGACCGCGTCATGCAAGTGCGCAACAATTACGACCTGATCTGGCGGCAGGACGGCACGGCGCAGGCGGGCATGGGCATCTTCAACGGCGAGATCGGCGTCATCGCCGAGATCGACCTCAAAGGGTCGCTGCTGACCGTCCGCTACGACGACAGGCTGGCCGAGTACCCGTTCGACGCCCTCGGCGAGCTGGAGCCGGCCTACGCGCTAACGGTGCATAAGGCGCAGGGAAGCGAGTACAGGGCGGTGGTGCTGGCCGCCATGCCGGGGCCGCAGAAGCTGATGACGCGGCGGGTGCTGTACACCGCCATCACAAGGGCACGGGACTGGCTGATTATGGTCGGGCAGGACGACGTGGTGGCCGCCATGGTGCAAAACGACAAACGCCTTCGGCGTTACAGCGGGCTTAAAGGGTTGTTGGAGACTAACGAGTGAGACACTGGTGGTTTGTTAAGGCAGGAGATGAAAACGAGAGAGGATTGGATTTTGTTGACAACAGATATTAACAGAGTGCGTAAGGGAAGAATGATTTTCCTTGTTTTAGCCGTGCTCGGCACGATCTGGGTGGTGGTTCTTGCACTATCTGTATACAGAAGTGTTTTAATTTCTGTTTTTTTTGCTTACTATTTTATGGCTATAAGTGGAGAACCTACCTGGCTTGCTCAACAGCTTTTTATGGTAACCGCACCTTTTTTGCAGACAGCGTTATTTATTTTCATGTATTTCGGGAAGGGCTGGGCAAGGGTCACATTAACAGTATATTTCGGCCTTCACGCGCTTGTTGGGGCCTTTTGGGCCTATATTGCTTGGGTTTCGGCTGCAATGAGGACCCACTCATTTGTGTTACTTTTTATTAGTTTTGTCTTTTGCTTAGTGAGTTTTTTGATATTAGCCAACAGCGATACCCTCGGAGAATATATATCCGCGCGAAAAGAAAAACGCCGTACGGGAAGCAAAGCCTCATGAGCCGTTCCGTTTTAGAGTTCCTCCTCCCAAAACTCTGCGCGTTTTGCCGCCGCCCGGACCGGGACGGGCTGTGTGCGGACTGTCAGGGCAAGCTGCCGTGGCGGGCGCCGCCGGACGCGGGCGGGGTGATCGCGCCGCTGTATTACCGGGATATAGTGCGGTTCTCACTGCATAGATATAAGTTCCGGGGAGTTTCGGGGTACGCGGATGTGTTTGGGATGCTGATGGCACAGGCGGTAAGCGATTCGCGCGTGGAGGCGGAAGTTGCCACATGGGTGCCGTGCAGTTTTTTCCGCCGGTGGGCGCGCGGGTATGACCAGAGCGAAAGGCTGGCCCGTGCCGTGGCGAAGTATTTGGGGCTATCGGCTGATAAACTGCTCGCCAAACAACGCCATGCCAAATCGCAGACGAAGATGTCCGGCGATGAGATGCGTCGGGAAAATGTACGGGGCGCGTTTAAGGTGTTGCAAAACCCGGCGGGAAAGCGTATACTTTTGATTGACGACATCTACACCTCCGGCGCAACGCTGGACGAGTGCCGAAGCGTCCTCCTGTCCGCCGGGGCGGAAGAGGTCATTTGCTGCGCGGCCGCGTCACGCCGATAAATCAAAGGAGGATCATCCCTATGAACAGCGCTTATTCTCATAGAATGGGTTCCGGGGCCGTTCAAATCTTCGGACCAGACGGGCAGCCCGCAGTCAGCCGCGAGGTCACGGTCAAGCAAATAACGGGCGATGTTTTATTCGGCTGCGCCGGGTTTGAGACAGTGCAGCTTGTCAGCGGAGAATGGGAGGGCGAGGAGAAAGTTTGCGCCGGAATACGGGTTGAAAAGATGCTGGATCTGTTCAACGCCATAACACTCCCGTTTTACTGGGGGCGGTTCGAGCCGGAACGCGGCAAACCGGACACAGCGCGGCTGATGAACGCCGCCAAATGGCTGCGCGAGCAAGGTTGCTCTGTCAAAGGCCACCCGCTTTGCTGGCACACGGTCACGGCCCCGTGGCTGTTGGATCTGTCCGACGAGGAAATTCTAGCGGTGCAGCTTGAGCGGATCAAGCGCGATGTGGTGGAGTTTGAGGGCGTCATCGACATGTGGGATGTCATCAATGAGGTCGTCATCATGCCGGTCTTCGACCGCTATGACAACGGCATCACCCGTATCTGCAAACGGGAAGGGCGCGTCGGGCTGGTGAGAAAGGTATTCGCCGAGGCGAAAGCGGCCAACCCTAACGCGACCCTGCTGATCAACGACTTCAACATGAGCGAGGACTACAGCAATCTAATCGAGGAGCTGCTGGCGGCGGAGATCCCGATCAGCGCGATCGGGCTGCAATCGCATATGCACCAAGGCTGCTGGAGCCGTGAAAAAACAGAGGAGGTCTTGGAACGATTTGAGCGTTTCGGCCTGCCCCTGCATTTCACCGAGATCAACCTGGTGTCCGGGGAGATCATGCCCAAGCACATCGTTGACCTCAACGACTTTGCGCCGGACGAGTGGCTGTCCACACCGGAGGGTGAGGCCAGGCAGGCGGAGGAGGTCGCGGCATTCTATTCGCTGCTGTTCCAATGCCCGCTGGTTGAGGCTGTCACATACTGGAGTTTTACAGACGGCGGCTGGCTCAATGCCCCGGCCGGGCTGATGACAAAGGACGCGCGGGTGAAACCGGCGTATGACGCTCTATATCAGTTGATAAAGAACGAGTGGCGCACACCGAACCTTCGTGTTATCACCGATGAATACGGCTATGCTGAGGTCAGCGGGTTCCGGGGCGGCTATGTCGCGGAATTTGACGGCGGGAGTATGGAGTTTTCCATCGGCTGAACCAAATGGTATCCGCGCCCCAACAGCGCGGCGCACGTTGCCTCGATGTGTTCTTGATTGCGTGTCTCCACCTCGACCGATACCGCCGTTTGCCCTAGCGCAACAGTCGGCGCGAGACGGTCATGCGAGACGGACAGGACGTTTACGCCTTGCCCGGCCAGCAGATCGAGCAGCTTGGACAGGTGCCCCGGCCGGTCGGCGATGTATGTGCTGAGCCGCGCGCGGCGGCCGGAGTTCATCAGCCCCTTTTCGATGATGCGCTCCAATATATTTACATCTATGTTGCCGCCTGTGACCACAGCCACCGTCGGGCCGCCGGCGGCCAGTTCCGGGGTTGCCATCAGCGCGGCCAGCGGAACGGCGCCCGCGCCCTCGACAAGCATTTTTGTACGTTCCAGCATCGCTAAAATCGCCGCCGCTATATCTGCGTCCGATACGGTGATGATCTCGTCCAGATAATGGCGGCACAGTTTATATGTCAAATCCCCCGGTGACTTGACGGCAACGCCGTCGGCAATGGTTTGGCATTTCGTGAGCTTGACCGGTTTGCCCGCTTCAAACGACGCAAGCATTGACGCGGCGTTTTCCGGCTCCACCCCGACCACGCGTACGCCGGGCCGCGTTTCCTTGATGGCAAGCGCCACGCCCGCCGCAAGCCCGCCGCCGCCGATGGGCACGAGCACTGTCTTCACATCGGGGCGGTCCTGTACGATCTCCAGCCCGACCGTCCCCTGCCCTGCGATGACGAACGGGTCATCAAAGGCGTGGATGAATACCATACCGCGCTCCTTTTGGAGCCTGAATGCGTAGCTTTGCGCCGCGCTGAACGAATCGCCGTGCAGGATGGCCTCCGCGCCATACGCGCGGGTGGCTTCCAGCTTGGAGATTGGCGCGCCCTCCGGCATAACGACGCTGGAGCGTATCCCGAGTTCCCGCGCCGCCAGCGCTACGCCCTGAGCATGGTTGCCGGCTGAGGCGCAGATCACGCCACAGGCGCTCTCCTCCCTGTCCATCTGCCGCATACGGTTATAGGCCCCCCGAACCTTAAAGGAGCCGGTGCGTTGGAGGTTTTCGGCTTTGAGCAGGACTTCGTTGTTCACGCCGAACACGGATGAGGACGCGGGCAGCAGGTCGGTACGGCGGGCAAAGCCTTTCAGCGCCTGCTGCGCGTCGAAAATCATCGAAAGCGTTACCGGCCGCATTTTTCAACCCTCCAGAGCCAGTCTTTGACCATTTGCCGAAAAAGAGGCTCATTGTCAAGCTGCAGGTTGTGCCCCGCGCAGTCCAGCGCGGCGAATGTGGCTCTTGGAAACCGTTCCACAAGCTCATAGGGCTTTTGATAACCGACGGCATGATCCTGCCGTCCGGTCAGGATACACGAGGGTTTGTCAAAAGTCATCGTCCTTAACGCTTTTTCCATATCGGGGTGATACTCGCCTTTGTAATTATGATTCAAGTGTTCCCAGTCTGCCATGCGGACCGCAGGAAGAATATCCCTTTTATACTTTGCGAATATTTCAGGAGTGGCGATGGCGGCCATATCCAAAAAAGATGTCGCGTCCGGGTCGTTTTCAGCCGAAGCCCATGACTCGTTGCGCCATAGCACCTGATGTTTTGGAAGGCATTCCGGCCTGTTTACGGCGTCAAACGAGTCGGTCAGCGGGCAGAGCAGAAACAAACCGTCGATCCTTTGCCTCATCTCATGGATTAGACCCAGCGACACATACCCGCCGTAAGACTCACCCACGAGCAGGAAGTTGCTGTCCCCAATGACGATACCTACGAACTCTCGCAGAAGCTCGATCATTGTATCGGAATTTTTCATCCAGTCCGCCGCCGGAGTTTTGCCCATACCGGGCATATCGATATAGATTCTGCGGTAATCCTGCGTTTGCTCAAAAACCGGCTCAAAGCAGCCGCTCATCAGACGGTGGTCAACCGACCAGCCGTGAATGAACAGCACAGGGCGTCCTTCGCCATAATCCTCATAATAGACCGGAATGCCGCGAATAGTACATAGCATAGTGTCCCCCCCTTGTCATTGATTATAACATACGTTCGAAAAGGAGGCAATCCCCTATGAAGGTTTTATTGCTCTGCGATGACTACTGGCACCCCGGCCAAGTGCCGGCTGACGGCGTCGTGCCGCTCAAAGACAAGGGCTTCGAGTTTACCATTATCCGTGATGCCGGCGAATTTTGCCCGGATATGCTCAAGGATTACCCCGTTGTCCTGCTGAGCAAGAGCGGCGAAATTTCGCAGACGGAGAAAGACAGCTGGAAGACCGAGGCAGTACAGCAAGCCTTTGTCGATTATGTGGAAAGCGGCGGCGGGCTGCTGGGCGTCCATAATGCCACCGTCGCCGGGGAGCGTACCCGGACGCTTGATACCCTGCTGGGCTGCCGCTTCCTCTACCATCCGCAGGACTGCCCGGTCACGGTGCAGCCGGTCAAGCCTCACCCGGTCACCGAAGGAGTGGGGATATTCTGCGAGGTGGACGAGCATTACCGGCTGGAGATTTTGCGTGACGATGTGGATATTTTGATGGCGTCGTACTCCCCGCCGCAGGGAGACGAGGCGAAGTATCAGGAAAACCCGTATCACAACAGTCCGGCCTGGGTCTGTCCGGCGGGTTATGTGCGCACACAGGGCAAAGGGCGCGTCTGCGTCCTCATGCCGGGGCACCATTTAGCGGTCTGGCATAATCCGCAGTATCAGCGGGTTCTGGAAAATGCCTTGCGGTGGTGCGCGGGACAATAAAGAACGGCTATACCCTCTTCGTCATATAATGGCGCAGGGGGGTGGCAGTATGAACAGGATGGATATTGTCAAGTCGTTGGAGTATTCAACGGCGGCTTACCGCGACATCCAGCCGTACACGCCTCACACCTGTACCGCTATGGTCGACAGCAAGCCGTCGGGGGTGCAGTATTTTCTGCGAAAGAACAAGGATACCCTCTGGATTACCTTCCGTGGGTCAGATTCACCGAGAGATTGGAAGACAAACTTCACTTTTTGGAAAAAAACCATCCCCTATGACAATACCGCGACAAAGATACGCGTACATACGGGATTCCTCAACGCGTATAAATCCCCTTCTGTCCGAGACCTGATTTTGGCGGAGGCCGCCCGGGATGTACGCACGATCAAGATTACCGGGCATTCGCTGGGCGCGGCGCTGGCCGTCCTTTGCGCCGTGGATGTGCAGTATAACCGCCCCGACGCGGACATCGAGGTCGTCCTGTTCGGCTGCCCCCGCGTCGGCAACAGAGCTTTCGCGCTGTCATACAACAAGCGCGTGGACAAGACGCTGCGGGTCGAGTATGGCAATGATGTCGTCACAAAAGTGCCTCCGGCGGCTTTCGGCTTCAGGCATGTAGGGGCCAAACTGCATATCGGCCCGCCGCGCCTTCCGCTGGTCGTCTGCGCAAACGACCATTACCCGCATCGGTATTACTCCGGGCTGCTGAAAAAAATCATCCTCTAGCCCTTGCGTTTTCTTGGGCGGTCTGTTATAGTAGGCGGAAATACCTAAAAAGAAGGTGACCCCGCCATGCAAGACGCCGTCCAAACCGTGCGCGATTTTTACAATCAAAATCCCGAAACAGAATACAACCGTATCGCAGGCCGTCCCGAGTTCATGCTGACTTGTCGGTATATCGACCGATACATTCAGCTCGGCGACACTGTTTTGGATATCGGCGGCGGGCCGGGGCGGTATGCGCTCTATCTCGCCCAAAAGGGCTGTGATGTTACATTAATCGACCTCTCCGAGGAGAACGCGGCTTTCGCCGCCTCACGGGCGCGGGACGAAAAGCTCCCTCTAAAAGCCATGCAGGGCGACGCGCGGGAGGCGGACAAGCTGTTGGGCGGTTTGTTCGACCATGTACTGCTGATGGGGCCGCTCTATCATCTGTTAGAGGAAGCCGACCGAATCAAAGCGGTCAGCGCGGCCTTGCGTCTGCTTAAACCGGGCGGGCTGCTGTTCACGTCGTTTATCAGCATGGGCGGCGGGCTGGTCTATTTGTTGCGGGAGATGCCGGAACTGGTCATTCACCCGGATGAGGAACGCTTCCTTATTCCGCTCATTGAAGGCAAAAGCTATGGCGGCGCCGCGTTCACACAGGCGTTTTTTATTAGCCAAAACGAAGTCCTGCCGTTTATGGCACGGTTTCCGCTGGAGAAACTGCATCTGTTTGGTCAGGAGAGCATCCTTGCCCCCAATGAACACAACGTCATGAAGCAGCCACCGGAGGTTATCGCGGCATGGCTCGACCTTGCGGAGAAAATGTGCGAACGGGAAGAGTATTTGAGCTGGTCGGAACACCTGATGTACATAGGACGAAAAACGCAATGAGACTGCGAAGGCGCAAAAATCAAACCGCCCGCATGGAGAAGGCCGCCGATTGGCTGATTTCTGAATGGCAGGGAAAAACGGACCGCCTACTTGTCGAATTGGGTTGCGGGATGGGACGTTTTGCCTGTGAAACGGCGGAGGCCAACCCCGATGTGACCGTGTTGGGGCTAGAGCGTGTCCCCGAGGCCATCTTGATTGGTATGGAATATGCCCAGCAAAAAGGGCTTTGTAATGTCCGTTTTATCCTCGGTGATGTGATTGAACTTGACAAAATGTTCGCACCGGGCGAGATCGACGAGCTTTATATCCACTTCTGCGACCCGTGGCCGCATTGGAAGCAAGCCCCCCGCCGCCTCGTGGCGCGGAATTTCCTCCGGCTCTACCGCCCGCTGCTCGCGCTAGGCGGAACATTGCGGTTCAAGACCGACAACGCGCCGCTGTTCGCGTTTGCGCAAAAGGAGCTTGCCGCCGAGGGCTGGACGGTAACGCATTGCGACCCCAACAGTCCGCCGGAGGCGGTGATGACCGATTATGAAGCAAAGTTCCGGGCGCGGGGGGTTGCGATCGGGGCCTTGACAGCGGCGCCATAATATGTTATTGTCAGTATGTTAAGCATCATAAAAAGGAAGGTCATGCACCTCATGGGTACAATTCGGATTCGCAAATAAAGCGTACTGAACAGCTAACCGATAGCTTTTTTCAGTACGCCTTTTTATGTCCGAATTTGTGCATAGGGGTGTATTTTTGTGTCTAAATACAGTATTTCGCAAAATTTCCTGACGAGTTCCGTTACCATCAAAAGACTGCTGCGCCTGACCTCCATCAGCGCGGACGACCATGTCGTTGAAATAGGTGCGGGCAAAGGGCATATCACAAGGGAGCTTCTCAAAATCTGCGGCTCGGTCAGCGCCTACGAAATCGATCGCAAGCTGTGCGGGCGGCTGCGGGACAAGCTGGGCGACGCCGGCAACCTGACTATAAAGTGTCAGGATTTTCTCAAAGCAACCCTGCCCGGCGGCGGCTACAAGGTTTTTTCCAACATCCCGTTTTCGATCACGTCGCAGATCGTACGAAAGCTGACCGCTTCCGGCAACCCGCCGCGGGAGATGTGGCTTATGATGGAAAAAGGGGCCGCCAAACGGTTTGCGGCACTGCTCAAACCGTCCTTCGACCCCAAGATTGTATACTATTTTTCAAGGCAGGACTTCCATCCCATGCCGTCGGTTGACGTCGTCCTGCTGCACCTTACAAGGACGCGGGACGCTCCGGTTTCGTCTCCATCGTCACGAAGGCTTTATCCGCGTAAGCGCGGTCAAAGCCCGCCATCACCTCGAGCACGTGCAGCAGCAGCCCGCCCGAGGCGCGGAAGGGCGTCTTCTCCTCGATGTGCTTCGCCATATCATAAAGCCCCAGCCCCCGGCTGTTCTCGCCATAGCCAAACATCAGCGGCATCTCCTTAAACTCCCCTGCCTCCGGCCTGTACAGCAGCACCGGCCCGCCGAAGGTGTTGGGGTCGGGAACGCTCAATGTGCCCTCGGAACCGTATATCTCGATTCGCGGCACCTGTGCCGTGAAGACGTCAAAGGTCGTCAAAATCGTACCGACCGCGCCGTTTTCAAACTCCATCACCCCGGCGACATGCGTCGGGACATCCACTGTGACGACTGTGCCGTATTTCTGCTTGCTGGTGATTGTCCGCGTCGGGAAGGACGCTTTCGCCACGCCCGTGACGCTGTTGACCGCGCCGAGCAGGCTGACCAGCGCCGTCAGGTAATACGGCCCCATGTCCATCATCGGACCGCCGCCGTGTTTGTAGTAAAACTCCGGGTCGGGGTGCCACGACTCATGGCCCCGGCAAACCATAAACGCGCTCGCGCCCACAACATTGCCGATGAAGCCGCTGTCAATCAGTCTGCGGCAGGTTTGCAGTCCCGCGCCAAGAAAAGTGTCCGGCGCGCCGCCGATCAGCAACCCCTTCTCCTTGGCCAGCTTGTCCAGCTTCCGGCCTTCCTCCAACGAAGCGCCCAGCGGTTTTTCGGTGTAGACGTGCTTCCCCGCGTTCAGCGCCGCTTCGGTCACCGCGAAATGCTCATAAGGGCGGGAAAGGTTAAGAATCATATCCACGGTTGGGTCGGCAAGCATTTCGTCCATGCCGTTGTAGATTTTGGCGACGCCAAACTCCGCCGCCCGCCGCTCCGCCTTTTCGCGGAAAAAGTCGCAGACCCCGGCGATTGCCAGTCTGTCACTGAACATACTTGTCAGGTTTTGCAGGTAAATGCCGCTGATGTCGCCGCAGCCGACGATACCGACGCGTTTCATAGATTTGCCTCCTCTGTTATTTAGGTTTCAAGCTCCATCTCAATCCATCTTCTCATCAACTCACGGACATCCGGCTCTGCCAAATCGAAGCTGAATCCGGTAAAACGGCACTTCACGCCGGAAAACTGACATCGCAATCCGGCATGGCGGCATCCTTCGTATTCCTTGCCGTTATGGGTAAACGAAAAACGCGCAAACCCCATACGTCGGTGGCATTGCCCGATACTAAATCTTTCTGTTTCTTCGCCGCTTTTGACCATATTGACCAGCTTATCGGGGAGGCTGCGGATGATGCTGTTCGGATTTGCCAGATGGTTGACGCCGGGGGTGATAAAGCACCCCGTAATCTCCATGTTGAGGATACATACCAGCCCTTGCGTGATCGTTGTATTCCGTTTGGAATAGGTAAACGGCGACCCGCCGCCCATACCTTGGATCAGCTTGCAGCCGTTTTTAGTCAGAAATGAATCTAACATTATAATCCATTCCCTTATTTCAGGAAGCTGTGCATTTGCGTATTCCTCGATTTTAGAGTTATACTTTTTGGGTGTTGCGTTTGCAAGCGGGGAGAAATCACCACGCAGAAACACAGAACGGAACAGGTTTTCCAGTTTATAATGTTCCTTAATATTTGTCATTGCATCGGCTATCAGTTTGAGCCCGACGGCAAAATAGTCATTCTTAGCAGATGTGATATGAAATGTTCCGGTTTTTGAAAAATCTACTTCCTCAGAAAAATCCGCGCCATCAAAACGCAGCCCCAAATCGGACAGCAAACGGAACATTTCCAGTTTTCTATCACCGCTCATTCTTATGACCGACTGATATTGTTCGGTTATCGGGTCTATGATTATAGACATATCTTCGCCGCGAACAGCCAGCTTCATTTCCGGTTTTGCTTCAAGCCTTCCATGAAACCCCAGAGAGAGTAAAATGATGGTCAAATCATAAAACACCGGGAAACGCTCTTTGATACTGCTGGTGCCTCTGTCTCCTTTGGTTCCATAAGGGTCGTATTTGCTTCCGCGCTTCACATCTATCGACTCTTTACGTTCGGCTATCGTTTCAAACATCATGGTCAAGAATTCACGGAATGCCGTTATGCCTTTTCTCAGCTCATCGTTGGTCAAGCCGTGCCTGAAAGGCTCCGCAACGGTAAAATCATCAGGCGTGTGCGGAATAACGAGAGCCTTAAAGTGATTACAGACATAAGCCAAATCTTTTTTCATAGATTCCTCCGGTGCAATAATAGAGCGCTTGAGGGGCCATGCGCGTCAATACATCTTCCTATCGCTTTCAAACCGCTCTGTCGTCAAGCCGTGCTTAGCGGCGTACTCTTTGCCCGCCGCCGCCCATAACATCCCGTTTTTCATCAGCCGCGCCGCCTCGGGGACGTCGAACACATCGTCGTGGTGGCCCAGTGAGTTATAAAACACCCGCCCGTTGCCCCAATATTTCGTCCATACGACCGGCATGGCGGCCGGTTTATTGGAGATGTGGTAATAGGGTACTTGAGGATGAGGGAAGACCGTTGTCGCCAGCACCTCGACGGCGGGGTCGATATGTAAATAATAATGCTCGCTCTTGACTTGAAAATCCCCAATCCCCTCAATGAGCGGGCTGGAGCCATGGCAGATGTTGACGGTGTATTCCACGCCGTCTCCGCCGGGGTGGCTGACCCATTGCCCGCCGGTGATAAACTGCCATTCGGTATTATTGCGGAAACTGTCGCACATGCCGCCGTGGCAGCCGGCCAATCCCACGCCCGCGCCGACGGCTTTGGCGATGTTAGGCACATACGTCCTGTCGATCTCGCCCATCGTCCAGCATGGCACAATTAAATCCAGCTCCAGCAGCGGCTCAAGGGCGGCAAACACATCCAGCGTGTCGCTGACCTCCACTGCAAACCCTTCCTCTTGCAAATAGCGTGCAAACCGTTTGCTGACCAGTTGCGGCTCATGCCCGTCCCAGCCACCTTGGACGATCAGTGCTTTTTTCAATGGTTTTCCTCCTTATATAGCTAATCAGTCTTGTAATCTCCCTATCCCATTTTATTAAACACAATAATGCTCTCTTGTCGCTGGAAGTTGTCCTTAGGGGCGAACCTGCCGCCGAGCTTGCCGCTCATCACCTCGTTATGCCCCACATAGTTCAGCGCGTCGGGAAGCCATTGCGCCGCGTCAATGTCGGTAAACCCGAAATCCGACGTGTCCTCCTTGAACGTGCCGACAATCCCGCATATCTTCATCAGCATGATCGCCGCCTGTTCACGGTTGAAATTCGTATTGACCCCGAACTGGCCGCCGCCCGTTCCCGCTGTGATGTCCAAGCGCGCGGCAGCCAATATGTCCGCGTCAGCCGTGTCGGCAAACGTCCTGTCCATGTTTTCCGGCTTTGCGTGCTTTGCCAGCAGTTCCGCGTTGGTCATGTTGGTTTTGTAGCGCAGCCAACTCATGGCGAGGGTGACGAACTCGCCGCGGGTGATGTCGGCTTTATAGTTGTTTTGCAGGGTGGCGGGGAGGAATCCTTTGCTGTATGCTTGCTGGATGTGGTCATGCGCCCAGCTGTCGGCGGTGGCTAGGTTGGGGGGCGACGACACCTCTGTCGGTGGAAACGACAGAGGCAGAACGATTGCGGTCTTATCGCCAGTCAATCGTTTGATTGTTTCCTCGGCGTTTTCGTCGTAGTAAATCCGTATAGGACTGCGCTCTTCCCAGGGGAAATCGTCACGGAAAATTATGCCGCCGTTTGTCTGCACGTAGGTATTGCCGGAAAAATTGATTACATCCAACGTGGCCGGGCTGTTTACTTGGAACATCGTCCCCTTTGAGAGGTAAAAGACATTGTTGGTATAGTTGATATTCACATATTGCTGCGGATGGAAGAACTCAAAAAAGTGCATCGGATAAGAGTATCCCATAAGCGCACGGTCGGTAAAATACCCGTTGTACAGCCAATAGTTATCGTCGATGGTCACATTGCGATACCGCACTATGTTCGGATCGTCGTTGCGGAAAAAGTTGGTCAGATTACTGCCGTAGCCGGTTCGCTCAAATAGGTTTCCGCGGACGTTAATGTTTTCATAGGTGCCGTTCAGGCCATGCTCAAAATTATACGGCCCATTTACAATATCATGAAAATAATTGTTGATGATGGTTGTGTTTCCCAAATGCCCAAATATAAGCGCGTTGCCGTCGTCCACCAATACCAAATCCCGAACTGTGCCAGTTCCTATTTGTCCTTCGTCGGGATGGTAATAGTTCAATACAGCACCGCCGATAAAGGCCATTTCACAGTTTTGTATGGTGCTGCCTTTCATTAAACAGGCAGCTGCGAAAGAGTTGTATTGTATACTCAAGTTGTCCAGCACAATGCCTTCGTCGCTGGTATAAATCATCGCTATCCCCCATTTTCCGCTCCCGAAGGGGACTTCTATATAAGTCGCTTTAGCAAACTCAATGGAGCGTATACCTCGCCGGGGTTTCCCTCGTCGCAGCGGAAATAGAATTTGCCGCTCCTGTCATAGTCTGTCATAAGGATGGAACGCCCCATTTGGCCGCCAAGCTCGACCCCGTCTCCGGTGTCTCCGGCATCTGAGCCGTAAAACCCATCTTTATCTCCGTCCCGAGGGTCTATGCCTTTGAGGTCAATATCGCAGAAAAACTGATGGTTTTCCAATAAGTTAAGAGAAAATGAGCTCTTAAAGTCAAGGCTAACAACATACTTCTGTTGATTTACGTCCCAATAAGCGACATACTTATCATCCAGCACTTCGTTGCCGTTGACGTGCATAAAGCCGACTTCCTGCATTTCCATGTGGTATTCCCAGATATTATTTGTTCCCGGCACCAGCTTCCATTTCGCCGGGTCTGCCCCGTCTTCCGGCGAGCCGTAAAACTTTGGCTTCTCGCCCGTTCCGTACGCGGAATAAGTGACTCCCTTTTTGCAATGAAGCATTACGTCGCGCCATATATCCCCGCGATTAAAGAATAC
>JAIRUW010000034.1 GCA_031254195.1 Oscillospiraceae bacterium
CGTGACGGTCGTGGGGGAGTTCAATATGGCTTCGCGTCTTGCGTCGGCGTTAGCGATAATTTGCCTGTCTGCGTCAGTCAGGTAACGCTCCGTAACAGTATCAGACGCGAACGCGACAGGCGCCACAGTTGGGACAAGCGCTGTCAGCATGGCAAGAGCAATGGCTAAGGTAAGGATCCGTTTTCTCATCTGTACCCACTCCTTGTTTGTTGAGAGTGCCCACGAATATATTGACACAGACCGCGCTAGTCCTCATAATGACCTTTGCAGGAAAATATAACCATGTTTCGCTCGCTGTCCCCTATGTAAACAAGCCGGTTCACATCGTCTATACGGCGGCTGTACGCTTTCCGGCCTTTTAGCGGTTCCGGTTTGCCAATCCCGCGCATGATTCCTTCCCTTTGAATGCTTTGGATTAGCTCGTTGATCCGGTTCAATGTTTTTTTATCTTCTGATTGCCACGCCATGTACTGCTCTAGTGCTTTTTTAGTGAACGTCACATTCATTTTGCCATTTCCTCAAGCTCTTCCATTGTCTTCACAACCACGCGCCCCTCGGCATACTGTTGCATGGATTCATCGACCATAGCCAGATATTCCGCGTTACGCCGCGCTTTTTCAAGCTCGTTGTACTCCTTCTCGCTCAATACAACAAGGTTTTCATTATGAGGTCGGGCGATCAAAACCTTTTCGCCGGACTTGATGAGTTCGCTTACCCGCCTAAAGTCATTCCGCAGGTCTACAGTTCTGAGCGCTATCATGCCCTACGCCCCTTTCAGTCTTTATTATATACATATTATAGTACATAATTCTGACTGCGTCAATAGCTATTCACCCCTCCGCTTCCCGTTCCGGGTCGCGCCCAATGTCCCTATGCGTCAGCACCGCATAATGCCCGCACTCCCGCAGATCGTCGTACAGCGCTTTGGCCGTCATTACACTGCGGTGCCGCCCGCCGGTGCAGCCGATGGAGATGACCAGCACGCTTTTGCCCTCCTCGGCATACTGCGGCAATAGCGAGCCTATCATATCCTTCAGCCGCGCCAGAAAATCCTGCGTCTGCGGCCAGCGGCCCACAAACTCGGCCACCGGTTCGTCCAAGCCGGACAGGGGGCGCAGTTCGGGGATATGGTAGGGGTTGGGCAAAAACCGCATGTCAAAGATTAGGTCGGATTCCAGCGGCAGGCCGTATTTGAACCCGAACGACATCACTGTCACCACCATCCGGCGGCGGGCCGCCCCTGTCAAAAGCCCTTCCAAATGTGTCCGCAGCGCGGAAGGCGACAGAATGGAGGTATCGAGGATGTGGTCGGCATGGTCCCGCACCGGGGCCAACAGCGCCATCTCTCGCTTAATCGCCTCCGACAGCGGCTCGCCGTCCCGCTGCAACGGGTGGCGGCGGCGCGACTCTTTGTAGCGCCGGATGATGATCTCCGGTTTGGATTCGATGAATAGAATCCGGTACTCGCAGTTCATCGCGCGTATCAGGTCGAGGGAGGCAAACAGCGCGTCAAAGGACTGCCCTGCCCTGATGTCTGTGACCAGCGCGACACGTTCGAATTTTCCCCGGTCCTGGACGGAAGACTTGACATAAAGCTCGGCGAAGGAGGGGATCAGCGTCACCGGCATATTGTCCACCGCGTAATACCCCAAATCCTCGACCGTCTTGATCACCGTGCTCTTCCCGGCTCCAGAAAGGCCGGAGATGATTAAGAATTCCATTTCTCCTCCGAACTGCTCTCGCTCCCGCTTGAGCGCGGCCAATGTCATTCGCAGCAGCTCCCTGCTTAAATGTTGCTAGAATGCCCAGTGTATATCGCCCAAGAGCCGTACCTCCGGCTCCAGCTCTGCACCGGTCTGTTTCCGCACCGTCTCATGTACCAGCGCCGCCAGCCGCAACACATCGTCGCAGGTCGCGCCACCGGTGTTGACAATAAACCCCGCGTGCTTCTCCGAAACGCGCGCGCCTCCGGCGGAAACCCCCTTCAACCCGCATTGATCGATTAGGGCCGCCGCGTAATGCCCCGGCGGATGTTTGAAAAAACTGCCCGCGCTGGGCAGATTGACCGGCTGTTTTTCGTTGCGCGCTTTGCGGAACCCCTCTATACGCGCCGCAATCTCCGCGGGATCGTCCCGCGTCAGGCGCAGCGTGGCTTCCAGGATCACGTAAGCCGGGTTATCGTGAAAGATGCTGTGGCGGTACGAAAAGTCAAATTTGTCTATAACAACGGCGTCGCGCCCGTCAAAGACCAAGGCCTCCGTTACAACCCCCGACATCTCTCCGCCGTACGCGCCCGCGTTCATCACAACCGCGCCGCCCAGCGAGCCGGGGATACCGGAAGCCCATTCCAGCCCGGAAAGCCCGCGCTTGGCCGCCGCGCGCGACAGCTCCGGCAAACCCGCGCCGCAGCCCGCCCGTACGGTTTCGCCATCAAAGACGATGTGATTGACCATCGCCGTATGGAGGAGAGGCGTGCGCACCCCCGCGTCGGCGGCAAGGATATTGCTCCCGCCGCCTAAAACAACAGCCGCGCCGTCCAGACCGCGCAGCAGTTCTATCGCTCGTTCTATATCCGCCGGAACATACAGGCAACCGCACGGCCCGCCGATCCGAAAAGTCGTCAGGCCGCTCAGCGGCACATTTTCCCGCTTACCGGGGGCCGTCATAACATCGCGGCCCCTATGACGCCTGCGTCGTTGCCGAGTTCGGCAAGGCACATCTCGGTTTTTCTTTCTCCCACGTTATACAGCTCCGCGTCCACCAAGGGCTGTAAGCGCTCAATGAGGTACGCCCCTTCATGGGAAATGCCGCCGCCGACACAAAGCATCGCGGGTTGCAGAAGGTTGATGAGATTGGCAATTCCGCAGGCGACATACGATAAATACTCGTCCACAACTTCATTCCCCGCCTGATCGCCCTGCCGCGCCGCCATAAACGCCGTGCGGCCGCTGACTTTGCCCCTCTCCTCGGAAATCTGGACCATGATGCTCTCGGGATGACGCGCTATGGCGTCTTTGGTCATGCGGATCAGCCCGGTCGCGGAGGCGTACGCCTCCCAGCAGCCGTTGCGCCCGCAGGTACAAAGCGCGCCGTCTTTAACAACGGTCATGTGCCCGGCCTCACCGGCCATACCGTTGAAGCCGTCGTAAATGCGTCCGCCGAGGATGATCCCGCCGCCCACGCCGGTACCCAGCGTGATGAGAGCCATCGAGGCGGCCTTCCTGCCCGCCCCGGCATGGAACTCGCCCAGCGCCGCTACGTTGGCGTCATTGCCGATGCGGACAGGCAGGCCGAGCTTACCGCCCAGCATAGCCGCCAGCGGCACATCGCTGAACTCTAAATTGTTGGAATAGACCACGATTCCCTCGCGCGAATCGACGGCGCCGGGCGAGCCGACGCCCACGCTCTCAATGTCCGACAGCCGCAGCCCGGCCTGGGAGCAGAGGGAGTGCGCCAGCACTTCCATTTCACTGACCACGGCGTCCGCGCCGCGCAGGGTTTTGACGCTGTCCTTCTCGACAATCTCTAAATTCTCATTAATCAAACCGGCGGCGATGTTGGTGCCGCCCAAATCTATACCAATCCGCATGGTATGTCCTCCTCTATGTCTCGCTATCGTTTTCCCGGGCCGCTTTGGCCTCCTGCTGCTCAAAGTAAGCGTTGACCCTGTCGGTAAACTCCCGCGCCGCGTTATAGCCCATCTTCTTATGGCGGTTGTTCATCGCGGCGACTTCAATGATGACGGCAAGGTTGCGCCCCGGCTTGACCGGCACCGTCAGCGACGGGATCTCCACGTCGATGAGGCAGGTGGTCAATTCGTCCAAGCCCAGCCGGTCGTATATGGCCTTTTCGTTCCACAGCTCCAGATTGATGACAAGGTCAATCTTCTCGGTCTGTTTGACCGCGCCCATACCGAAGATGCGGCGCACATCAACGACGCCGATGCCGCGCAGCTCAATATAGTGCCGTATCATCTCCGGCGCGCTCCCTACCAGCGTCTTGGCCGAGACCTTTTTGATTTCCACCGCGTCGTCGGCAATCAGGCGGTGCCCGCGCTTGACCAGCTCTATGGCCGTCTCGCTCTTGCCGACGCCGGAATCGCCCAGAAGCAATATACCCTCGCCATAGACCTCGACCAGCACGCCGTGGCGTGTGATGCGCTGCGCCAGCGACACCTTGAGCGAGGCGATCATCGCGCTGATCAGATAGGATGTGGATTCCTGCGTGCGGAGCAGCGGGACGCCGTATTTCCTCGCCATTTCCATACATTCGGGGAAAGGCTCGATGCCGCGCGAAAGAATCAGGGCGGGGATACTTTTGCTCATCAGCTTCTCAAAGCTCACCCTTCGCTTTTCAGGGGTAAAATGTCCGATAAACGCCGTCTCCACCATGCCCATCAGCTGTAGGCGTGTCTCGTCAAAATGATCGAAAAAGCCGGCGAGCTGAAGCCCGGAACGGTTGATGTCGTCGGTTACGATTATGACGCTTTCCAGGCTGCCCGGCGCATATAGGGTTTCTAGGCTGAATTCCTTGACCAGCGAGGCCAATGTGACCGAATAGGGGCTGTTTTCCATATGTCACCCCTGCGCCAGTTCCGCTTCAAGCAGTTTCAGGCGCTCAATGATGTTGATGCCCTGCGGGCAGGCTTCCTCGCAAACGCCGCATTCGGTGCAGGATGTGATCTGGTTTTCGGGCTTTGTCCAGTTTTTATAGTTCATCAGGTACCACGACGAGCCGAACCGCACCACATCGTTCTTCCCGCCGAACAGACGGGGGATGGGGATGCTGTTGGGGCATTTGTCGCAGTAATTGCATTCCGTGCAGGGGACAAGCGGCAGCTCCTTAAACGCCACCATTGCCTTGTCGATAACAGCCCTCTCCGCATCACTCAGCGGTTTGACCGGGGAGAAAAGGCCTATGTTCTCGTTGACCTGACTCATATCGCTCATGCCGGACAGCACCACATCCACGCCGGGCAGCGAAGCGCACCAGCGCAGCGCCCACGAAGCGGCCGACGGACACGGCCCGCCGCGAATGTCCGGGTAAGACTGTGACAATGCAGACATTGCCTGCTCGCTCTCAAAGACTTTTGCAACGTCCGGGTGGCAGCGGGCGAGGCCGCCCCCGCGCACCGGCTCCATGATAATCAAAGGGAGATTGCGGCTCGTCACGGCTTCGTAGAGCTTTTGCCCATCCAGCGCGATCCAGTCGTAGTAGGAAAGCTGGATCATGCAGAAATCCCAGTCAAAGCCGTCTAAAACCTTGGGCAGGTCGTCGGTCGCGCCGTGCCAGGAGAAGCCGAGGCGGCGCACCCGCCCGTCGCGTTTCATCTTGGCAACAACCTCGTCGGCCCCGATGCGCGCCATATGATCGATACTGCCGCCGTTGATGCCGTGCATGAGGTAGAAATCGATACAGTCTACCCCTACATTCTGCTGCTGTTGGTCAAATATCGCCTGCGCCCCCTGCTTTTCCGCTTCACCCAGCGGCATCTTGGTGGCGATGGTAAATGTATCGCGCGCGTACCGCTTGACCAAAGCCTCTTTGGCAAAGCCCTCGCTTTGATGGTTGTGGTAAAACCAAGCCGTGTCGTAGTAGGTGACCCCGGCTTCCATCAGGCGGTCGATCATCGCTTCCGCCGCGGGGCGGTCGATGCCTTTCTCATCACAAGGGAGGCGCATAAGCCCCATACCGAGCCGGCTGACCTCCCCGCCGGTTTTGGACAGGTTCCGTTTATCCAATGCGGATTCAACCCTTTCAACCCGCCCGCCGGGCGGGATAGTTTAGATTTTGTTTGAGCACCCCAGCACATTCACCAGCTTGCGCTTGACCATATCCTTGATGGCAGCGCGGGCGGGGGTGAGGTACTGACGCGGGTCGAAATGGCCGGGGTTGTTGGCGAAATACTCGCGGATGGTGGCGGTCATGGCAAGGCGCAGATCGCTGTCGATATTGATCTTGCAGACGGCCATCTTGGCGGCCTGGCGCAGCATATCCTCGGGGATGCCGATGGCGTCGGGCATCTTGCCTCCGTATTGGTTGACCTTTTGCACAAACTCCGGCACAACGGACGAAGCGCCGTGCAATACGATGGGGAACCCCGGCAGGCGCTTTTGCACCTCTTCTAAAATGTCAAAGCGGAGCTGGGGGTTCTGCCCGGGCTTGAACTTAAACGCGCCGTGGCTGGTGCCGATGGCGATGGCCAAGCTGTCCACGCCGGTCTTGGAGACGAACTCCTCCACCTGATCCGGGTCGGTGAAGGCGTGCTCGGCGACATTCACATCGTCCTCAATGCCGGCAAGCTGGCCCAGCTCACCCTCGACGGTAACGCCTTTAGCGTGGGCATACTCAACGACCTGGCGGGTAAGTTTGATGTTCTCTTCGAAGGAGTGGTGGCTGCCGTCGATCATGACCGACGTAAAGCCGCCGTCAATGCAGCTCTTGCACAGCTCGAAGGTGTCGCCATGGTCCAAATGCACGGCGATGGGCAGGCCGGTCTCGATGATGGCGGCCTCGATCAGCTTCATCAGATAGGTATGGTTGGCGTATTTCCTCGCGCCCGCCGAGACTTGAAGGATAAGCGGCGCTTTCTCCTCCATCGCGGCTTCGGTGATGCCCTGGATGATCTCCATGTTGTTGACGTTGAACGCGCCGATGGCGTAGCCGCCCTCATACGCTTTTTTGAACATATCCTTTGTCGTGACCAAACTCATGGTGTTCAGCTCCTTATCATCGTATTTTATCCAGTATAGCATATGACGCCTGCCTTGACAAGTATGGATGCCTGCGGTATTATACCATTATGTTTACAAGACAAAGGAGAGGACAACCAATGAACCAACTCAAAGGGGCTTGCGTTATAGGCCAATCCGGCGGCCCTACGTCGGTCATCAACGCGTCGGCGCTGGGCGCCATAGAAGCCGCCCTCGACAGCGGCGGCATTACCCGCGTCTATGGCGCGGCCAACGGCATCAAGGGCATTTTGGACGACAGGCTCTACATCATGGACGAGGAAGACCGCGAGGAACTAAAACACCTGCGTTTCACCCCGTCCTCGGCGCTCGGTTCCTGCCGTTATAAGCTCAAAGACCCTGACACGGACGATACGGACTATAAGCGCATCCTGGAGATATTTAAGAAGCACGACATACGCTACTTCTTCTATAACGGCGGGAACGACAGCATGGACACCTGCAACAAAATCAGCAAGTATATGATCAAAAACGGCTACGAATGCCGCGTCATGGGCATCCCCAAGACCATTGATAACGACCTCTTCGGTACCGACCACTGCCCCGGGTTTGGCAGCGCCGCCAAATATGTCGCCACTTCCTGCATGGAGTTATACCTCGACGCCCGCGTCTATGACACCGGGATGATCACCGTTATCGAGATCATGGGGCGCCACGCCGGCTGGCTGGCCGCCGCCGCCGCGCTGGCGGGGGATTGCGCCCCCGACCTGATCTATCTGCCCGAGGTTGATTTCAATATCGAGAAGTTCCTTGACGATGTGGAGGCTATATATAAAAAGAACGGCAAAGCCATCGTCGCCGTCAGCGAAGGCATCCACGACCACTCCGGCATGTTTATCAACGAATACGCCGCCTCCGGGATTGAAGTCGCAAGGGACAGCTTCGGCCACGCGCAGCTGGGCGGGCTGGCTTCCTATCTCGCGGGGCTTTGCCGGCACAGGACCGGAGCCAAGGTGCGCGGCATTGAGTTTTCCCTGTTGCAGCGCTGCGCTTCGCATGTCGCTTCCAAGACCGACATCGACGAATCCTACGCTTCCGGGCGCGCCGCGGTGGAAAGCGCCGTCAACGGCGTGACCGACAAAATGGTCGGGTTCAAATGCACGCGCGGCGGAGGGTATACGTGCGAAATCGAGCTGCTGCCGCTGGAGACCGTCGCCAACACCGAAAAGAAGGTGCCGCGCGAATGGATCAATGAAGCCGGCAACGGCATATTACAGCCCTATATCGACTACGCCCTGCCGCTGATCGAGGGGGAGACGGAGCAGAAAAAAGTCAACGGCTTGCCGAGGTTTGCGAAGCTGAAGAAGGTCCTTGCGCGATAGGGACCGATGCTTATACAAAGGGAGCGCCCTCGCGGGCGCTCCCTGTTCATGCCGTGATTATATGATTCGCGGTCAAATCGCCCGTTCTACGCGGGGTTTACTTTGGTTTTCCTGCGGTCTATCATAAGATTGACGCAAAGCCCGGCGGCGACGAAGACGCCCCCCATCAGAATACGGAGAGAAAATGCCTGCGCGATTATAGCGTCGATGATAACGCTTGCGAATACCTGCCCTGTAAACAGCAGAAGCGACAAATATAGCGCAGGCACCTTCATAACGATATGGTTAGATACCAAAACGATACAGACCCCCAGCGCGCCGCCTAGGTAGATATGTAAGTCGGGGGAAAGGGCAAAATGCGAAAAGCCCGTTTCCTGCCTTCCCAGCAGAAGGTATAGTAAAACCGCGCCGCTCGTTCCGACCAGATAGTTAAAGAAGGTGCTCACTCGGATGCTGGTGCGGCTGGCGAGCTTGGCGTTCAGCGTGCGGGAGATGACGATGTTTACCCCGCACAGGAAAGAGACCAGTACGGGCAGCAGTACGAAAGTGCTGACCATCGACACGATGCCGCCGGCGATAAGCAGCAGGCCGGCGGCCTTCCATTTCAAAAAGGGGTGCCTCGGCATCCCCAGCAGGCCATACTGATCGACAACCAGCCCTGTGACGCTCTCCCCGAGCAAACCCAGCGCCAGCATAGCCGACACGCTGATACGGCCGAAGGCGAGGCTGTTGAATACGATGGTCGCCACGCCGATCGCGCCGCCCAGATAGAGATACCATGCCTGCCGTTTGGCAAAAGGCCATTCACGCTTGATCAGCGTAATGACGGTGATAATAGCAAGCCCCGAGACATGGATCATCACGACGCCCGAATACATGCCGGTATGCCCCACAAGCCCGCCGTTGACCGCGACCATGACCGCGATGAGAATCCCGGCCAGCAGTGAAAAGAAGTAATACATCCTTAGTCTATCCTGTCGTTTTGGTTTGGTTACTATAGGATACCATACTCCCCTGACAAAGTAAATGCGATATAGCTGTTGACAGCCTGCGGGAGCGGATGCTGAGCGGCGTCTGGAGCCCGCACGACAAGCTGCCGTCGGTGCGCGAGCTGGCGCAGACGGCGGCCATCAACCCCAACACCATCCAAAAGGCATACCGGGACTTGGAGGCCGAGGGGTTCATCTATACAGTCGCGGGGCGCGGCTGCTACGCGGCGGAAACGCCACCCGGCATCATCCAAAAGCGCCAAGAGGAGCTTATCGAGAAGATAAAGCCCCTGTTAAGGGAGCTGCGCGTTTCCGGTTTCAGCGCCGAGGAAGCGGGCCGACTGGTGAGCGAAGTGTTTGAAAGGACGGGAACGGTATGATACAGACCCACGCGCTGACAAAGTCGTTCGAGGGCTTAATTTGCGTCTTTAGAGAAAAAGATATAGTGAAAATAAAATTTATAACATATATTTCATACTATAAGTTTTCACCAAGAGCATAGGCTTCTTTTAACTTATCTTCCCTAAGTTCTGCGTTTCTCCCCATACCACCTTGCGTAATTACCCCAATATTTTCCCAATTCAATAGTTTGCAAAGAGCTTCAAAATATTCGATAATCATGTCGCTTCCGGGACCGCCTGAAGTAGATAGCAACACACCTTTTTTTTCAACAATAGTTCCTGCATGATGCTTGCAATACAAACGGTCAATAAACGTTTTTATTTGCGCGGACACCGTCAAGAAATATAGTGGAGATGCCAGTACAATTATATCTGATTTTTCCACCAGCGCGTAAAGCCCCTGCATATCATCACTTTGAAAGCATTTGCCTTTACTTTTTTTACGGCAATAATTACATCCTATACATGGTTTAATATTTTTTCTTGAAAGGTAAATTGTTTCTACAAAATTATCATTTGATTGCGCTCCATCACATAAAGCCTTTGCCAACAAGGCCGAATTTGAAAACTCTCTAGAACTCCCACATACCACCATGATATTTTTTCGCATGATTATCATTCTCCAACCATATAAAATATACTATGCACCGTATCTATCTACACTTGTCAACGCAGAAAAGAACGATACCACGCATAATTTAGTATAGCATAAATGCCACTCGATTTCCAACGATTATTTTTTCTTTTGAATAAGGTTCACAGAAAAATTACATCGTATTGGTGAAAAAGTCCTTGACTTACTATTCATGACGCAATCCACATCGTCCTCGTTTAGCGGTTATTTGGCAATACTGTACGCCAATATATCCTATGCAGACTACTCTATATCCGCTCTACCTCTGTCTATATCCGAAGGAGCGACGAGAACGCCATACATTGGCTGATTGAAAACGGCTATATGACGCAGGAGATGGTAGCCTCTTACGACTTACAAGCGTCCCAGTTTTCGGATTCTTCCGGCAATCATGCCATCCCGGTGGACATACCTTTGCCGAGTGGGTGGTAGCCACGTGAGTGAAATCCTCCGCCGCCTGTGGGCGGCACCTCCTTTCGCGAAAGGAGGTAAGCAGGTTCCGCTATCTTTCCTCGCTCCTTCCGCAGAAGGAGCTGGCCCCGCAGGGTCTGAGGATGTTCCTTTCGCGAAAGAGGGTGCCGCCCGCAGGCGGCGGGAGATTTTCCCCTATCACCTGCGGGCGGCTTGCCGTTTTATTGCGAGAGCTTTGTCAAGTGGGTGGCCAGCCCTTTGAACTCCCCAGCCAATAGGCGTATAGGGCCGCCCCGTTGAGACAGCTTGTCTGCTCCGGCCAAGAGCCCGTTATGGATCGCCAACAGCTTTTCCGCGGCGGTTTGATAGTCCGTTTTGCCGGCGGCTTTGTGCGCGAACCGGATAAACTCGTCAATCGCGGCGCTAGCGGTATCCAAAGCGGCTTTTTCACCGTCATTAAGCAGCCCTCCTAACTTCTCGGCTTCGCCCCTGAGATAGAACAGATACAGATTGCATTGGAACGCGACGTCGGTCAGTATCTTATCGGCGGTTCTGGTCACGGCGGGGGTGTTTTCGGGCTTGATCAATGTCGCGTAAAATTCCATTGTATCCCGCATACTCTCCTTGAATGCCGACAGCCTTTCAAACAGCTTTTTATCCTCCGGGTTGCGGAACAGGTCGAGGCCCGCGGTGAACTCAATGATTGTGAGCCGGAAAAGCAAGTCCTCAAGGAAGTCCGCGCTGATCTGCTCCAATGGCGTGGACGTGAGAGCCTCCACGACATGCTGTATCTCGGCCTGTATGTAGGGAACCCCCGCGACGGCCCCGGCGGCGGTTTCCCCGATTTGGACGGTCTCCTCTATTTTCGCGGCGGCGGTCTTCTTCATCCCCCCGACAACTAAAGCCGCCAACTCATTGAAAAACTCGGTGATTTTCATTGCTTTCATCGCGGACATATAGGCCAGATCGCCGTATCGCTGCAACAGGGGCTGCTGCCGCTCGATGTCTTCCGGCTGTCCCCGCGCGACCGTCATTTTGGCGCTGAACGAGATAAGGTTTGACTCAAACGCGATGCCGTCAATCACCTCGATGATCTTGAACATGCCGCTGATCTCGTCGGGGCGTTCCGCGATGGATGTGACACGCGCCAGCTCGCTTTTGATCCTGCCGGCCAGCGCATCGGTCGCGTCCGCCAAATAATTCCACAGCTCTCTGTATTGGGGAATGCTGTTTTTCCGGGAATACTCCGCCGTTTCTTTGGCTTTTGCCACAAACTCGTTGAGTTCCCGGATGATTTCGTCGGTGGTCTTGGAAAAACTCATGTTCAGCCGCTCCTTTACTGTTTTTTTGGCTATGGCGGCAAGGCCGTATTTGCGGTATTCCGTGGGCGTCACGCCCATGTACGCCTTGAAGCTGCGCGTAAACCCCTCGTGGGAATCGTAGCCGTATTTCAGCGCGATGTCTAAAACCGCCGCGTCGGTGTCAAGAAGCGCCCCGCCGGCCAGGGTGAGCTTCCGTTTCGTCACATACTCCATCACGCTCTCGCCCACAATCTCGCGGAACAGCCGCTGATAGTGGAAGCGGGAGAAGTAGACGCTGCCTGCGATGTTTTCAACGGTCAATTTTTCCGTAATACGGGCTTCGATGTATTCCAGCGAACGGAATACCGGGGTTTCGCCACTCATCTGGCCTCACCTCCTGAATCCAGTATAGCGCGTTTGGAGCGGCTTTTCTTGATACATCGTGCTATAAGCAAAAGCCTGCGCAAACCCGCGCAGGCTTATTATACAGTATACTCCTACTCCTCCGCAAATCCCCGCAGCATCCGCAGCGCCCGCCGCTCGATCCGCGACACCTGCACCTGCGATACGCCCAGCACCCGCGCCGTACGCTCCTGCGTGAAATTGCGGTAATACCGCATGACGATGACGCTCTGTTCCCGCTCCGGCAGTTTCTTCACCGCGTCGCGGATGAAGACTTCGTTGAGCACCCTATCCTCATGCCCCTCCACACCGACCGATCCCTCGACCGTCAAGCCGTCCTCGCCGCTTTCGCGCTGTAGCGACTCCACCGGTTCCCCCGCCCTGTCTGCTTCGGCGATCTCCTCCACCGACAGGCCGCAAACCTCCGAAATCTCGCTCAAAACCGGCTCACGCCCCAGCTGCTGCGTCAGTTTTTCCCGCGCCGTCTTGACGGAAGCCGCCCGTTCTTTCACCGTCCTGCTGACCTTGACCGCGCCGTCGTCGCGCAGAAAGCGGCGTATCTCGCCCGCGATCTTAGGCACGGCATAGGTGGAGAACTGCGTCCCGTAGTTCATGTCAAAGCCCTTGACCGCCTTCAAAAACCCCACGCAGCCCAGCTGGTAGAGGTCGTCCGGCTCCGCGCCGCGCCCGAAATAGCGCCGCGCCACCGACCAGATCAGCCCGCTGTTTTCCACCACCACGCGCTCCAAAGCGGCCCCGTCCCCCGATTTTGCCGCCTCTAAAAGGGAAAGCGTTTCCACTATCGCAGCAGCCTCGGCATCACCCGCTTGCGCATGGCGACCGTCGTGCCCCGCCCCGGCGCCGAGCGTACCCGCAGGGTATCCATAAAGCTCTCCATGATGGTAAAGCCCATCCCCGACCGCTCCTCGCCGCCGGTGGTATAGAGCGGCGAGCGCGCCTGACCGATGTCCTCAATCCCGACGCCTTTGTCGCGGACGGTGACTTCCAGAATGCCGCCCTCCAAAATCCGCGCGCGCAGGAGCACCTGCCCCAGCTTGTCCGGGTAGGCGTGGACGACGGCGTTGGTCACCGCTTCGCTCACCGAGGTTTTGATGTCGCCCAGCTCCTCCAGGGTGGGGTCGAGCTGCGCCGCGAACTGGCTGACCGCTGAACGCGCCAGCGCCTCGTTTGCCGAGCGGGAGAGAAATTCCAGCTTCATTTCGTTGATTATGTTCATATGTACACCTCTTTATTTCTGCACGACTGCCCCGATCGGCACGATCCTGTCCACCCCCGCCATGGTCAGCAGCTTTGCCGCGTGGTTGGGGGCGCGGGCGACCACCAGCTCGCCGCCGTAGGATTTCAGGCGGCGGTATGTGCCCAGCACCACCGCGATACCGGAGCTGTCCATGAACGTCAGTCCCGACATGTCGAGCACGCAATGCAGCGGCATATGCTCGTCCAGCGCGGCGGAGACCTCCACCAGCGCCTGATGGGCCGCGTGGTGGTCCAGCTCGCCCGATAAGTACAAAAAGAGCCTGTTCCCGCGCAATTCCCAGTTGACCCGCATGAACGCTCCCTCCTTAGTTTGTCCGTCTTTGGGCCATTATAAACCCATTTCGGCGCGGGGTTTGTCGGGTTTTGACAGGCAGACGGCATAATTTTACCCCCCGTCTCCGGGGGGTTTGCCGCGCTTGACACGGTTCCATGCGTATGTTACAATCAATCCCGGCACACTGAGGGGTGTGCGGGCGGCCCGCCGGCCCTTACCTTCGAGCGATCGTAGGAAGGGAGGTGGTAAACTGAGTGAATAAGCGCGTTTTTACAGTCATTCGGTACATAATCAGTCTTCTGATTGCGTTTCTCGTAATGCTCCTGTTCGCGCCTAAAGCAATGTAGCCGCTCCCCCCCAGGACGACGGCTACATTGTGAGCTAAGCTAGCGGGCCGCTCTGCGGACACCACCTCTTTGTGCCACCATCATACCACAACCTCCAACCCCCTGTCAACCCCCTCCCCCTGTCGCCTTCGGGCGACATCCCCCTCCGTGAGGGAGACAAAGCCTCCCTCTCCGAGGGAGGTGGCCGCCTTTTGGCGGCCGGAGGGAGTCAAAAACCCCCCGGCTCTCGCCGGGGGGTTCGGTGTGCGTTAGGGTTAGGGGTTAGGAGAAGGTAAAGCCTGTAATGCCCTTCTTCTTTGTGCCGGTAACGTCTTCCTGGCCAGGCAGGTCGCCCCATGTCACATTAAAGGTTTTGACTGTGCCGGCGGCTGCGGTTTCTTCCTTGGGCAGGCTCACATAGGCAACTGTAATGCTCGCAGCTTCCAAAGCAGTCTTAACAGCGCAACTGGCAAGGTCAGCTACGGTAACGATGTCCGTCTTTTCTTGCTTCGCTGTGTTCTTTGCGCGGACGCCTACTCCGTTTGCAGCCGCTGTGACTTTGGGGAAGCCGCCCCATTTGGAGCCCGCTTTGCTCGGCGTCAGGTTGAACTCCCACTTCTTCTTATCGGCGACGGACACTTTGCCTTTTTCGTCAACGGTAAGCTCTACATCGTCCGCGGTTGCGGGCGCCGCCGGGGCATTGGCCAGCTGGATGTAAGCCATTACGCTGGCGGGCTTCTTGGCTGTCGCCATGGTGAACACTTTTACATACTTTGACGATACGCCGAGCATGGGAGCGAAGCTGGGGAGCTTCGTCTTGTCCTTCACCGCGGCGACGATGCCTCTGGCGGTGACGGCTTCTTTGCCGTACTTTACCCAAGCAGGGTCGTCAGCATCGTTGGCGGTGCTGTCGATGTAAAGGGCTTGCCCCGCTTTGAGCGGTATCACGCTGGTTTTGTAATCGGGCTTCACACTGGGGGCTTTGCCCGCGCTTGTGGCGCTTACCTTGATAACTTTGGCGGCGGGGTAAAACTTGTTGTCTTTCGCATACGCGCCTTGCCGTACAAAGTAGGTGGTCTTGGTGGGTTTCTTCGCTTCGTAGTCAAAAGCCTTGACCTTGATGCCGCCCGCCTTGTTGTCGCTAATGTAATCGGCCCTTTCCGCAGCTAAATACTCAGGGAACTCATACCAAACCTCGTCGCCGCTCAGTTTCTTGCCGTCGTCGGCGATGGTGATGATGAGGTTGTCAAAGACGGGGGTGGTGGGCTTATCTTTGGTCACCAGAACCCATTTGCCAAGGGTAGCGCCTGTGTCGTCGGGAATGATGTCATAGGCGACGCTGAGCTTGGTGGGTTTCGGGCGCTCTTCGAGCTTAGCGAAGGTGAGGATGATCGCGGCGGGCACTGCTTCTGTCGTAATGACGTCTGCTTTTGCTTTGTAGTGTGTGACAGGATCTGTACCCGCAGCATCCCCATCAGCATTTTTCGCTGCGTCAAACTTGCCTTCCTTGCCGTCGACTTCCAGTTTATCGTAGGCCGCTTTGGTGATTACTGCATTTGCGAGAATTTTCACTTCAGCGACGCCGGCTGTGGGGCGCTTGTTCTTCTTGTCGTAGCTGTTGGTGATCGAGAGGGCGCCGCCCTTGTTGAAGAGGCCTTTCAGGGCCTTGGCATCCAGGGTCTTTTCGCTCCAGTTGCCGCTGCCAACTTTCCAAGCGGCGACGCTCTCAAAGCCGAGAGTCTTATAGTTAATGTCAGAATCATCAGCGGGGTTCTTCTCCAGCATGACAAAATCTTCGGCGAGCATGTCGAGGAAGATGAAATTTTCAACGGCACTCTTTACAGTAGCCGCATCCGCGCCTCCCGCGACAGTGCCTTGGATTGCCGCGCTGACGATAGTCAACGCTGTTAAGCCGTCGGCGGCGTCCAGACCATTATCTGTTCCAAGCTCTTCCACAGCGAGGGGATCGGGATCAGTGGCGTACGCTGGCATAGCCAAGAACGCAGCGACCATGACCAGCGCGGTCAGAAGGGAAAGAAAACGTTTGAAATTACGCATGTTGAGTTGCCTCCATTCATTTCATGCGGCGAGAATCCTTTCAGGCCGCGTTGATTTGGGATTGGGATAGGGCTGTTCCGTCAGCCCCGTGTGGGGCGGACTATCAGCCGCCCCCACGGGGCGAAGATAATCAGCCTTATTGCAGGAGTTGCAGAACGGTCTGCGGGCTCTGGTTGGCTTGGGCCAGCATCGCGGTCGCGGCCTGGTTGAGGATGTTGTTCTTGGTGAACGCCATCATCTCTTTGGCCATGTCTACGTCGCGGATGCGGCTTTCGGCGGCCTGCACGTTCTCGGACACGGTGTCAAGGTTGCTGACGGTGTGCTCGAGGCGGTTCTGCACGGCGCCCAGCTCGCTGCGGAGCTGGTTGACCAGCGCGATACCGGTCTTGGGCATAGCGTCGTCGGAGGTAATGGCTTGGCCGTCCGCCTGCTTGCCGTCGATGACGTTGATCAGCGACTGGAAGGTGTTGATCGACCACGCGTCTGTGCGGGCTTCGTCGTTGTTGAGGTCCACGCCAACATTGGGGTTAAGGAAGGTGGAGTTGGGGCCGTCTGTTGGGAAGTCCATACGGGTGATGAAGCCGAGGCTGCCGTACTCGCTGGGGGCGTTCCAGAAGTGATCGCCGGCCAGTCCTTCAAAGTTGAGGAGGTTGGTGGCGTTCATGCCGACGATCTTAACGGAGATAACGTCGCCGAACAGGGTGTTGGCGCCTACCTGGAGGTTGATCGGGCCATAGGCCGCGTCAACGCCCGCCAGGTTGGGGTTGATGTGGTTGGCTAAGTAAATGTTTTCGTCGCCGTTGGGAAGCTCGTCATTGCCGGCGTATTTGCCGCTCAGCAGGTATTTGCCGTTGAAGTTGGTGGTGTCGGCGATTCTGTCGAGCTCTTGGCCGAGCTGCTCGATTTCGTCCATGATGGCGACGCGGTCGTCGGGCGCGTTGACGTCGTTGGCGCCTTGGACGGCCAGCTCACGGATACGCTGGAGGATGGAGTGGGTCTCTTGCAGGGCGCCTTCCGCGGCCTGGATCATGGAGATACCGTCTTGGGCGTTGGCGCTGGCGCGGTTGAGGCCACGGACCTGGGCGCGCATCTTTTCGGAGATGGACAGGCCGGCGGCGTCGTCGCCTGCGCGGTTGATGCGGAAGCCGGAGCTGAGTTTCTCGGTGCTCTTGGTCTGGTTGATCTGGTTGATGGAGAGCTGGCGGTGGGTGTTGATCGCCATCATGTTGTTTTGGATACGCATTGTGTTTTCCTCCTTGAATTTGGGATCCCCAGCATCATGCGGGGCCCTTTTTATTTTGTTCGGGAGAGCCTATAGCCTCAGGAACCGGTGGCGCCTCACAGATCACAGAATGCACGAGGCCCTACCCTCACTTGCACCTATTATCGTACGATTCCAAGAAGACTTTAGCGCAAAATGCGAAATAGACCGAGAACCCGAACAAAAACATCTGACCGTATTATACACGCCCCCACCCCCTTTGTCAAGTAAAAAGGGTGTGAAAAAGCTGTGAGAAAACCGCAAAACCTGTGAGTAACGTGTGACAATAATGCGGTATATTCTATGTAGGGGCGGCTATTAGCCGCCAAATCCCCCTGTCATTGCGACGACATCCCCCTTTCGCGAAAGGGGGAAGGACGAAAGAATGGCGCGTTCCAAACCCTCCCTCTTTCACAAAAGAGGGATACCGCCCGCAGGCGGAGGGAGATTTTCCTGTTATAAAGTTGACGCGCCTCACTTATCAGTGATATAATGTAGGGCAAGGGGGCGGAGGACAATGGTATATACCATAGACGAGCTGCGGAGGAAGCTGCATCCCATCTTCCGGGCCGCGCCGGTCTACAAAGCCATACTATTCGGCTCCTATGCCAAAGGCGAAGCCGAAGAAAGCAGCGACGTGGATATTTATTTGGACAGCCACGGCGAATTGCGCGGCTTTGATTTTTGCGGCGTGTTGGAGGACATGGTCGTCGCGCTTGATAAAGAAGTGGATTTGCTGGACGCGAGGGCTATCCGGCAAGGGACAAGAATCGAGAGCGATATATTCGAGGGGGGAGTTATGCTGTATGAGCGGTGAGCAGCGTGTTATCCTTGGTAAAATACGCGATTACGCGCAAAGTGTCGCCGAATATATACACGGTATGGATTACGACGCATTTTACAATGACAGGAAAACCATGCACGCGACGGCGTTCGCCTTACAGCAAATCGGCGAGCTTTCAAAGCTGATCAGCGAGGAAACGCAAGCGGCGGCCCCGCATATCCGCTGGCACGGCATACGCGGCCTGCGAAACCGCATAGTGCATGATTACGAGAAAATCGACCTGCCGGTAATATGGGACATCGTAACGACCGACCTCCCCGGGCTGCTGTCCCAAATCAACGCTCTGTTAAAGGAGGCCGCCCTATGACAATCGGCGCGCAGATGTACACACTGCGGGAGCTGTGCCAGACGCCGGAATCGTTCGACGGGGCCTTGCGGCGCGTCGCGGCGATTGGCTATCGGGCCGTGCAGATTTCCGGCTGCGGCGATTTCGGCGCGGAGGCCATACGCGCCGCGGCGGACAGGCACGGCCTGTCCATCATCTTGACGCACACCGCCCCGCAAAAAATTAAAGACGACGCCGAAGCCGTCATACAGGCGCACAAAACCATGGGCGCGGGATATGTCGGCATCGGCATGATGCCGGGCGAGTACCACGGCGGCGCGGAGGGGGTAAGCCGGTTCATCCAAGACTTTACCCCGGCGGCGGAGAGAATCGCGGCGGCAGGGCTGAAGCTGATGTACCACAACCATTCGTTTGAGTTTGAGCGGTACGGCGGCCATTCCGTCCTCGACAGGCTGGCGGAGGGCTTTGCCCCGTCCCTTCTGGGCTTCACGCTGGACACATACTGGATTGCCCACGGCGGTGGCGACCCGGCGTTTTGGCTGGAAAAACTGAGCGGACGGGTTGACACCGTCCACTTAAAAGATATGAAGATTATCCGCGGCGAACAGCGGATGGGCGAGGTGCTGGAGGGCAACCTCAACTGGGAAGCCATTTTCAAAGCGGCGGGCCGGGCCGGCGTAAAGTGGGGGTTCGTCGAGCAGGACGACTGCTACGGCGGCGACCCGTTTGCCTGTCTTGAGACGAGCTATCGGAACATAGCGGCGTTTACGGGCGCGGCGGCAGGCTCTCTGTAATCTTAAACTTGCCGATCAGCCCCTGCAATATCTCCGACTGCCCGCTGACCTCGCGGCTGGAATTGGCGCTGTGGGCGGCGGTTTCATTGTTTTGATTCACCACCCGCCGCACCTGTTCGATCGAGGCGTTGACGTGTGCGATGGCGGCGGCCTGACGGTCGGTGGACGCCGCGATCTCCCCCACCAGCGACGCGCTCTGGTTGACGCCCGCGACGATTTCATTGAGCGAAGCGGCTGTCTCGTCCGCCAGACGGTGCCCCAGCTTGGCCCGTTCGGCCGACGCGGCGATCAGCGCGTCCGACTCCTTGGCTGCGACCTGACTCTTGGCGGCCAGATTGCGGACCTCCCCCGCCACGACGGCAAAGCCCTTCCCGTGGACGCCTGCCCGCGCCGCTTCCACCGACGCGTTGAGCGCCAGGATATTGGTCTGGAACGCGATGTCCTCGATTGCTTTGATGACCATTTTGATCTGGCCGCCCGCCTCGTCTATGAGGCGCACCGCTTCGGTCATCTCGCTCATCTGTTGCCCGCCCTTCTCGGCAAGGAGGCGTATAGAGTCGGACAGCGACGCGGCTTCCCGCGCAATCGCGGCGTTGCTCGCGGTCTGCCCGGCAATGTCGCTGACCGTCGCGCTCAGCTGCGTGACGGCTTCCGCTTGCTCGCCGGAGCCTTGCGCCAGCGCGCGCGCGTCATCCGCGAGGCTTTTGGAACCGTCGGACACCTCGCTTGAGGCGGCGCGGATCTCCACAAACATATTGTTCAGGCTCTCCACCATCCCCGCCAGCGCCGAGCCGATGGTATCCTTCTGCGAGCGCGTTGTGACAGGCGCGGCAAGATCGCCGCCGGCCACATTTTTCAGCGAAGCTATCTTGGTGCGGAACATTGCCAGCATGTCGCCCACCGAGCGCGAGATTTGCCCGACCTCGTCTTTGCGCTGGTTCAGCACTTTGGTCAGCTTATAGGCGTCGTCGTCGAGGAAGATGTTGCCCGTCTCGGCAATATTTTGGATCACTTTCGCCAAAAACCCCAACGCTTTCTTCTTCCGCATTCTCCGAAATCTCATACGCAGCCGTCCCTCATCATGGTTATTCGTTATGTCCGCCGCGTCACGGCGCGGCTATAGTATCCAACACCGTGCCCGTCGCGTCAGAGAGGTAAATCATCCGTCCCTGCCTGACGTTGAACCCCATATGTATCAGCATCAAATCAGAAAGGTCGGCGCTCCCCTTGCCCGCCATAGCGAGCGTCCCGCCCGGGGCAACGGCTGTGTCGGGCAACGCCCAGAGGAAGGGGTTTTGCAAGTCGTTGCTGAGGTAGAGGCCGGTGGTGCGCACCGTTTCATCGGTGTGGTTATACAGCACGCAGCCGTTGCGCGCCGAAGACGCGTAAGCCTCCGCAAACAGCAGCGGCGGCATCTCCTCCCTGGTGACCAGCTCGACTTTCACCACGCCGCCCTGCGCGTCGGACATAGAAACGGTAATCTCAGGCTCGTAGAGTTTCTCCCCGTTGACCACCCAATGGTCAAACACGGTAAACTTCGGCAGCGCCGGGCGCAGCGGCACGGTCAGGTGGGCAAAATACCGCGCCGACGTCCCTTTTTGCGTGCCGATAACGGCCTCCCCGCCGGTAACCTCCACATCAAACATGTCAAAGCCGTAATCAAAGTAATCACGCAGGCTCTTCGTGATATAGGCGCCGCGCCCCCGCGCGACCATGAGCATGTTGGCGTGGTTATCGGCGACGGTGTGCAAACCCACCCAATGGGAGTATTTTCTGGCCTCCAGCGCCGCGCTGATTTCATTAAACGCTTCGGCGTACAGCCTTTGCGTCGTCTCTTTAACGTTTTGCTCGGTCACGATGTTGGACATCAGGTCGCACATCATCATCGAAAACTTATCCGCCAAGTCCTCACGTTTCAGCAGCGCTTCCAGCAGCCGGCTGTACCGGCCGTTCCTCTCGTTCATCATCTCCTGGAAGGTGGATTTATTGGGGTCGGCCGGGTTTTCATACAGCCCCAGCGTCCAGTCCAGATCGTAAACCATATACCGCCAGCGCCCGTCCAGCTCCGGCGCCAGCCCCTCAACCTGCGGCCCGGTGTAGCGCCAGCGCTTGAGGTTGTTGTTGGGCCAGTCATGGTTGCCCATATATGTTTCAAAGGCATAATAGAGCAAAAGGTTGTCAACGTCCACCAGCGCTTCAAATTGGGCAAACACCGTATCGTCGCGCAGGTTGTGCCATGCGTAACTGTTCATCAGCTCCACCGCTTCCTGCGCGGCCGTGTCGTCGGTTCTCATCCACATCTCCCCGTCGCCCACGATCTGGAAATCTTGGGTCGGCGCGTCGTAAACATCCTGCAAATACTGCTCATTCAGGCTCACATTGATCCAAGCGAAGCCGTAATACTCCCCGTTGAGGAAGATTGCCGCCGGCCGCACAGGCGTTGTGACGCGCAGCCCGGCCTGACGCGCCAGCTCGGACGCGACCTCGTTGCGCAGCATCCCGAAATCACGGTCGTTGGCCCCGTTGCGCAGTACGATGGTGTCGTACTTGGTCAGCGGCGAACCGTACTCGTCGGCCAGCAGATCGTCGGGGAAAAAGTCAAAGTGGAATTTGCCAAGACTCGGCTCATACTCTCTGCGGGCAATCAGGCGGATGGATTTCTGCGAGGCGGCCCGCGACCAGCCGCCGCTGACGCGTATCCCCGCGGCCTGCGCGACGACGCGCTTCCCTTCCGGCGTAAAGACCTCGGTATAAACAGGCCGTTCGCCCTCCATCCCCCGCCAGTTGAAGTTGGCCGGGTCGGGCGGTTCTATATTCTTTCTGGGGTTCTCTCTTACGTAATCGGCTCGGGCCCGCCCTTCGACAAAAATACCTGTATCATAGTCATAGAGGTATTCACGGTTGGTGGAGAGCGAGAATATCAGCGTGTCAAACCGGCTGCCGACATCCTTGCCGAGAAAAAACGTATGCGCCAGCGTTCGCGTGACGGTATCGCCGCGCACGGCGATGGCCTTCAGCGTGACGACGTTGACCGTATTGGTTACCGGCACTAAAAAGCGGATCGGATCGGAATATTCTCTGGAAGCACTTGTCGGCTCCGACCCATCTGTGGTATAATAGATTTTAGCGTCTGCCAACGACGCGATGACGGCGACTTCGATATTCGTCTCAAAGAAATGCCCTGTCTCCGACAGCGCAAGCTGTAGCTTGCCGTCCACGCTCGCACCGGTCACGGCGCCGACATTGACAGCCGGTTCGTTCGCCTCTCCCGGCAGCAGCGCCGCCGGCAAGCCGAACGGTTCGGTCGGGTTTAGGTTGAGCGCGACCGCCGAAGACACCAGCATGACAAACACCACGCCTAAAACAATCCATCTGCGTACCATAATACACCTCACAGGAGTTTTTTTGAATGCAATACCGCCATGAACAAAAATTCTTCATGAACGCCCATACCTCGGCCGTCCTCAAGCGCAGGGTCTCGTCCGTGATGCGCCCGGACGTTTTCGCCCACCATATGAGCGGGATTTATGTGGTCAACAACCTCTACCTCGACGACCAGTACAATAGCTTCTACCATGAAAAGATGAACAATAGCTTCAGCCGTGATAAATACCGCGTCCGCTTCTATAACGGCGACCTCTCGTTTATCCGCTTTGAGCGCAAGCACAAGGACGGGGAACTGTCGTACAAGCAGTCTGTCAAAATGACCGAGGAGGAGTACCGCAGCGTCGCCAGGGGTGATTTGGACTTTGCCCTCCGGTCGGAACACCCGCTCTGGCAAAAGGTCGCCCTCCTGCACCGCCTGCGCCGCCTGCGCCCTTCGGCGGCGTATTCGTATACCCGGGAGGCTTACATATACGGGCCGGGCAACGTCCGCCTCACCTTCGACAGCCATATCCGACAGGATATAATGACGCCCGAGCCGGATAGAAGCGCGCCGCCCGGCGAGGGAGGAATGCTGGAGGTCAAGTTCGACGGCTTCCTTCCCGACGTTATCAGGGATCTCCTCCAAGGATTGCCGCTGGCACGCACCGAGATGTCAAAATACAGTTATTCACGCGAAAGGGGACTATGTCAATGCTTGCTCAGTTAAGGGACCTCATCCTGTCTCCGCAGCAGGTCGAAAGCCTGAGCGCGACGCATGTGCTCGTCACGCTGTCGGTAGCCGCTTTATGCGGCCTGGTGATCTTCCTGGTCTACCGCTATTTTAACAAGGGAGTGGTCTACAGCGTCCATTACAACATGCTTATCCTGATGGTATGTGTCGTGACGGCGCTGATCATCATCTCCATCGGCAGCAACCTTGTCCTATCGCTCGGCATGGTAGGCGCTCTAAGTATCGTCCGCTTCCGCGCGGCGGTCAAAGACCCTTTGGACGTCGGCTTCATCTTCTGGGGCGTTGCCGCCGGCCTGACAGCCGGCGCGCGGCTCTATCTGGTCGCGCTGCTGGGAACGGCGTTCATCGCGGTGCTGTATATCGTCCTGACGATGGTGCGTATCGAGAAGCGCAGCTTCCTGATTATCGTCCGCTACGCCCCCGAGGCCGAGGAGCGGGTTTCGGCCCTGTTGCTTCCGCTGAATATCCGCCTGAAAAACAAAACCGCCGCGAAAGGCTTTACCGAAGTGACCGCCGAAATACGCGTCCGCCGCGGCGACACGTCGTTTATAGAGCCGATGCGGCAGGAGGATGGCGTGGAAGGCGTCACGCTGGTGGAGTATACCGGAGACTACGCATAAAGACAGTATACACGAACCCAAATCAAAAATCAACGGCTGACGGTTAAACGTCAGCCGTTTTCTTATGGTAAAATTTAATACTTCCCTATGGCGCTTCTGCCGTCCTCGGGCAAGTCTACATTGGCGTCCTGCTTGAACTGCGCAAGCAGCCGTCTTAGCATTTCGGCCTGACTGCTCATCTCCTCGCTGGCCGCGGCGCTCTCCTGAGCCGTCGCGCTGTTCTGCTGTACAATTTGCGCCACCTGCCCGATGCCCTCGTTGATCTGCGTGATCCCTTCCGACTGCATCTCGGAGGATTGGGCGATCTCGCTGACGATCTGACTGCTCTCGTTGATACCGGACACGATCTCCTCCAGGCTTTCGGCGGTGTCATGGGCGATGCGCGAGCCAAGCTCCGCTTTCTCCATCGAGTTGGCAATCAGCGCCCCGGTATCCTTCGCGGCATCGGCGCTCTTGGAGGCGAGATTGCGCACTTCCTCCGCGACGACGGCGAAGCCCTTGCCGTGCTGCCCGGCCCTAGCCGCCTCAACGGCGGCGTTGAGGGCGAGGATGTTGGTCTGGAAAGCGATGTCGTCGATGACTTTGATGACTTTGCTGATGGACTGGCTGGCGGCGTTGATGTCTTTGACGGCGCTCATCATCTCGCCCATCTGCCGGCTGCCCTTCTCGGCGTTGCCTTTGATGGTGTTGCCCAGCGTGGCGGCGCGTCCGGCCATCTCCGCGTTTTTCTTTGTCACATCCGCGATTTCGGTAATGGAAGAGGACAGCCGTTCCACGGCGGCGGACTGCTGGGTAGATCCTTGCGCCAGCACTTGGGAACCGTCGGCGATTTGCTTGGAGGCGGATGTGAATGAGCCGCTCATTTTGCTGATGTCGGACACTAGGGCGGCTTCTTCTTTCTGGATTCTCAATAATTCCGTAATATCCACAACGATTTCGATGTGGCCTATCTTACGGCCTTTCTTATCGCTTAACGCGGAGGAGTCCACCTTAAAGCTCATATCGCCCGCGTCAAACTGCGTCGAAGGCTGGCCGCGCTCAAGGCAGTTCAGCCCGCAGTTGGGCGTGCCGCAGATGCCCGCTTTCCAGACGGTGGCGCAAGGCACCCCCTTTGTCGCGGCGCGGGTTGTGCCCAGCATCTGCTCTGTCGGCTTGTTGATAAAGGTGGTGTTCCTGTTGCTGTCGGTGACGGAAAGCGGATAAGGGATGTGGTCGAGGATGTTTTCATACCAATGGAGCCTATTGGCGGCCCAGTTGGTGATGATCGTCGCGAAAAAGATACCGCTGATGACGCCGGCCAGCGCGAAGAGGATGGTCGTTCTGGAAGATTGCTCGCTCATGCGGTTGATTTCGGTTATTTGAGCGGTAACGGCTTCGTCTATGTAACCTGCGTTTTCCATCATTTGATACATCTCATTGGACGCGTCCACAATCTTTGCTCTGGAGTTCAGGCCGAGGACGCCAAGAACTACTCCTAAAATTGCCAGGAAAAGGAATCCGCTAAAGATAATTGTGCGTGCAGACATGAAAACACATCCTTCTCCAATCAGATTACCTTCATCATACTCCTCCAAACTGCGCTTTGCAATACTTTTTGCATAAATATTTATTTCCCATACACAAGAAAAAACTCACCTGTGAACAGCAATATCAGTATAATATTCACAATAAACAGGATGAATAGTGACAAGGACAGCCTCTTCTTATCAAGCATCTTTCTCCCTCCCCGCTCTCCTATCTTATGGACAGGCTGTGGAAAATATGTACAGGCGGTCATGCCGCCTGTACCGCTACTGCATAAACATTTGCTTTGCCGCATTTATATCCGACGCGGGCGCCTCTTTGGTCGGATACCAGCCGCGGCTGGACGATTCGCAGAACAGCTCGCTTTGTATGCTGTGCTCCTCTTGGAGGATGTTGAGGAAGGTGTCGCGCAGGTTTACGCACTGGCATTCGCCGGCGCGGGTGTTGTAGTTGTTGGTGACGTGCTTTTGGGTGGAGAGCAGATCGCTCAGCATTTCCTTATCGCCAAGGTAGCCTTGTGTCGCTTCGCTCATATCGGTGTTCCTCCTGTGAAGGTTTTGTGTTTCGCGCCGGAGGCGCGGGGAGTTAGGGCTTCAAGTGGCTCATCAATGTGTCAAAATGCCTTTGGTGCTGCGATGCGATGGTTTCGAGCTTCTGGCGTATGGCGGGGTCGTTGCACTGTTTGGCCATTGTACGGTACTTTTTGGTGATGACCTGCTCTTCCCCGATCTGGTCTTGCAGCGCCATCAGTTCCTTGGTGGTCATGCGGTATCCCCCTTCGGTTTTTGAACTGTGGATATAGTATTGTTCTTTTGCAAGGAAGATATGTACAACACCCCGCGAAATGACTGTTTTTGACAATTGTATGCTGTATACTATGGACATGACGGTAATTTACATAGATTCCTTGGCGCTGCTGAATTTCATCATCAACTATCTCCTCTTGCTGGCCACCGCCCGTATCGGCGGCACGGGCTTCCGCCGGTGGCGGCTCGCCGCTGCCGCGCTGTTCGGCGCGGGGTATGCCGTCGCGGTGTGGCTGCCGGGCATGATGTTCCTTTCGGGGCTGTTTTGGAAGGCTCTGTCTTGCGCGGTCATGGCGCTGATTGCGTTCGGCGGCTTCCGCTTCCCGCGGCTTATGCGGCTCTGCCTGCTCTTTATCGCCGCTTCTTTCCTTCTGGGCGGCGTGGTGCTGGCGCTGGGGCTGCTCGCGGGGTCGCCGTCATCCGGCGGCATCCCCTATATGCCGGTGGATTTCAAGACCCTCTTCCTAACGGCAGGGCTGAGTTACGCGGTACTGACGCTGGCGTTCAAGCATATGGGGCGGCACGGCGCAAGGGAGACGGCGGAGGTCTTGGCGGTGTGGGGTAACCGCCAGATTCGCGTCAAGGCGCTGCTGGACAGCGGGCATACGCTGACCGACCCCATTAGCGGCGCGGAGGTGCTCATCCTCGACGCTTCCGCGGCGCCGGCACTGCTCCCGCCCCCCGCCGCGGCATTGCTCGACCCGTCCCTGCTGCGCGACCCCGCCGGGGTAATGGAGCTGATGGGCCCGCTTGGCCTCGGCACGCGCTTCCGCCTGATACCATTCCGCGCCGTGGGCGTAGACTGCGGCTTTCTGCTGGCGTTCCGTCCCGACCAAGTGACCGTGCGCGGAAAACGCCGCCCCGGCTGCCTGATCGGCATATCGCCCACGCCGCTGGCCGAGGGGATCGACGCCCTTGTATCCACTATATAGGAGGGACATAAAAATGAAAAAGCTCCGCCTGAGGTTTTATATAGCCCTGCACCGCCTGCTGGCGCGGCTGGGCGTATCGCGCCCCGGCAAGATCATGTATATCTGCGGCTCCGACACGCTGCCGCCGCCGCTCTCCTCCGACGAGGAAAGCCGCCTGCTGCGGGATTACGGCGAGGGCAAGGAATCGGTGCGGCGCATCTTGATTGAGCGAAACCTGCGCCTGGTCGTCTATATCGCGCGGCGGTTTGAGAATACGGGCATCTTTGTCGAGGACCTCATCTCCATCGGCACCATCGGTCTGATCAAAGCCATCAACACGTATAAATGCGACCGCAATATCAAGCTGGCGACCTACGCCTCGCGCTGTATCGAGAACGAGATTCTGATGTTCCTGCGCAAAACCTCCTCCCAGCGCAGCGAGGTGAGCCTGGACGAGCCGCTCAACACCGACTGGGACGGCAACGAGCTGCTGTTGAGCGACATCCTTGGCACCGAGCCGGACAGCGTCCAGCGCCCCATTGAGGATGACGCCGACCGTGAAATGCTGCGCAAGGCCATTGCCCGCCTCTCGGAAAGGGAGAAGGAGATCATCACCATGCGGTTCGGGCTGGGCGGCGCGGCGGAAAAGACGCAGAAGGAGGTCGCGGACATGATGGGCATCTCGCAGTCCTATATCTCCCGGCTGGAGAAAAAAATCATCTCCCGGCTGCGGCGGGAGATGAGTAAGATGGTTTGAGAGCAGTTTGAGGAATCGCCCATCCGCCCCGCACCTTTCTCAATACTTCCATTTGCTTGCATTCGTCTCTCCGCTGTTGTATAATAGGAGCAGAGAGTTGCGAAAGACTAAATGCCAAGTCAATGGAAGGTGAGCCGAAATGCTAAGGCGTTTTATATGTTTATGTGTGTCTGTGTTCCTATTGGCCGGTTTGAGCGCGGGTTGCAGGGCGGGGGATGAGAACGGCCCGACGGCCGGGAACCCGGTGGAGCTGACGATTTGCATGTATGGCATCCAGCTGGATTCCTATGTCGCGGAGGACGACCTGATCCGCCTCGCAATCGAGCAGGCGACCAACACCAGAATTACATTTGAGACATATCCCATCGAAAGCTATAACAGGGAGATCGCGGCAAGCGTCTCGTCGGACGGCGGGGCGGACCTGATTCAGAACTGGGGCGGCAAAGAGGAAACCGGCACATGGGCCGGCAGCGGATGGCTGGTGGATCTCTACGGGCTTGTCAAGGCCGACCCGGGCCGTTACCCCATTGTGGCTTCTATGATGGACGACCCGATCTACAGGCTTTACAATGAGATGTACACCGGGGATACCGAAAAGGCGTATGGCTTCTATACGCTTTTCGGTTCGACGATGTACAACAACTATATAGGCGATTTGGTTTACAATACGAAGATACTCAGGGAGGCGGGATTTGACGAGCCGCCAACGACGATTGACGAATTTATGGATTACGGCCGGGCCGCGGCGGCCAAAGGCTACATCGCTTGGTACCCGCGCAACTGGAACCTTCAGAACTTCCAAAACATGAACTACTCCGTGCTCGCCCCGCTGGATACGGCGATTGAATATCCCGACGGCGCCGCTTGGACCGGTATGAGGCAGAACGCGGACGGCAGCTGGTTTTGCGCCACGACGTCCGGCGCCTCCAAGAAAGGAATAAAAATCCTCCGCCAAATGGTTGACGAGGGCATATTGCCGAAGGAAATCGGCGATATGCCGGATTTTGGCGAAACAATCGGGCTTTGGGCCAACGACATGATTGGCTGTATTTCCTATTACTGCACCAACCCCTATCAATACCAGTGGGCGCTGGGCGAGTACAGGGCGACACACCCCGGCGCCGGTTTTGAAGACGTCACCTTAGGCCCGCTTCTGAAAACGTCCGGCGGGGACATCGGTAAGCAGAATTATCTGCCCTTCTATATCGCCGCGAACTGGGTCGTCCCCCAAACGTCCGCGGATAAAGCCCAAGCTGTGCTGGATTTGATCGAGTTCATAGGCAGCCCCGAAGGGCAAGACCTTATCTTTAAGGGCATAGAAGGCGTGCACTATACCGTGGGCGGCGGTGGCAACCCGGTGTTTGACATGGACGAGTGGAACAAGATCACAAGGCTGTTTGGTTACGAGGACGGCCGCTGCACATATCCCGGCTTTGAATTCCTGTACAGCGGAGCGCTGCGGCAGGGTTATTGGGGCGGCGACAGCTTATGGGTAAGCAAATCCGCGAACCTCATGGATTATACCGCGCAAATCTCGGGCTATACGGACGATTTCCAGAAGGCGAGGGACATAACGGACAGGATACAGGCCGAAGTTGGGAACGAGCTTCCGCCTTACTATGTATTTATATCCCTGTCACAGGAGTCTATGGACATCCGCGCGCGGCTGAAGGAAATCTCTCTTGAATATCTGCCCGCGTTCATCACCGGTACCAGGGATATAGACGCCGGGTGGCCTGAATATGTAAAAGCCTATGAGGAGGCCGGAGTGCAGGCCCTCGTTGACGATTTCAACGCCCAGATCGAGATTGCCAAACAGAAATACGAGGCGCTGACAAAGTTTTCGTTTGTGCTGACGCCTTAGAGTTTACTCCCTAAACAGCAGGTCATGCAGCAGCGTCCGCAGATGAATTATGTCGAACGGTTTGGCGATATGGTTGTTCATGCCGGCTTTTAGGCATGTCTCCACATCTTCGTTGTACGCGTTGGCTGTCATGGCTATGATGGGGATGTTTTTGGCTTTCTCGCCGTTCAATTGCCGGATATGCTTTGCCGCTTCCAAGCCGCCCATTTCCGGCATTTGGATGTCCATCAATATCAAGTCAAATTTATCTGTCTGCTCTTGAAACATGCGGAGGCATTCGGCCCCATTTTTGACCCATTCGATGAAAACCCCCGTATCCTCCAAGGACGCAAACACGATTTCCGCGTTGATGTCAACATCCTCGGCCAGAAGGATGGATTTTCCGCTGAAATCAAACGTCTGCGGCGGCGCCTGCGGTTCGGCGTTGCCGTCATAGCCGCCGTACAGTTCTATACGCGCCCTGATCGTAAAGGTAAACACGCTGCCTTTATGTTGCTGGCTTTCGGCCCAAATCTCGCCGCCCATCATTTCAACCAGGCTCTTGCTGATCGCAAGCCCCAGCCCTGTCCCTCCGTATTTGCGAGTGATGCTTTTATCGGCCTGCTCAAAAGATTTGAACAGCTTTTCTTTTTGTTCCTCCGAAAACCCTATGCCGCTGTCCCGCACGCAAAACTGAAGGACGGTATAGGCGCCGTCCCGTTCCGTTTCCCGCGCTTCTATGGAGACGCGGCCATGTGCCGGTGTGAATTTGATGGCGTTGCTTGTTAGGTTGATGAGAATCTGCGACAGCCGCATCTCATCCCCTATGATTTTCCGCGGCAGGCCTTGATCCATCACCAGCTCAAATGTATGCTTGTTTTCCTCGGCTTTGACCGAAAGCATGTCGTATATATTGCGCAGCGTCTGCGGCAGGTCGAAGGGCTCCTCTTCCAGCTCGATTTTGTTGTCCGCGATTTTAGACATGTCGAGTATATCGTTCAGGATCGCCATTAAGTGCTTGGAGGCGCTTTCGATCTTAAGGAGGCAGCCCATCATCGCCTCTCTATCCTCCTTGGATTTAGCGATACTGGTCATGCCTATGATCGCGTTCATCGGCGTGCGGATTTCGTGGCTCATCCGCGAGAGGAAATCGCTTTTGGATTGACTGGCGAATTCGGCGGCTTTGAGCTGCTCCACCGAACGGACATGCTTTGCGTGTATGTCGATCATGTCCGAGACCATTTTGTTGAGGTTGTGCTCCATCAGTCCAAATTCATCTGTCTCGGTAACCTCTATCATTGTGGTAAAATCCCCCGACGCGGCGCGCCCGGCAAAACTGTTTACCTTCTTCACAATCCCGAGCAAGTATTTGACGGCGAGAAAAATACCAAATACCACGAGCAGTATCCCTATAATAGGAATGATCGTGATGGAGGCAAACTCGCTTAGCGTGGACGAACTGATTTCACCCTCATGAAAGGTAGCGCCCAGCGTCCAGCCGGTATTGCCGACCTTCCGGTAATACACCAGGAGTTTGCTGCCGTCCAGTTCCAGCGTCTCCGTACCGGAAGCGCTGCCCTCCATCGCCTTTCCAAGCTGTGCCAGGGCTGGGTCCCGGTCTGTCTGTATCGTTTCATTGATGCTCTTGTCTTCGCCGGGAAAGGATATGTATTCGCCGTTGGAGCCCAGTAAAAATGCCTCCCCGGTCTCTCCTATCCGAATATCGCCGACCATGCTCCGCAGCGTGTTTAGATTCATATCCGCGGTTCCAACCCCGGCAAACCGGCCTTCCTCGTCATAAAAGGGTATAATGGCGGTTACTAAGGATATTTTTACCACAGGGTCATAGTAGACATCAGACCAAACGATGGCCCCCTCTTCCCGTTTGGCGTTCATATACCAGTCCGTGCTGACATAATCGACGTATTCGCCGTAATTGGGTACATACGTCACCTTTCCGTCCGTCTGGGCGAACAGATACTGGCCAAAATAATAGGAGCCCGGGTCCAGCATATACGGGTCATACAGCAGGCCTACCCCAAAGACATTTTCGCTCAGCGCCATACAGCCGCTTAGAAAAAGCCGGTTTTTTTCATGGTCGAAGGAAGCGAGGTCCAGCGTTCTGGCGTAGTTTGCGATATTCGCGGCAATATCCGTATTCTTTTGCAATTCGATTTGAATCTCCTGATTCGCGACCGTCAGGCTCTCCTGTAGGCGGTCGCTAATGGACCTGTTGATTTGGGAGCTGGTATAGATATAGTTCAGCACAACAAATGAGATGATCGTGATGATGATCGCAGGCAGCACCAAGGTCAATATCCTCGCGGCTACGCTTTTGAATTTCATCCTGATCACCTCCCCATTGTGTGTTTCCTCGCACCCGATTCTACTGCCTTCATATCCTAGTTTTTTTCGTCATGTCTGCGCCGCCACTCTAAACGCAACAATTTCTCGAATCAGCTCTGCCGGAAGCGGTTTATCCAATGGAAACTGTATCGAACCTTTTGAGGTCTTGTAGCCTTTCAGCTGCTCTTTGAACGCCGCTACACCCTCCGGCTGGGGATAAAAGCCGATATGCTTGTCAAATCCGGCGTAATGGACCAGCCACTTGCCATTCAAATCAAATGTCGGCATCCTCATACAAATCCGCTCTGTTGCCTGCGGGGCAAGCTCGCGGACGATTTCTCGGATGACCGTCAGCCGTTCCCGCGTATCGTCCGGGAATTGCCGGATGTAGGCGTCGATTTCATTCATTTCAAGTCGTCTCTCTCTCCCGGATGGTTACGCGGACACTATCGCCGGGCTGCTTGCCGATTTTGGCGCGAATGTCTTTGAGAATGCCGATCACATAACACACGCTTCCGTCCTCGTTCTTAACTCCCATATTGACGACGCTGCCGTCATACGGCTCGCCGTCGAAAGTGGCATGGACGAACACCCGCCCCTTGCCGAACTCCGCGCGTATATCGTACGGAAACCGCACATACGCGCCGCCGCCGCCGGTATCGGTGCCCTCAATTACCGTGTCGTATTTATAGAGTGTATCATTCATATCCTCACCATCTGCTTTCGTATACAGTATACCGCATAATGTACAGTTATTCAAGTCAGGCGGCCCAGACTAAAAACACAGGCAGCGGCTCATGTTGATACCGTTGCCTGTGTTTTTTGCGGTTGTAGACTTTGGGGTCCGGGGATTTTTTTGTTACCGGGTTCACATCGCCCCAGCTCCCGCGCCGTGCCGCGTGGTATTCGCGCTGTTCCCGTTTGGAGCGTTTCTCCAGTGGGATGTACTGCTGTTTCATCTAAAACACCTCCATATTACCAGTATAGCACGTTATAGAGGATTTGTCACGTCTTGGAACTATTTTCTTCTCGGCAGCCACACGGGTTGTCAAGGGGTTGAACTTCCCCATAATTTGTGGTATACTTTCTCCAAAGCAATACATATGCGATGAAGGGATAGAAACAATTTGCTTGACATTTTTTACAATACTGATAATCTGATTAAGGAAGAAAGTAATTCCTCCTGTGTAGTTTTAGGAGACTGTATTGACACGCTCAGAAAAATAAAGACGGGGTCAATTGATTTGGTCTTTGCCGATCCTCCTTATGGGATTGGCAAGGATTTTGGCGTTTCAAAGGATTCTTTCTCCGATGTAGAAGAGTATCTCGACTGGTGCAAGGCATGGATAGATGAGTGTATGCGGGTGCTAAAACCGACGGGAACGATGTATTTCTTGTCCTCGACACAATATATGTCGGCGCTCGATAGATACGTTGACGAAAGGTATTTTGTGATTAACCGTATTGTGTGGGTATATGATTCTTCCGGGGTACAGTCAAAATCAAAATTTGGCTCCTTATACGAGCCGATACTTATGATTACCCATTCTCCAAAGGCTGACTATACATTTAATACCCAAGATATTTTGGTAGATGCTAAGACTGGCTCAGAGCGTAGA
>JAIRUW010000050.1 GCA_031254195.1 Oscillospiraceae bacterium
TTCTCTTCGCTGTACAGCTTGAAGGGGTGCTACAAATACGGGCGGAGTTGGTTGATGGATACCAATACGACATCCTCCGCATAGGACATAAGGTTGAACTGAGCGTCATACTCGCGGTCTAAGGCTCTGTTAGCCGGATCGTCGGGAAGTGGGGTTTCCTGCGCCTGCTTAGACCGCAGCTTTCTGTCTTGGATTTGCTCCGTAAGGGATTTAGGAGGCATTTGAGACCACCTCCCTCGCGGCGGACATATATGCCGACGCGATTTTACTGTGCGGCTCTGTCTCAAAGATGCTCTTACCCAGTACCGCCTGTTCCGCCGCTTTGATGGAGTAAGCGATTGGCTCCTCAAAGATACGGAAATCACTGCTGTATGTTTCGGAGACAGAGTCGCGGATACCCCGGCATAGGGTTGTCCTGTCTTGGTATTTGGTCAACAGAATGCCCTCAACGGCAAGGGAGGGGTTCAGCATCGACTTTACCCGGCTGATGAGTTCCAGTGTCTGCGTAACGGCTTCAAGGCCGAGGAAGTGTGCCTCCATCGGGATGAGCACGCTGTCGCTGGCAGCAAGCGCGTTGATGGTGAGAAGGCCGGCGCTGGGCGGACAGTCAATCAGCAAAAAGTCATACCGTTCCCGCAGCGGCTCCAATGTCTTGCGCATGACCAGTTCCGCCGGTATATCGCCGTCGTCTGTAAAGAGGGATGACTTGCTCTCGATAGTGAGGCGTTTCTCCACAATGGTGAGCTTTTGGTTTGACGGCAATAAATCCACTGTGTTACAATGAATCAAGCAATCCTCAATGGGAATACCGTCTGTTCTATCCAGCGTGTTCATCATCTTGGTCGCTAAGGTATGTGTAATCGCTTTCGGCTCATGGCCGAGTGCTTTGGTGAGATTTGATTGAGGGTCGTTATCGACAAGGACGACTCTATAACCCAATGAGGCGAGTGCCGCGCCGAGGTTGATGCTCGAGGTCGTCTTGGTGGTTCCGCCTTTGGCTAAGGCAAAGGCGATTGTTTTGCACTTTATCATAATCTGTACCTCCCAATATAGTCAGACGTACCTGCCTTTTCCAGCTAATACCTTGCTAAACACAGGTGGAAGCGTAGCAAGATAAGCAACGGCATGAGGTGGATTGTGAGGGGATTTGGTACAGCGGGAAAGTCAGTATGCAGAAGGATTTGAAGAGATGTAGAATACTGATTGGTACGCTTCGGAAAACGTTCTCTTTAACTTCTAAGCAGAGGGTCCGAGGTTCGAGTCCCTGCCAGCGTGCCATGGAACGCTTCAGCCTTAACGGTTTGGGGCGTTCGTTGTTTTTGCGTACACGATCTTTTTAGGCATGATCTTCCCTCTATTGACAGAGGTGCTATAATACTACAGAGGAGGCGGAGAATATGGGCGAAATCAAAAGCTGCGGACAAGCCACAAGCGACGCGGCTTTTATTGAAAGACACTTCATGGAAAACCAATATGCACTTCACAATTTAGCGAAGTACAGGCTGCTTGACAAAAACCGGGCCGACGATGTAGTACAGGAAACATACCTGATTGCCTTGCCGCGTATAGGCATTTTGCGAAATCATCCCAACCCCGGTGGTTGGTTTGTCCGTACCGCGATGAATATCATTAAACAATACAACCATCAACAACAGAAACTGCTGGAAGACCTTTTTGCGGAAATCGATATCGTTGACGACGGTGGTATTTGTGAAGTGTTCGATGACGGTGAGATGGAATGCCTGTCTGAGTTAAGCCCCAGCGATGTAAAAATCCTTGCCATGTTTTACGGGGAAAGGCTGAGTGGGCGCGAAATTGCCCAAAACCTTGGAATCAAAGAGAGCGCTGTCAAGAACCGGTTGAGCCGGGCGCGGGTGCGGCTCAAAAAGCAGTTGGATTGTCATACAAGCAGTAATGTATCCATTTAATTCCTCCCCCCTTTTTTTCGTGGCCTGATACCTTTCGACTTTTTTTTCACATATACAGATAGGAGGACTTTTATGCGCGAACTTCTTAAACGCGCCACGACGGAAGAGTTGAATCAACTCATGGACATGACGCTTGACGCGGAATCCATAACCAACGCCCAAGTTGATCTCCTGTACGGCATCGTGGACGAACTGACAGAGAGGGGTGAGATAGAAAAACCGCCCGAAGAAGAGGTACGGGCGCAATATGCGGCGTTACTCTCGAAGGCAGAGGAGTTGGGCATTGTGCCTTCATCCGAGCCAATCGCCGAATCCATGGGCGGTCCAAACGAAGAAAACGCAAAGGGCGTCATACACGCTCTGTTACAGCATGGGACAGTTGAAGAACTATCCCACCTGCGGAGCGCTCTGGCCGCGTCCGATGTTCCCAAAGAGGAAATCGAAGAGCTTTTGGATGTCATTGAAGCCGAACTGGCGGACAAGCTCGATGCAACACCTATGCCGCTCCCACGCGCGAAACCAAAGCGCAAGTTCGTCCGCCCCGCCTTGGTCGCCGCGTCTGTCACTTTGGCGTTCTTCCTAAATAGCATCGTTGCCTATGCTTCCGGGTTTGACTTTTTCGGTTCGCTTGCCCAGTGGTCTAAAGATGCTGTATATTTTGTGTTTGGTACGCCTAGTGAAGACGGACAGGATTCCGTGCTAAATCCAGAGTATTTAGGCTTACAAGCTACACTGGAAAACGTAGGTATACGAGTTAATCTTCCGACGTATATCCCGAACGGGTACAGATATGACACCATTGAGCCGGACGAACCAAATGAGTTTTCCATAATTATTGCTTGGTTTGTGCGCGGTGATGGTTTTTTCTCGATTCGCATAAAACGAATCGCAACAACCGCAAGTTTTTCGGAAATCAATAATGAAGAGCAATCGGAGGTATATAAAGGGCATTACTTAATTACCTCTAATGTGGACCGAACAAAGGCGCTTTGGTATGATGGTCTCCATGAGATCCAGATTCAAGGCAATCTTATTTACGAGGAGTTAACAAAAATCCTTGATTCAATTTGAAAATGAGGTTATCCGTTGAAAAAACTTACTTCCCTTCTTCTTACGATTATGCTCCTTTCTATGAGTTTACCCGCTCTCGCCCGTGCCAGCGATCAAATAGACAGTTATTCGATTACCATTGTTCCGCGCGACAGCGGTAAGATAGAAGTAACAGTGAACATAGCTGGCACACACCCAAGAATGACCAAAATCGGCTTCCCAGGGATTACTCTGTATGAGCGGGCCGGAACCACCGGCACATGGTCACCGGTTTCAGTGCACTCAGGCAAGTATAACCCCAACGCGACGGCAGGCAGCCATACGTACACATTTACGTATCAAGGGGTAGCCGGAAGAAACTACTATACATATGCTTCCTTCTTTGCACAAGATTCACTGGGTTCGGATTCAAGGACGGCAAACTCGCCGATTGCGGTCGCGACGTAACGAAGCACCATTTTATTGGGCCAAACTAAACAACGTTGTGGGAATATCGTTTGATATGCCCACAGCGTTGCTTGTTCTGTCATCAGAGCAGAACACCGAACCGTCCGGGAGACTGGCATTGCCGGATGATATGTGTTATACTATCCTCATATTTGCAAGGGGACGGAACTGAATGGGGTTAATCTGCACATTGGCCAGCGGAAGCAGCGGAAACGCGGTTTTGATCGGATATAAGTCAACCTACCTGCTGGTGGACGCAGGGATTTCCGCTAAGCGCATCAAAAACGCTTTGTGGGAATTGGGCATAAGTGAGTTGTCCTGTGTTCTGGTCACCCATGAACACGGAGACCATACCTCTGGGCTTGCCGTCCTGCGGAAGGATGTGTATGCCGCGCCGTATACCGCGCAGGCCATACGGCGCGAGGCTCCGGCTTTGAACATACGGGAGATAACAGGGGAGTTCAACGCCGGAGACATTGGGGTTACTCCATTCGCCACGCCGCATGATACGCCCGATTCACTGGGGTACTTGCTTCATCTGGGCGGCTTTCGCGTTTGCGTATGCACAGACCTGGGGCATGTAACGAAAGCGGTGCTCGACCATGCTAGCCAAGCCGACTGCCTGCTGATCGAATCCAATCACGATGAGACCATGCTAAGGAACGGAAGCTATCCGGCTTTCATCAAAAAGCGCATCCTCGGACCCAATGGGCATTTGTCCAACGACGCGTCGGCGGAAGTGACGCTGGCGGCCGCCCGTGGCGGCGCGCGGTATGTAACCCTCTGCCATCTTTCCAAAGACAACAACCATCCTGGCATCGCGAAGGAGACGGCGTCCCGGAGGCTTTTGGAGAACGGGATCGGCGTAGGACGCGACGTATCGCTGACCGTCGCCCCCCGCAGCGCGATGGGCGTACCGATACGGGTGTGAAAACAGAATACAATGTGCTTGCAGACTTTCATTAGAGGTGGATTACATGAAGAAACATAAATTTCTTCTACAAGCATTTCTAATCGTTGCCGGGATTATTGCGGCGATTTCGTTGGCGAACATGGTTGCAGGTAATGGATTTTATCTGTTCTATAATTTTGGCTACGGTATATTGCTGAGTACAGCGTTGCCGTTGTGGTTCGTTTACAAAGAAAATGGAACGCTTCAATCGCTTGGGATTAAAAGACTTGGGTTAAAGCAGTTAATCATCATTGTTAGCTTTATTGTCTTTTCAATAGGCGGTCAGTTAATACCGCTGGACTTAGCAGCTATTGAGTTTGAACTGTTCTATATAAGCTGCGTACCGCTTATTATGACGACCTTCTTTGAGGAGTTTCTATTCAGAGGATACATGCAGATCCGACTGGAAAAACAGTATGGCTGGATTGTGGCGGTCTTGCTCTCTGGATTCTTCTTTTCAATATACCATTTAGGCTATCCGGGGTTTAGAACGATTACTGATTTATTGATACTATTCGCGGTTGGGATAGGGTTTGCTTTATCTTTCAAGCTGTCAGGCGGAAATGTAGTCGTTTCATATTTAGTGAATCTGCCAAACGCATTTTTAACATATATCCTGAAAGCAGGGCAATTTCCGATATTTTACAGAAGCACAACGGTATTTGCAGGCATCACGATTGCTTTTGTTTTTATCATTTTGTTCTTCTTCAGAAGAAAAGGTAGGAGTGATTGTCATGTCCTGTGAACACAACAAGTCCATGAAATGCACCTGTACTTACAACTGCCCTAGACGCGGGAAGTGCTGCGAGTGCATAGCGTATCACTTGAAAGGCGGCGAGTTTCCCGCTTGCTTCTTTTCCGAAGAAGCGGAGAAGTCGTATGACCGCAGCCTCTCCCGGCTGATGAAAGACAGGGGGAGGTAAGGATGAACTTTGAATACTCTCTATCTACACCCCGCGAAAACTTCTATAACATCACTCCGCAAGTCCGTGAAGCTGTTGCCAAGAGCGGCGTCACGGATGGCATCGCCGTGGTGTTCTGCCTGCATACGACGGCGGGGATCACCATCAACGAGAACGCAGACCCCGATGTTGTGCATGACCTTTTGCTCGGCCTGAATAACGCGTTCCCCGACCGGCCGGATTTTCAACACGGCGAGGGCAACAGCGCGGCGCATTTGAAAGCGTCGGCAATGGGTTCCAGCGCGACTGTCATCATTCAAGGCGGGAAACTGGCGCTCGGAACATGGCAGGGCTTATATTTCTGCGAGTTTGACGGGCCGAGACAGCGGAAGTTTTTTGTGAAGGTGCTTTGAAAACCATGCCGATGAGGTGAACCGATATGACCGATTTCAAGAAAGAACGCAAAGACCTCTACCAACCCAAAACCACTCCGTCCATCATCGACGTGCCGGAGATGACCTTTATCGCCATAGACGGCAAGGGCGACCCGAATACAAGCGCGGAGTATGTCACTGCCATAGAAGTGCTGTACGGTTTTTCATGGACAATCAAGATGAGTAACAAGGCGGTTATGGAATATGTCGTGCCGCCACTGGAGGGTTTTTGGAATGTTGACGATGCGTTTTTCAAAGGCGGCGGCGCCGCGATAACAGACAAAGGAAAATTCATCTGGACCGCATTGATTCGTCAGCCGGACTTCGTGACGCCGGAGGTCTTCGAGGCCGCAAAAACCGCGCTCGCCAAGAAGAAGCCCGCTCTCGATTTATCGAAGGCACGGCTGATTCAATACACCGAGGGCTTATGCGTCCAAGTCATGCACATTGGTTCATATGACGACGAGCCTGCGACCATCGCCGCGATGGATCAATACGCCGTGGATAACGGTTACGTGATAGATATAAATGAAATCCGCCGCCATCACGAGATATATCTCTCCGACCCGCGTAAGACCGCGACGGAGAAATTGAAAACGGTAATCCGGCATCCGGTAAGGAAAGTATAAATCAATATGGAAATCTACAAGAACCCAAACTGCAAAAAAATCAGAGGCAGTCATACTCTTAAGGTGACCTGCGCTTATTGCAAATGCTTCATCGCCAACTACCAGAAGGTCGGCGAGAGCAATTTCGTGAAGATGTATAACGATAGGATTATCGACGGCTCCATCGACTTCTCTCAGTACCACGGAGCGATATTTTGCCCGGGCTGCGGTGAGAGGATTGCCACGCGATACATCACCAAGATGGATAAGCAAGAAGCGTACCGGCTCGTGCCGTCTGCGTTCCATAAGAAAAAAGTATAGGGGGGCACTCAATGTCTAAGAGTTTTTCAGAGGTAAAACTTTTTCAAGTCAAGCCTGATACGTTAGATGATTTTGAAACGCTCATCCAAACCATAGTGGACGATCAAAGACAGCAACCCGGATGTGTTGGCATTCGATACCTAAAACGATTCTACACGATAGATGGGGTTGAGTTGGGGGAACCGCCGAGGGAACTGACAAAAATCGTCAAATGCGTGAAGTATTTTTCCTATTGGGAGTTTGACACCATAGAGAACTACGGGAAAGCCAATAAGTGGTTTTTTGACAACCACTTGAAACCGATTCAAAAGCTGCTAATTGCGCCGTTTGATATTAATATCGGCTACACCGTCTGTTGATATGCGAAACTTGGTAGACGCCGACGCGCAGTTTGAAGCTGCGTTTCACAAGCTGCTGGAATTAAAGTGAAAGGACAGATTTATATGCCTAATGCTATCGAGTTTGTAGCGTTCAAACTCAAAAAAGAGGTATCCGCGCAGGATTTTCTGCCTGTGTCCGACAGGTTCAACAGCGATTTTCTTGCCAAGCAGAAAGGCTATATCTCCCGCAGATTGCTAACCAAAGGCGAGATGTGGGCGGACTTGGTTGTTTGGGAAACGGAAGACGATTTTCAGAATGCAATGAAAGCGTCCAAAGATGACGCTGTAGCGATTGAGTATCTGTCTCAGTTAAACCTAAGCGCGAAAGGCGGCTTTTTTCATCTTTTCTCAGTTGAGAGAAGCTATTGATTCCGCATGGAGCAAAAAGACTTATTACTCGGTCATCTAGAAGACTTGGCGGGCAAAGCCATTAAAACAGGTTGTGCCGCCTCAAGATTCCTTACGCCCGCCGAGCAGCGTGACGCTGCGCTCCATTTCCGCCACGGGCGGGGACGAAAGGGCATTGTTGACATTACCTTCGACGGCGGCTTTGAGGAAGCCGAGCGGACCCGCGCTGTGTTCCTGAATTCTGACTACGCCAAGCGTACGCTAGGCGTGGGCGAATGTGACTGGGACACACTGTTTGCCGCGTTGAAAATTGAATGGCGCCCGCAGGATACACTCGGACACCGCGATATACTGGGCGCTATAATGGCATTGGGCATCGAACGGGACACCATCGGGGATATTATCTGCGAAGACCGCTGCGCCACGCTGGTATGCTTACCCGAAATGAGCGGGTATATCGCCGAAAACCTTACCAAAGCGGGGCGCGTCAGCGTTAGCGTATCGGCAATCGGTTTGAATGCGCTTCCGGTCAGGCATGAAGACTTGACCCTCATAACAGACACCGTGGCGTCGCTGCGGCTGGACGCGGTGCTGTCCGCGGCGTTCGGATTATCCAGAACAAAAGCGGCCGAGCTGATTGAGAGCGACCGCGTGAGCTTGAATCATCAGCCCTGTTTACAGTCCGCTAAAGAGCTGACCGAGGGCGCTTTGCTATCGGTACGTGGACTGGGGCGCGCAAAGCTGTTGGAAGTCGGCGGTACATCAAAGAAAGGCCGGATATTTGTAAAGATAGGGCTTTACGGACGATAGCGTTTCATCAAAATAAGATCAAAGTATTGGTATCGTTTGCATTCCTGAATATGAGCGGAACAAAGCTCATCACGCGGGTTAATCAAGCGCATTCGGCAAGTATTTTGTTGAATGCGTGACTTTCTTTTGGATTTATGTTATGATGGAGGCAGTTTGCAAATAGGGGTGAAACGCTAATATGGACAGCAAAGATTTTGCAAAGGAATCTGCCATAAAGCCGACACGGATTGCAGCGATCCTGTACACATTGACAAAACAGGTCTTTTATATGGCGTTCCTAGACAGTGTCTACTGGATACCGCGCAGTATAGCCAGCGTGGTCATGCTGGCACTTGTTTTCAGTTTGACGGGTACGAAAAAATTATCCAGCAGACAAATGTCGTGGATGATTCCGCTCTCCGTCGCCTTAACCGAAATCATTTTGGTGTTGATTATCAATGGGGACCGGCTTACATATACCATGCTGATCGGCTGCGCGTTACTAAGCCTGCTATACAATGATACGGTCGGGCTGTTTATTACAATGGCTGTAACCACAATCACCGCCGCCGTCAGCTTGTTTTTGCTTGGATATACCTTGATGGGATTGGCGTACTCATTTGAAGACGATGTCTTCAATTTTACCGGTATGGTCGTTATATACGTAATCGTGTTCCTCATCGGCAAATACGGGATCGGTACGATTACGAAATCCCGCCAAGATGTGGAGGCGTCGCTCAAAAAGGCACAGGAAGCAAGCAAAGCCAAGAGTGAGTTTCTAGCCAATATGAGCCATGAGATACGCACGCCTATGAATGCCATCATAGGAATGGCGGCCATCGCGGAATCGGCGGATGACATGGATAAGAAAAATGACGCGATTGGGAAACTGAGAAGCGCGTCTTCCCACCTTCTTGACATCATCAACAAAATATTGGATATATCAAAGATCGAAGCCAATAAACTGGAACTGATGCCGGTTGCGTTTGATCTAAGGGAGATGCTGGAAAAATTCGTTACCATCATTCGCTTCCGCTGTATGGAAAAATATCAGGAGTTGTCGCTGGAGATAGATAAGAACGTACCCGACACCCTAAAATGCGATGATAAGCAGCTCGCGCAGGTTATCATGAATTTGCTGGGAAACGCCGTTAAGTTCACACCGGAAAAAGGATTGATCAGCGTGAGCGTGCGTATGCTAAGTGAGGAAAACAATGTTTGCATGATTCAATTTGATGTGAAAGACAGCGGTATAGGAATCAGCGAGGAGCAGCAGTCCCGCCTGTTTAACCCATTTGAGCAAGCAGAAGCCAGCACCACACGCAAATATGGCGGCACTGGGCTTGGGCTCGCCATTTCAAAGAGTATCGTCGAGCTGATGGGAGGAAAGATATGGATCACCTCCGAACTCGAGAAAGGCTCTACTTTTTCCTTTACCATACAGGCGGAAAGAGCGGAGCATACGCAAAGCGCAGCCGAAGAACCTGTAACAACAGAGATCAGCAGCTTCGAGCGTTACCATCTGCTGCTTGTCGAAGACGTCGATATCAACCGTGAAATCGTGACCGCGCTGCTGGAGCCGACATTCATCAAAATAGACTATGCGGAAAACGGCAAAGAAGCCATCCGAATATTCAAAGACGCGCCGGATAAGTACGATTTGATTTTTATGGATGTACAGATGCCCGAAATGGACGGTTACGAGGCGACGCGCAATATTCGGACGCTGGACAAGGACATACCGATCATCGCCATGACGGCAAATGTGTTCAAAGAGGACGTCGATAAATGCTTGGCGGCGGGCATGAACGGGCATGTAGGAAAACCATTGGATTTCAATGAGGTTATGAATAGACTTCGGACCTATTTGCGATAATCACTGCAGGGTGAGCGGCCATGAAAGGATATGATAGTATGGATGAAATGACAAACAACCGGATGTTTATGAAATGCCCGGATCTATCAGACGACGGGACAAAAAGCGACCAGGAGCTGAAACTGCCGCAGCCGCCATTGGAAAAGGCGGCGGTTGGCGAGATTATCGAACTGCCCGCGTTTGAAAACGCGGTGAGGACCACGGCCTATACCGATTTGCTGGACAACCGCCGGAGCGGGCGGGCTTATTCAGACATGCCGGCTACGGGGGAACAGCTGGCGTTCATGCTTTGGAGCGTGCAGGGCGTGCAGGCGATCCGCGGCGCAAACCGGTACGCGTCGCTCAGGCCCGTACCCAGCGGCGGGGCGCGGCATCCGTTTGAGGTGTATGCCGCCGTTTTGAATGTAGAGGGTTTGAAGCCGGGGATATACCACTACCTGCCGCTGGAGCATGTGGGCGAAAAGCGGGTGTCTGTTGAGTTTACCGCCCCGCTGGACAATGCGGGAGACACGATTACCGATATGCTCGCCGGGCAAAGCTGGGCGGCAAAAGCCCCGTTTACATTGTTCTTCTCCTGCCTGCCCTACCGCGGGGAGTGGCGTTACCGGGAGATGGCGCACCGCGTGATGCTGATTGATTTGGGCCACGCGGGGCAAAACGCCATGCTGAGCGCGGCCGCGCTGGGACTGACCAGTTGCTGCTGCGCGGCGTACGATGCCGCGCGGTGTGACGAGGTGCTGGGGTTGGACGGACTCCATGAGTATACCGTGTATGCCGTCACTGTCGGCCAGGAGAGCCAAAAGGCGGCGGAAAACTGAAAAATGAATATTTATGCGCGATGGATGCCAAGCTCCAAGCCAATCCATTTCATGATTGCTTCTCTGTCCTCCGCGTTTTCGAGCGTGAACTTATAGCCCTCGTGGTGCGGGCTGCGGCAGCCTGCAAAATCCTCGCCGTTCTGTGTGAACATAAAGGCCCCGCCGTGTGTGCATGGCTGGCCGCCGTAACAGCTTGTGCAGCATTTGTCCCGTAAAACACGCAGCATGGTTTCGGGGAGTTCCCATGCCGCGCTGTTGGCGCGCCGAATAAAATCCACGTTCGGCCTTATCCGGTAACCTGTCACCCCAAAATAAAATTTGCAGACCCACTTTTTGCTTTTCTTGGAGGTGTAGGCGAATATAATATCCCCACTTTTTTCGCCGGTTGCAAGGCATCCATTGCTTAACAGCAGCCCGTCCAGCTCTATAAGCCACCTTTGGAGTTCCGGCGGTTGTGTATCAACGCAGTCAATAAGCCTTATTTGATGTTTTATCGGCTCCGTGTCCGCGAGCGGGTGAAAATCACAGCGCATAAAGGCGGAATCCAGTCTATAGTGTTCGGCCATTATATTTGCCTGCGCTTCCGCCATAAGTTTTAGGCCGATCATCAAATCATTGTCGTTCTCGTACGAGATATAGAATGGCCCTGTCTTGGACAAGTCCACCCTGTCCAAATAGTCAAAATCCTCAAAGTAGAAACTCATTTCGGACAGGAACTCAAACAGCTCCGACAAGCGCTTGCCCGACAGTTTCCTAAGCCCATAGAATTTCTCGCTCTTGGGTTTGGGCACTTCAAGCAGATCGGCGCCGTAAACGGCAAGCTCAACATTCGGCTCGGTTTCCAGCTTGCCGTGCAGCCCGATGAAGAACAGAAGCGCGGCCAGGTCTTTTGTCACCGGAAAGCACTTCCAAAGGGATTCCTCGCCGTTTTCGGGATCGTACAGCGCGGCTTTTCTCGGGTCAAAGCGGTCCTTCTCGGCCGCAAGCCTATCGAACAGCTCGCACAAAAACGTGCGGAACGCGTTGATTCCCGCTATCAATTCATCGTTCGGCAAGCCATGCCTGAAGGGCTCCGCAATCACGAAATCATCGGGCGCTGCTGGCAGGATGATTCCTTTCATATAGTTGCAGGCGTCCGCTAAATCCCAATTCCCCATATTGACCCCGGAAAGCCCCGCTCCCGTGTAACGTGTTTGAGCTGGCTCTGCATTCCGGCCCCCCTTTTTTATCAGGATGCTCCTTATTATAGCACAGGAATCTGTTTTCGCAAATACAGCAGCAAATCTACACTGCTGGCAGCTTGATTTTTGGAAAACTCAAAAGGATTTGTGATTGACATAGGCGATATACCATATTACAATAAATAATAAAAAAGGAGAAATACAGGATGCCTGATGCAATTTTAGGAATGAATCCGGTTTTGCTCATCGTCATTGCGATCGCTGCTATCTTGGTGATAGCGTTAATCGCGACCTACAACTCCCTCGTAAAGGCCCGCAACAGGGTGAAAAACCAATGGTCACAGATTGATGTGCAGCTAACACGCAGAGCGGAGTTGATTCCAAACCTCATCGAGTGTGTCAAAGGATATGCCGCCCATGAAAAGGAAACACTCGAAAGGGTAATGAAAGCTCGTTCCGCCATGATGAACGCCAACACGCCTAAGCAGGCAATGGAAGCAAACGCGCAGCTTACGTCCGCTTTGCCGGGCATCTTCGCGCTCAGCGAATCGTACCCGGGGTTAAAGGCGGACAGCAGCTTCCTCAAACTGCAAACAGAGCTTTCGGAAACCGAGAGCAAAGTCGCCTATGCGCGGCAATTTTACAACGACACAGTCATGCTCTATAAAGACAAAATACAGCAGTTCCCAACGAACATTTTTGCGGCTTTATTCGGGTTCCGTGACGAGGGGTACTACATAGCCGATGCAGCTGACCGCGCTTCTGTTAAGGTCAAATTCTGATGGCAAAACGATATGTAGACACCAAAGACCTGCGGCGAATAAAACGGATTTCCAACATCGCGTATACGGTTTTTGCGGTTGTGGGCTTGTTGGTTGGCATTATTATTACCTATGCCACATTTTCCGATTATAACTTTGCTCCTGAGTTGCGGGAAACACGGGAATACAGAACCTTAATGGCGCTGATAATCATTATGTGCATGGAGTGTGTAATTTTATTTGCATTTCCTGCAAAGGCCGTTGTCATCGCTGTTTTGAGCGGCAGAAAAAAAGCATATAGCGAACTCGCCGCTTACACAAGTGTTCACGGCATTGAATACTACCGTGATTTTCTGAAAGGTATTTCTCCCGCGGATATAAGCATACTCATGGATTTACAAGTTGAGGATGATAAGGATATTTCCGCTACATTATTGCGGTTATACGATAAAAAAGCAGTGGATTTTGAAAGAGGGAGAATTATCCGCAGTGATGCCGGCAATGCCACATTGACTCGCGGTGAACAAGAATTACTCGATATGCTGCGTCAGGGCAACGGCAGTTTGACAGCCGCGGATAAAGCAATATGGAAGCGCAATCGGATTGAAGATGCTGTTAACGCCGGATTGGTGGAGAAAGACCCAAAGTTAGAAAAACGTATGCCGGGGAAGCATTATGTTTCATGCTGTTTAACAGGTTGCCTAAGTGGTTTCGCACTGCCTGTTGTTGCGGGAATTCTCGGGCTTTTATTTTTCCGGTTGGATTTTGATAAAATCAAAAGATTTATGACGGTTGAATGGGGCGATCTATCAAGGGAATGGTATTCCAATGTTGAATACCTGCCGGATTTGATAGAGGCGTTTCAATTTGCCGCTCTTTTTGGATTGGCCTTAATGCTATGTTTTACCTTTCCCTATTTATGGGCGATCCGCAACATTTCATATTATCGAATCCGCATGAGAAACAAGCTGATTCGGACAGCGAAAGGCAATGAGCTCACCGAAAAAGTAGCGGGGTTGAAGCGATTTATCAATGAATTCAGTAGCCTTTCGCAAAAGCGGAAGGAAGAAGTCGTGCTTTGGAATGACTTTCTTGTGTATGCTGTTGTGTTAGAGGAAAACAATCGTATTATCCGTGATATTAGCGGGATGTACGGGAAAAGCGATGCAGTCGATACTGTTTGCAGATTTGGGGCGTAAGCAAAAAACCACTTGTCATACTATGTGGATAAATGTATAATATACAGACCGGCTCACCTGTCCTCAAAGGGGGGGTACGTTTTGGACGTTTCTGACAATAGAATCTATGGGGCGGATGAGCGCCGCGAAGAAATGGCTGCCGCTTTACATAGAGCTGTAGAAATATTCAGTACCCGCAGCGAAACGATGTTTGAAGACGTAATGACAAATGGCTTGCGGCCTGTAGCGGACGCAGCGGATTTAGACGGAATAGCGGTTTTTCGTGTCATCTGCGCTGACAACGGGGAAGACACAGGCTTCGGGCAAATATACAGATGGAACAGGGCTAAGGGCGGACCACTGCCGGTAGACGAAGAATGGAAGGTCGTCCTCAGAAATACGGCGATAGAACGGTGGCTCGCCGCTTTGCGGGAAGATGCGTGCATAAGCCTCCGTGCCGGATCGTTTTTAGAGGATGAAGCCCTTATTTTGAAGCCGTTAGGCACGAAAACATGTATTTTGGTGCCGATTATCACCTTTGGAATGCTATGGGGCGTCGTCGCTTTTTTAGATACCGCCATCGAGCGGGATTTCGACGAAGCGTCTCTTGCTTTCCTACATTCCGCCGCACGCCTATGCACCGGCGCGATTATTCGGGAAGAAGAGGAGAAAAAAGCCGGGGAGGCGTTCAGAGCGCTTGAGCGCAGCAAGGAAATGACAGATGGCTTAAACAATCTTGCCACGCTGTTCCTTTCCTACAGCATAGACTCCTTTGAGGAGCTTATGACGGCAGGGGCCGGGTTGATTGTAGACGTCTTAGATATAGACAGGCTGTCTGTTTGGCGCAATCATGTAAAACCGGACGGGCTGCATTCATCGCAGATTTTCCGCTGGGATAGAGTTTCCGGCGGTACAACGCCACCTACTTTGCCCGATGTAAGATATGCCGACTATGCGCCAAACTGGGAAACCCTGTTCGCGGAAGGGGGAGCGGCAAACGGCCCTGTCCGTCTGATGACCGCGCGGGAAGCCGCCACGCTGCAATCCTTTGGCATCGTGTCGGCGTTTGTAGCGCCGGTTTTCATTAACGGCGCCTTTTGGGGGGCTGCGCTTTTTGAAGACCGCCTCAATGAGCGCACCTTTGACGAAGACAGCGCTGAGATGATGCGTTCGGCGGCATTTCTTTTCGCGAATACCGTCATGCGCGCCGAGATGGAGCGAAGCGTAGCAAGGGCGGAGGAGCTTACCAAGCTCATGCTGGACGCGACGCCGCTGTGCTGCCAGCTATGGGATAAGAACGTCAAAATCATAGACTGCAACAAAGCGGCGGTCGAGTTATATGGGCTCAGGAATAAGCAGGAGTATATGAGCAGGTTTTCAGAGCTGCTGCCGGAAGTCCAGCCCGACGGGCAGCGTTCGGCGGAAAAGGCCGCTATGTTTGTCCATAAAGCGTTTAGCGAAGGATATTGCAGATTTGAATGGATGCACCGGATGCCGGACGGCACGCCTATGCCGACCGAGGTTACGCTTGTCCGGGTCAAGTACAAGGACGATTATGTCGTCGCCGGATATACGCGGGATTTGCGCGAGTATAAGCGGATGATGGAAAAGATAGAGGATTCGTTCTTGGTAGTGCAGAAAGCCAGCCGCGCCAAAAGCGATTTCCTGTCTAACATGAGCCATGAAATGCGTACGCCCATGAACGCCATCATCGGCATGACCAAAGTGGCGATGCACATGAAAGACACGGAACGCAAAGACTATGCGCTGAGAAAGATTGAAGAAGCCGCGGAGCATCTACTTGGTATCATAAACGACATACTCGATATGTCCAAGATAGAGGCGGCAAAGCTGGAGCTGACGGCAATCGCATTCGATTTACAGAGTACACTGCAAAAAATCGCCGCCATTATGAGCTTTCCCATAGAGGAAAAACGGCAGAATTTTTCCATACATTTTAGTAAAGATTTGCCTTCTCTCTATATCGGGGATGACCAAAGGTTGTCGCAGATTCTCGTAAACCTCCTGTCAAACGCGGTAAAATTTACGCCAGAAGAGGGGACAATCAGCATAGATATATCCTTAAATGAAGAAAAAGACGGGGTCTGCGAGCTATGCTTTGTCGTATCCGACAGCGGGATCGGCATATCCCCCGAACAGCAGAAAAAATTGTTCTCCGCGTTTGAGCAGGCGGATAGCGGCACGACCCGCAAATTCGGCGGGACTGGGCTGGGCCTTGCCATATCCAAGCGCATTATTGAGCTTATGGGAGGCAAGATACTGATCGATTCGGACATCGGCAAAGGCTCCCGATTTGTGTTTACCGTAAAACTGCTGCGGGCCGGCCCTCATGCGCGCGCTGATGGCGGCGATGGCGCTGAAACGAACGCGGAGGACAGGGGCGGGGAGTTTTCGGGCAAGAGGGTTTTGCTTGCCGAGGACATCGAAATCAACCGTGAAATCCTGACCTCCCTGCTGGACGGCACAGGGCTGGCAATCGACATAGCCGAAAACGGCAGGGAGGCGCTGGAGATGATCCAAAAAGACCCTGGTTTGTACGATCTGGTGTTCATGGACATTCAAATGCCCGAGATGGACGGATATGAGGCGACGCGCCGTATCCGCGCGCTGCCCGCAGAGCGTGGCGGCAATCTTCCCATCATCGCGATGACCGCGAACGTCTTTAAGGACGATGTGGAGAATTGCCTTGCGGCAGGTATGGACGGCCACATCGGAAAGCCGCTTGACGTGGACATCGTGCTTGAGACACTGCGCAGGTATCTATGGAAGCGATAATGGATTGGGTCAAAGACGCGCCGGCGGCCGCCGTTGTGATAGGCGCTCTGCTTGCTCTTGTGCTTGTATATACTGTCTTGAGGCGTATCAGGCGGGGCGTCCGCCGTGCCATCCGCAATAACCCGGTCAGCAGGGCGCTCCGGCAGACGGGCGAGATTGCCGGTATCATCAGGGCCGCCGATATGAACGCCCAGCTCACGCCCAAGTCGGTCAGCGGCGGGGATTCGATTCATTTGCCGAGGATACTGAAAGATTATCCGCAATTTAATGTAGATTTAGCCAAAAGCGTTGTGGAAAACTGCATCCGGGATATTTTCAATGCCCTGCATTCGGGGGATATGAGCGCTTTTCAGGAAAAATACAACGATAAAGTCTACGCGCAGTGCGGGATGTTCTTGCAGAGGTACGGCAGAATAACGGTCACCGGCCTGCGCGTACATAGAACGGCAATCTCTGATTACACAAAGCACTACGGTTCCTCGACCATCAAGTTCCAGACGGCGTTCCAATACGAAACGGCCGGAGGGAAAGATGGCAAGAGGATCAATCAGGAGCGGTTTGAAACGGGATATACCTTCAAAGTTAAGGACAAAGAGGGCGGGAGCAGCGCCGCCCTGCGCTGCGGGCACTGCGGCGCGCCGGTGGCGAGGCTTGGGGATAAATCGTGCGCTTACTGCGGCAATGAGGTCATCCTGGATTTAGAGCAGGCTTGGGAGATTACAGACATCAACATAAAATGATTAGGAGGCAAGAAAAATGGGATTGATCAAATCAATTGTGAACGCGGCGGGCGGCGTCTTAGCCGACCAATGGGTAGACTTTTTCACTTGTGACTCCATGCCGCACGAGGTACTGATGCGGCCCGGCACAAAACCGCAGCAGGCGCGGAGCGGGAATGTCAAGCACAGCGAGAACATCATCAGCAACGGCTCTAAAATCAACGTGGCCGACGGGCAGTGTATGCTGATTATCGAAAACGGCAAGATTGCCGACTACTGCGCCGAGCCGGGGCAGTATACATACAACAACGCCATCCAGCCCTCGCTGCTGGGCGGCGGCCTCAAAGACCTCGGCCCCTCATTTATACAGGTCGGCAAGCGTTTTCTAGCGGGCGGCGCGCCCACAGATCAGCAGAAGATCTATTTCATCAACATCAAGGAGAGCATCGGCAATAAAATCGGTTGGGGCAATATCCCTTTCCGTGATTCCGAGTTCCATATGACGGTGCGGGTGCAGGGCTTTGGGCAGTACAGCTTCAAAATCACAAACCCCCTGCTTTTCTACGCCAACATCGCCGGCAATACCATCGGTGAATACCGCAGGGACAGCTTGACAAGCCAGATGAAGTCGGAGGTCATATCCGCCCTCCAGCCGGCGCTGGGACGCATTGCCCAGCAGGGGATTGCCTATGACATGCTAATCAACTATCCGCGCGAGATCGGCGAGGCGCTGAATGGGGAGATGTCCGCCGAATGGGCGGAACGCAGGGGCATTGAGATTGTCAGCTTAGCCATGGAGAGCGTGACGGTTGACGAGCAGTCGGCCAAGAAGATTGAGCAATTGCAGGAAGCCAGAGCGCTGAGCAATCCGGTGATGGCCGCCGGGCGGTTGGCGGCCGGACAGGCTACGGCTATGGAAAGCGCGGGGGAGAACCCCGGCGGCGCGATAGGCGCGTTTATGGGCATGGGTATGGCGCAGAACGCCGGAGGTATGAACGCCGCCGGCCTGTTCCAAATGGGCGGCGGTCAAACGGACGGGGTCCCGCAACCGCCAATGATGCCACAAACCCCGCAAGCACCGCAAAACCCGCCGGTCCCGTCCGCGCCGGAAGCGTCCGCGGCGGAAGGCTGGACATGCGGCGCGTGCGGCCACGCCGGTAACCCGGGGAAGTTTTGCATGGAATGCGGCACAAAACAGCCCGAAGCCCCTGCCGGATGGACATGCGCCGCCTGCGGTCACGCGGGTAATCCGGGCAGATTTTGCACGGAGTGCGGCGCGAAAAAAGCCGCCGCTTGCCCCGGTTGCAGCTGGACCGCGCCGGACGGGGACAACCCGCCGAAGTTCTGCCCCGAGTGCGGCACCAAGATATAAAGATTCGCTATAGGGTGTAACAGGAGGTAAGGCTATGCCCGCTACGTTGAAATGCACCAATTGCGGCGGTGACTTGAGGTTTACGCCTGCTTTGCAAAAGTGGAAATGCGAATGGTGCGACAAAGAGCATACCGAAGATGACCTCAAAGGGTTTTCCAAAGAGGCGGACGAGGCCCTCAATGAAACCGTAGCGGTCAAGGTCAGACGGGAAGAGGCGGATTGCGGCGCCGTGGTCGTGACATATAAGTGCGGTTACTGCAGCGCAGAAGTCGTGACGACCGAGGAAACGGCGGCGACCTTCTGCGTATACTGCCAAAGGCCGGTCACCATTTTGAGCCAGGTCTCCGGCGAGTTCAAGCCATCGGCGGTGCTTCCGTTCCGGCATACCAAAGACAAGGCGCTGGAGCAATTTAAGAAGTTCTTAAAGGGCAAGAGGTTTTTGCCAAACGCGTATATCGCCGACCAGAATATCGAGAAGCTGACAGGGGTGTATATCCCCTTCTGGCTGTTCGACGGGACGGTGCATTTTGATGTGAACGGGGAAGCGGACATCGTTACCACCAGCCGCAAAGGCGATTACCGCGTCACCAAAACGGACACTTACAGAATCGTGCGCGCCGGGCAGCTTGCCGTGCAGGACGTACCGGTGGACGCCTCCTCCAAAACGCCCGACGATGTGATGGATTCGGTGGAGCCGTATGACTTTTCCGAGCTGAAACCGTTTGCCACGCCGTTTTTATCCGGGTTTTTGGCTGAGCGCTGGGATGTATCGCAGGATGAGTCCTTTAAGCGCGCCAAGCGGCGATTTGAGGGTTCCGCCGACAACAAAATCAACGCCTCGCTCACCCGCTACAGCCGCGTACGGAAACAGAAGGACGCGAAGCGCGTGGAAGGCGTAACGGCTAAATACGGCCTCCTCCCGGTATGGATGCTGCACTCGATCTATGAGGGTACAGACTATCTGTTCGCGATGAACGGGCAAACGGGCAAGATTTTGGGCAACCTGCCGATGGACAGGGGCAAGATGGTCAAGTTTGGGACACTGGTCTTTTTAGGGAGCGGGACGGCTAGCGGGTTGTTGGGCCTGGCGTTAAAGCTGTTCGGCGTAATATAGGGGGTGTGGAAATGGGAATCGAGGATATTCTGACGGTCGTGTTATTTTTTTTCATTGGCGGCGGTGGCATAACTGCCTCGGCTATGTTTATGGAAATAAAGAAACACCGCCCGGTAAAGGCGGCGTCCGACGCGGATTGGTATATCAAAGCGGACGAGACGATGATGACAACAGCCGAGGACGCCTTTCTGCGGACACATACCACAAAGATAAAAGTAGCGTCAAGCTCTAAAGCGCGTTTGCGGTGAGCCGTATCCCGTGTTTTACATCTTGTCGATTGTGCGTGAATGTAGTATACTATGATAACTGTCAGGCCGGGTATTGCGGAAGAAATCAAGCAGGAAAGGAGGTCGGGTTATGTTGAAAACCATTTTTGTGGTTGATGACAATGACACAAATTTAACGGTTGCGGAAAATGTGCTGGAAAAACACCACAGAGTAATTACCATGTCGTCCGCGGCGCGCATGTTCGTTCTTTTGGAGAAATTTAAGCCGGACTTGATCCTGCTTGACATCAAAATGCCAGGGATGGATGGGTTGGAAGCGTTACGGCGCTTGAAGTCAAACGCCTCATATATGGATGTCCCGGTCATGTTTTTAACGGGGGTATCCGACACTTCCGCCGAAGCGGCCTATGGCTTTGAGCTAGGCGCGGTCGATTTTGTCACAAAACCGTTCTCACCGCCCGTATTGCTCAACCGCATCCAGACGCATTTGGATATTGACGAATTGATCCGTGAACGTACGGCCCGGCTATGGAAGATGAAAACCGGCATCATTTCGGTCATGGCGGAGCTGGTCGAGAGCCGTGACAACGTCACGGGCGGCCATGTGGAACGCACAACAAAATATGTTAGGCTTCTGATCGATACCTTGCTGGAACGCGGTCTGCATACCGAGATTATCCAAAGTTGGGACATAGACATGGTCGTCTCTTCATCGCGTCTGCACGACATTGGGAAGATAGCCGTTTCCGATCTGATCTTAAATAAACCCGGCAAGCTGACCGCCGAAGAGTTTGAGGCAATCAAGCGGCATACCACCGAAGGTGAGCGGATTATTGAGCAGATGGCCGCGGAGACGGATGAGGAGGCGTTCTTTTACAACGCCAGAATTTTTGCGGGCTTCCACCATGAGCGGTGGGACGGCGGAGGATATCCGCACGGGACAAAAGGGGAGGAGACCCCGTTGCAAGGGCGTATCATGGCGATTGCCGACGTATACGACGCGCTCATTTCCGAGCGGCCGTACAAAAAGGCGTTTCCGCCCGAGGAAGCGGAACGCATTATCATGGAGAGCGCGGGCAAGCACTTTGACCCTGTGATTGCGGATTTATTTTATGAGATGAGGGGTCAGTTTAGGAATATTGGAGGGGATGAGTCCTGATGAGCAGACTGCTGATCGTGGACGATGAAGAAGCGAATCTTCAGGAATTATCGGAGATACTTGGTTCCGAGTATGAGCTTTATACGGCGTCAAGCGGTGTTGCCGCTATTGATACAGCGGAAAGGATTTTACCGGATCTGATCCTTTTAGACATCCTAATGCCGGAAATGAGCGGCTTTGAGGCGATTTCCGCATTGAAAGAGTCCGAGGCAACAAGGGATATCCCCGTCGTCTTCATAACCGGCTATACCAACGCGGAAAATATGGATATAGGGTTGAAATACGGGGCTGTCGATTGCATCGGCAAGCCTTTTATACCCTCCATCATCAAGCATCGCGTGCAAAATTATGTACAGATGATCAATCACTTCCGCGAGTTGCAAGCAAACAAAGAAAAAAACCGGGAAGCGGAAGAAGCGCAAAGAAACAGCAATATGCTGAAAAACATACTCAACACCATTGACGCCATGATCTATGTCACCGTACCCGATACCGGGGAACTGCTTTTTGTCAACGAGAATATGAAGAGACATTTTAACATAAAGAACGAATATATAGGCCGGTTTTGCTATCAGATCTTTCAAAGAGGGCTGACGAAAAGGTGCTCTTTCTGCCCTTGCCACCAGCTTGACAAAGAGCCGGATACGCCCGTTGTATGGACGGAACGAAACCCCCTGACCGGGCGGGTATACCGCAATACCGACAGCTATATCGAATGGCCGGGCGGGAAGACGGCCCATTTGCAGTATTCGGTGGATGTAACCGAATTGATCAACACGAAAGAGCAGGCGGTCAATGCCAACGAGGCAAAGAACAGATTTTTAGCCACCATGAGCCATGAAATACGCACGCCAATGAACGCGATCCTTGGCATTACCGAGATTCAGCTCCATAATGAAACCCTCCCGCTCACCGTGCAGGAGGGCCTTGTCAAGATCCACGACGCCGGCTATACATTGTTACACATCATCAATGATATGCTTGACCTATCCAAAATCGAAGCGGGCAAAATGAATGTAAATCCCGTCAAATATGACGTCCCCAGCCTGATTAACGACGCCGTTCATCTGAATATATTGCGATTGGGCAGCAAACCTATTTCCTTTCAGCTGGAAGTGGATGAAAAGATACCCTCAGAGCTGTATGGAGACGAGCTTCGCATCAAGCAGATCTTAAACAACCTGCTCTCCAACGCGTTCAAGTATACGGAGAGGGGGGTGATAGCGCTTTCGGTCATGGCCGGGCTTTCTCCCAATCAATCCGAAGTGGAGCTGATCCTCCGGGTGAGCGACACAGGGCAGGGTATGACGGAGACGCAGATAGAAAACCTCTTTGAGGAATACACCCAATTTGGCATAGCGGCCAGCCAAAAAAACGAAGGCGTCGGTTTGGGCATGAGCATCGTACAGCGCCTTGTCAATATGATGAACGGCAGGATTACGGTGGAAAGCGAGCCTGGCGTAGG
>JAIRUW010000058.1 GCA_031254195.1 Oscillospiraceae bacterium
GTGCCGTTCAAAAAATATTGACAAAAATGAAAAAATTATGTTGACAGATCGAAAACTATGTGTTACAATTCGGTTACAAAATAAAACGCGTTGTTACTGATTTGTTTGGAGGTACATAGTCAATGCCCAAAGTTCTCAAGGTTTCCACGGCGCTTGTCCTTGCCCTCGCGTTGCTGATATCCGCGGCGCTGGCCGAATACGCGGCCATCGGGAAGACGACCGACAATCTGAGATTGCGCAAAGATCCCCTCCTCACCGGCACGATCATTACCACAGCGTCCAAAGGCGCTTCCGTCACCGTTACGCAACAAGACCTCATCGTCAACGACGACGGCTCTTGGTACGCGGTCCTCTATAACGGGCAGGCAGGCTATATGTCCGCCGATTATTTGACCATCCAGGACGGCGGCGTCAGCGAAACCGGCTACGTAAACGAATCCTCCGTCAATTTCCGCGCCGAGCCCACCACCGATAGCGATAAGATTCGCACACTCAAGGTCAATACAAAGGTGGAAATTACCGGTATCCAAGACGGCTGGTATGCCGTAAAATATGAAGAACAAAGCGGCTACATCCGCAGCGACCTTGTCACCATCTATACAGACGGCCAATCTCCGGTATCGACCGCCGCGAAGCAAACATCCGCCACCTCCTCCGCCGTTCACGCCAACGCGCTCTCCAATTTGGATTCCGCGGGGGTCTCCGACACCCGGCGCGACATTGTGGCAAAATCTTTGAATTACTTAGGCAAGCCGTATAAATACGGCGCGGCGGGTCCCGGTGCGTTCGACTGTTCCGGCTTCACTTCCTATATCTATAAGCAGTTCGGCTATAAAATCAACCGCTCCTCCCTCGACCAGTACCGCCACACCGGAACAACCATCAGCAAGAGCGACCTGTTGCCGGGCGACCTCGTCTTCTTCCGCACCACATCGAGAAATACAGTGAGCCATGCGGGCATTTACATCGGCAACGGGCAGTTTGTCCATGCCAGCTCCGGCAAAAGCCGCAGTGTTGTGATCAGCAGCATCAACACCGGGTATTACAAAGACCGCTATGTGGGCGCGAAAAGGGTTCTGTAAGCGTTAGTCCAATCTCAAATTAAACAATGCAGCCGCCAGAAAACTGGACGGCTGCATTTATAATGCGCTCTATTTTTTTGCTTTCTTCAGTTTCACCGATTTGTCCCGCAATGCCACGTACACTTTAGGCGACAGCTTCATCAACAGCCGTTTTGCTCCGTGCAGCATCTTGATACAGCCCGAGTGCAACGCTACCAAAAACCGGTGCGGCTTGGCTTTGGTGCAGAACCAGAAGCCAAACAGCGCTTCTAGCGGCCTGCCGATGAACTTGGGGCAGGCATAGGCGAACTTGAACAGACGGACGAATATCTTGAAATAGTGCTGGGCGAAACGAATCTGCTTGTCGGGGTATTGCGGCTGCTTGCAGACGACCTCGGAGTTGTAGTCCGCGTTTTCGGGAAGGAACCCGGCTTCCTTGGCCATTTCGGTCAGTTTGGTGTGCGGGAACGGGTAGAAGATGCTGACGACCATCTTGTTAGGTTTGATCCGCGCGTTGAGCTTGACCGTTTTGAGGCTCTTCTGGATGTTTTCATGCGGCAGTCCAACAATGTTGAAGGTGAGCGTGGGGATTTTATACTTACGGAAATATGAAAACGACCGCATGATAACCTCGTCGGACATAGGGCGGTGGAGCAGGTCTTTGCGCAGCTCCGGGTCGCCCGACTCGATGCCCACATCCGCCAGATAGCAGCCCGCCTCCTTGAGCTTTTGCACGATTCCCTCGTCCAGCAAGTCTAAGCGCAGGCGGCAGGAAAAGGGGATCTTGAGTTTCTCGGCATACAGTACGATAAACTCCTCAAACCATTCCTTGTGCATGTTGAGGATGGAATCCATAAAATTGAAATATCCGATGTAGGGATACCTGTTCAATATGCTTTGCAGGTATTCGACAGCCCTCTGCGGGCTTTTGAACCGCGCGTATTTGTTGGCGCGGGGGTAAACGGCGCGCAGCTGTGAGTTGGCGCAGTAGGTACAGCCGAAGATACAGCCCCGCGACACCATAACGATGGCGGTTTTGATGCGCGAGGAGAGGAAGTTGTCAAAGTCAAACAGCCCCATATCGGGCGGCGGCAAGGTGTCCAAGTCCTCGATAAACGGGCGCACCGGGTTTTTGATCGTTTCCCCGTTGACATTGAACCACAGGCTTTCAATCTTATAGAGCGCCTCTTTGTCGTCAAACCTGTCGCAGAGGTCGAGGAAGGGGTATTCTCCCTCGCCGATGCACACGCAGTCCACACCCGGGTCGGCGATGACCTCCTCGGGGCAGAGCGTTGCGTGGTAGCCGCCGACGAGGGTGAAGAGCCCCTCCTCCTTCGTCCAGAGCAGCAGCTCCTTAACAAATTTATACGCGCTTGTCCATGTGGAGAAAGCCACGATGTCGGGCGTCTGACTCCGCAGCTCCTTGATGTATTCTTCTTTGGACACCTTGCCGTTCATATGGTACAATGCCACATCGTGGCCGCCCTGCTTCAATACCGCGGAAATGGACGCAATCCCTTCCGAATAACTGCCCTTGAGCTTTGTCCCGGCGTTGTTTTCCACAAAATCGGGATATACGATTAACACTTTACGCTTCATTTGTTCCACATAAAATCTCCTAACTCCATATACAACCTTATTCTTATCGCACCTCAATCTCGGATATGTTTATTTCCTCTTTCTCTAAAAGCATCATCCGTTTCCCCTTTTGAGCAATCACTATAACCGCACCATCCTTCCGTACGCCCTGCCGCTTTGCCGTCATCAAGCGTTCCGAATAAAACACCGTTTTTGAATGAACGGCAATCAGGATTAATGTGGACTTTATCTCCCGTATGTCCCCAAAACACAGAAAATTTATCAATTTCTGATAATGAGGTTACTATCTGCATGTTTTCGTCTTTATACGTTCCACCTGTGCTTTTTGACTTTACCGGTGTTGGAGAGGGAGAAGGCTCTTGTATAGGCTCCGGCGAAAGTTCTGCAATCGGACTTGGCTCTGGCGTCGCTTCTGGTGATGGTTCTATTGACGGTATAGGATCAATAGACGGCTCTAATGAAGGTTCGGGTGTTTCTTCAATAGATGGCTCAACAGGGGGTGGCTCAGCCGATGAATCGGCAGACAGCTCTGGTGACTGCGATGGCGTTACATCCTCACCCAGGATTGCATCAAGCTGCGGCGTACAGGAAGCAAGAAGAAAAAGAGTGAGTAACAAATAAACAGCTTTTTTCATTGTCACCTATCCTTTTATCAGTATAGACACAGGCGTCTCGAAAAAAACAGCGCTTTTTGCCTATCCGGCATAGGAAATCTCCACTCCGGTAAAATAATGCTTTAGTATCTGCTCATATGTCATCCCCAAATCAGCCATGCCCCGCGCCCCCCACTGGCTCATACCCACATTGTGGCCATGCCCGCGCCCGCTGACGGTGTACACCCCCGTGTTGGGGTTGGATTGTGTGGGCAGCGGGTAGAGCAGCCCGGCGCGGTCGATCAGGCTCACCGCGCCGGACGGGGGCAGCAGTACGGTGTTTCCGCTCCCGTCTATGGCGTAAAGGCCGCCCAAATCAGTATGCGCCATCGTCCGCCCGCCCGACGAAACCGCCGTGAGCATAGCGTCGCCGGAGGTGATGGTATAGCGCTGTGAGAGGGCGTTTCCGGTCCCCGAAAGGCTGCGGATCAGGCTGCGGGCCGATTCTTTGGTATAGACGGCGAGCGTCCCCCCTCCGCTGTCCAGGACGGTCACGGACAAGACATTGCCCATGGCGGTGTACCGGTCGATATAGAAGTTGGATACGCCGGAATTGGCGCGCCCGTTTTGGTTGAAGTAGGCGGAGAGCTGGGCGTTGGTGAACGTGAATTGCCACTGGTAGCTCGGTATCTGCGAGGGGTTTTCGTAGGGGTCGACTATGCCGCGCAGATAGGGGATGGCGGTTGACCATACATTCTCGCTGTTCTCACTCGCGCCGCCGTTTGAGGAGTAGTAGAAGGTATCGCACAGCTGGCCGTTATAAGTCAGATAATGCCCGAGTGTTTCGTCAACGGCGCGGTCGGAAGTCTCCGAGGCCTGCGCTGTCCCGCGATAGACCTGGCAGTGGACGGTGGTGCAGATGCTGAAACCGTCGGAGCGGTGCCTGTTCAAGTTGGAGGCCGCATAGCTCCGGGCGCTGACCGCCTGCGCCTTCAACGCTTCTACCGGCCAGGAGGGGCTCATTTCATACGGGATGACCCCTTTGACATATTGCTGCATATTAACCACGCTGAATACCGAGAGGTTGTTGCCGTCATGGCGGCGGAACTCGAACATGCCGTAGTAGCGCCGTGCCTGATGCCATGTTTGCGCCTCCACCCCTTCCGGGGCGATGGGGCGTACGCAGAAGTGGTAAGCCTCGCCATAGTCGAATTGAAAGAGGATGTCGGTGGTGCCGGTGACGACGACAGATATGCAGCGGTTGCTGCCGGTCGCCCGCGCGCCGCCGCCCGAATCGGTAAAACTGCCGCTCCGCACCAGCCAAACGCCGCTGCTGTACGACACGAAAGCCGGCACGCCCTGTTCCCGCAGCCCCGCTGTAATGGCCTCGGCCTCTTCGCGGGACGAATAGGAACCTTGCGGGGTGTGGAAGGCCCCTATGGCCGTATCGGCGGGCGTATCGCTGTAAGTGCCGCCGGAGAGGTAGACATTGCGGTTTTTGACCATCGTGATCTTGCTCTGCGCCGTAGAGCCGACCGGGATGAACTGCATGTCGGCGTCGAGGTAACCGAATTCATATCCGCTGCCGGTGTGGTTGTCCAGATTGGCTGAAACCAACGCGCCCGAACCGAAAGAGAGGCCGATCCGCAGTCTCGGGTTGGGGGCGGGCGAGGCCCCTGCGGCGGGCTGCATAAGGGTCAAAAGCACAGCGGCGCAGAGAATCAGCCCTATAAAACGTTTCATTTCAAAAATCTCCCTTGACAGGTCAAGCTCATATACAGTAGTATTATACTATGGCTAGCTGTCAGGTTCAAGCCTTTTGTCGAAGGAAGTGGTTTTATGAAGAAGTATACTGTAGGGGTGCTGGGCGCGACCGGCACGGTGGGGCAGCGTTTTGTCGCCCTTTTAGAAAGTCACCCGTGGTTTACCGTCGGCGCTGTGGCGGCTTCCCCGTCCTCAGCCGGGAAGACATACGCCGAAGCCATGGACGGCCGTTGGGCCATGGGAGGAGAGCCTGTCCCTCCCAAAACGGCGAAGCTGACTGTGCTGGACGCGATTGCCGACCGTCAAAAGGTTGCGGAGAACGTAGACCTTGTCTTTTCGGCGATGGCCATGTCAAAAGGCGAGACCAAACTGCTCGAGGACAGCTACGCCAAACTGGAGTGCCCCGTAATCTCCAACGATTCCGCCCACCGCTTTACGCCCGACGTGCCGATGATCATCCCCGAGGTCAACCCGCACCATGCCCAGATCATCCCGCATTTCAGAAAACGGATGGGCGTCAAGCGCGGCCTGATCGCGGTCAAGTCCAACTGCTCCCTGCAAAGCTACCTGCCCGCCCTGCACCCGCTGTGGGAGTTTGGCGTGGAGAGGGTGCTCGCCTGCACCTATCAGGCCATATCGGGCGCGGGCAAGAGCTTCAAGAGCTGGCCCGAGATGATTGACAATGTCATCCCGCTTATCCCCGGCGAGGAGGAGAAGTCGGAGTTGGAGCCGCTGAAGATTTGGGGGAATATCGAGGACGGCGTGATTGTCCCGGCCAACGAGCCTTTGATCACCACGCAATGCGTCCGTGTCCCGGTCACAGACGGGCATATGGCGGCGGTCTTCGCGTCGTTCGCCCAGAAACCGTCGCTGAAAGAGGTCGCCGACCGCTGGAGAGCTTACTCCGGCATCCCGCAGGCGCTGGCACTGCCGTCCGCGCCCAAGCAATTCATCCATTACTTTACCGATGAAGACCGCCCGCAGACAAAGTTGGATAGGGGTTTGGAGAACGGCATGGCCGTCTCCGCCGGGCGTCTGCGCGAGGATTCACAATACGATATTAAGTTTATTTCCCTTTCGCACAATACGCTCAGAGGCGCGGCCGGGGGCGCGGTATTGCTTGCTGAGCTTCTGTGCGCGGAAGGTTATATTTAAGGGGGCTTTTGCATGAAAACACCCGTATTCACCGGATCTGCCGTCGCTATTGTAACACCGTTTCGTGACGGCAAGGTCGATTTCAACAAGCTGGGCAAGTTGGTCGATACGCAGATCGAACAGGGCACACAGGCCATCGTCGTATGCGGTACCACCGGCGAAGCGTCCACGTTAAATGACGGGGAGCATCTGGGGACGGTTGGATACGTGGTCAAACGAGCGGCGGGGCGTGTGCCTGTTATCGCCGGAACCGGCTCCAACGACACGGAACATGCTCTGTATCTGAGCCAGGAGGCTTGCCATCTGGGCGCGGACGCGCTGCTGGTTGTCACGCCGTATTATAACAAAACAACCCAGCACGGGCTGGTGAAGCATTACTACTATATCGCCGACCGCGTGGATAAGCCGATCATCCTCTACCACATCCCCGCGCGCTGCGTTATGGGGTATACGCTGGATACATACAAGGAGCTCGCCAAGCACGAGCGCATCGTTGGTGTCAAGGAGGCGTCGGGCGACTTCAAGATGATTGCGCAGATCCGCGCCCATTTAGGCGACGACATGCTTGTTTGGAGCGGCAACGACAACGAGACGCTGCCCATTATGGCTCTCGGCGGTTTAGGCGTGATTTCGGTAGCCACCAACATCATCCCTGCCGAGATGCAGGCCATTTGCAAATTATGGCTGGACGGCAAGGTCAAGGAAAGCGAAGAGCGCTTCCTAAAGGCAATCCCGTTATTGGACGCTCTCGGCTACGAGGTCAACCCGATTCCGGTCAAGGCGGCGATGAATCTGCTGGGCATGGATGTGGGCGTCTGCCGAATGCCGCTCTGCGACATGCTGCCGAAGAACCTGGAGATGCTGAAAACGGTTATGAAGGACTACGGATTGGCGGTGTAAGGACAGATGCGGAAGATACTGCTCTGCGGCTGCAACGGGCGCATGGGCCAAACGGTTTCAAGGCTGATTGCCGGGCGGGACGATATAGAGATTATCGCCGGGTGTGATGTCCTCACCGGTGGTCCGGCGCTTGGCTATCCTGTTGTGTCCGGCCCGGCCGGCTACCCGGAACGCCCCGACGCGGTCGTGGATTTTTCCAGCCCCGACGCTCTGGAAGGGCTGCTTGCCTACTGCGGGACAGAGTCTGTCCCGCTCGCGCTCTGCACCACCGGCTACGACGCGGCCCAGCTGGCACGGATTGAGCTGGCGGCGGAGCGGATTCCTATTTTCCGCTCCGGCAACATGTCGCTGGGCATTTACCTGCTGATGGAGCTTGCCAAAACCGCCGCGGCGATTTTAGGCAGGGATTTTGACATAGAGATTATAGAGCGGCACCACCGCAACAAAGTAGACGCGCCCAGCGGCACCGCTCTGATGCTCTGCGACGCGCTGTCCGGCGCCCTGCCTTATCAGCCGGAACCGGCCTATAACCGCCAGCCGGAACGCAGGCCGCGCGGCGGCAAGGAGATCGGGTTCCACAGCATACGCGGCGGCACTATCGTCGGAGAGCATGAGGTCGTATTTGCGGGGCACGATGAGATCATTACCCTCGGTCACTCGGCAAGGTCGCGGGAGGTTTTCGCGGCAGGCGCGGTACGCGCGGCGCTGTTCATGGCAGGCGTGGCCAAACCGGGGCTATATGACATGCGGGATATAATTGAAGGATAAACACAGCAAAAACCGCCCGACAGGGCGGTTTTTGTTGGTTGTCAGTTTATTCGCCGGGGAAAGCTCTTTCATACCTCTCTAAGCGCTCGTCGATGATGGCCTGCCCGCCAGAAGCGAGGTAGTCGGCCATGCCCGTGTCAAAAGTGCTGTCGAAAGCATCGGGGGAGGCGATGATTGACTGGTTAAAGGTGGTGTCGCGCTTGTCGTCCAGTACCGCGGACTTCCCGGATTCTGACGTGATCTCGCCCACATTGAAGTTGGGGCGGACAAAGCCGTCCCTGCGGCCTTCCTCGATGGCTTCGGAAATCAGCCTCGGCTCGATCCCGCTGTAGTTTGTGGCATACGCGCCCGCGGTCAGCGGATTGCCGGCGTAAAAGCCGTTGATGACCGGGGTGAGGTCGATGTTGTAGACGGAGTTGAGGATATAGGGCACATAGGCCTCAAAGGCCGCCGGATCGTCATCCGCCGAATAGTTCCTGGCTACCGGTACGCCGTCAACTACGTCATAGTTGATGCCTTCCACGCCAAGCTGCATGAACACAAGGATCTCGGGCCGGCTGATCATATCGACGTAGAAGATGGAGGCTTTGGGGTCCTGATTTGTCTTGGGGAAGAAAATCTTGCGGTCGAAGGAGTTGCCGAGAAATTTCTGATAGCCGCCCCTGTCGTCGTCAAACGGGTTGATGGCGAGGTAAGTGGCTTCCGGGCCGGCCTGCTCGCGCAAGATATTGGTGATGTTGGTATCGGCACGGTAGGGATAATCCCAGTTGTGCTGGAAAGCGCCGACATAGCCGATGGAGAGGTTGTCGTCGACAATGCTGTCATTGGCCTTGTAAATGGCAAAATCATTCCAGATAAGACCCATGTTATACCATTTATTCAGCAGCCTGACGCCTTCTTTAATGCCGGGAAGCATGAAGAGGCGAGAGTCATAGCCCATGGCATAATGCTCTTTCGTGGTAAGGCCGGTGGAGATGAAGGAAGCCAGCAGGTTTTGCGCTGTCCAGCCCGGATCGGAGTTGATCTGGAACGGAATCATCCTGTCGGCGTTGCCGGGCAGCAGCGTCTCGGCGTTGTCACGGAACGCCACCAGTGCATCCTCAAACTGCTGTGTGGTGGTGGGGATGGGGAGATTGAGAGCATTGAGCCAGTCCTCCCGGATAAAGGTGTTGAGGCGCAGGTTGTTGGCCAGCATGGTCTCTATCCAGTAAATCGCGCCGGTCTCGGGATTGCGGGCGCCGTAGATATTGCTTTCGGTCAGCAAATCCCACATATGCGGCAGGCGGTCACGGTAACCGTCCACCAGCGGAGCGAGGTCGTGGACGGCGTCCATCGCTGCGTATTCCTGAATGGCCTGGAAGTTATAGGTTACACAGACGTCGGGGCAGTCGCCGCCAGCCAGCCACATCGGGATGATGTCCTGCTCGTCCCAGCGCGAAACGGTGACATATTCGGTAACCTCGATGTTGTGGAGTTTCAGGGCTTCCGCCTTGAGGAAGTCGGTATAGATGTTGTCGCCGGCGGGTGTGCCGGGGTCGGTGCTGCGGTCGAACACCAAGACGCTAATCTGGCGCGTATCACGGAAAAACACGCCGTCAAGGTCGGGGTCTTCCTCCACGATTTCCGCGACGGAGGGGGACGGGAGCGGGGGCGGCGGGTCGTCGCCGCCGGCGCTGGGCGGAGCGATGCTGGGAAGCTCCTCGTCAGCGGCGCAGGCCGCTGTCAGCGCAAGCAGCATGAGCGCGGCAAGCAAGAGAGATAATGCTTTCTTCATGATAAACCTCCTATATATTTGATTGGCACCGTGTGCCAAAGGGGCAGCGAATCAGCCTTTCTCCGAGCCAAGGGTAACGCCCGTCACAAAATACCGTTGCAGCCAAGGGTATATCAGCAGGATGGGCACCGTCGCAAACATGACCGCGGCCATTTTCAGCGTTTCGGTGACGCCCGGCGTCTTGATGACCTCCTGCGCCGGGTCGATCTGCTGAAGGGCATTCAGCAAATTATAGAGCAGGAGCTGGATGGGATAAAATTGCTCCTGCCGCATGAAAAAGAGCGCGTCGGTGTAGGAGTTCCAGCGGCCAACCGCGTAGAAGAGCGACAGTGTGGCGATGACCGAAGTGGAGAGCGGGATGTAAATGCTGATCAAAATGCGCACCGGCCCCGCGCCGTCAATCTCGGCCGACTCCCGCAGGCTGTCCGGGACGCCGTAGAAAAAGCTCCGCATAATAATCATGTTGAATACGCTCAGGCAATAGGGAATCAGCAGCACCGGCCACGTGTTGTAGAGGCCGATGCCTTGCAGCAGCAGATACATCGGAATCGTGCCCGCGCTGAAGTACATGGTGAAGATGGCGGCGACGTTGATCAGCGTGCGCCCTTTGAGGTTGTCGTAAATCAGCGGGTAGGCTATCAGGGTGGTCATGATGATGGAGAGCACGACGCCCATGACGGTCAGAATGGCGGTCCAGCCCAGCGACCATGTGTATTTGGAGTCGGTCAGCACGCGCTGGTAGGCGGTAAAATTCCAGCCCTTGGGCAAAAGGAAGACCTCGCCCCGCATCAGGGCGTCGGCGTTGCTGAGCGACCGCGCTATGATATTGATCAGCGGCAGGATGCAAATCAGGATGATGATAAAACAAACAAACGCGATAACCCAGTCGCCCAGTTTGGTAGATCTTGACTTTATCATTCCGCTCCCCCCTCACATCACGCCGCGCTCGCCGAATTTCTTGGCGAGGGCATTGGCGGCAAACAGGAACATAAGGCCAACGACCGACTGGAAAATACCGACCGCAGCCGTCAGTGAAAACTTGGTGCCCTGTATACCGACGCGGAAGATGTAGATCGAGATGACGTCGGACACTTGGCTTATCAGGGTGTTGCGCAGGGCGTAGGGCCGCTCGAAGTCACTGCCGATGATGCTGCCCAGCCGCATGATCAGCAGGATGATGATGGTGGGGCGCAGGCCCGGCAGCGTGATGTGCCAAATCTTGCGAAGGCGGCTCGCTCCGTCCACGTTAGCGGCTTCATACAGCTCGGGGTTGATGTTGGTGATGGCGGCGAGATAGATGATGGTGCCCCAGCCCGCGCTCTGCCAAATGCCCAGCAACACAAACATAACCACCCACTGGAAGGACATGTGGAACGGATCGACGCCGCTCATGCCCATCCGGCTAAGAACCATGTTGAACAGCCCGCTGCTGGGGTTGAAGAGCTGGAGGGCAAGCGCGGAAATGATGACCCAAGAGAGGAAGTGCGGCATATAGAAGATAGTCTGCGAGATGCGTTTGAACCTGCGGAACGCCAGCTCGTTGAGCAGGATGGCCAAGATGATGGGCATGGGGAAGCCGAACAAGAGGTCCAAACCGTTCAGCATGATGGTATTCCGCAGCGCCAGGAGGAAATCCCGGTCCCCGAACGCCTGAACAAACCATTGAAAACCATAATAATCGCCCCACGGGACGTCCCAGATTGGCAGGACGATGTTGTTGATTTTCATACCAATTTGGATATAGAGCATCGGGACATATTTGAATATGATCAGATAAATGGCCGGAATCAACAGAAGCGTGTACAATGACCAGTACCGCCGCATGTAATTGGCGAATTTTCTGCGCGCCGCCGGATTGAATACCGCGCGCACCGAATCCTTTAAGGATCTGTTCAGTGTTTCCGCCGAGACGAGATAGGATTCACTCTTCGCCTGCGCGGAAGCAGGGATAAAGACATGCGTATGCCTGACGCGGAACTTCCACATGCTGGTCCGGTTGAAACCCAGCAAGGCGTAAAGGCCTAACGTGACGACGCAGAGGAACCCGTTGAGAAAAAAATGCAGGAAGTAGTCATTGAGCTTGGCTTTATATACCATTTGATAGCCGTTGACAACGGCATTGTTGGTCTCCCATCTCATCATCTTGTGCTTATACCACGGCGCAAGGACAAGCGAAGCGATGAAGAGCAGGATAGCCGTCCAGATGAGGACGGTGCTTTCCTGATAGAAGTTCGTTGTATGATAATGGGTCTGACCGGAACTCAAAGGGCCAAGGCCTAAAATGGAAAGGCCTCCGTTGACGACCTGTCTCAGCATCATCCATATATCCATGCTGGGGTCGTAGTGCGCGAACCTTGACTGAGCGACATATTCCGCAAACCGCTCCGAGTGCTGCCGCAACGGGATAAGCCCCGTCATGATCATCAGCGTGATAGGGATGGCAGTGATCAAGACCCGCGAGAAAATGATGCTTAGAAAATTCCCGATAAAGCCCGATTTGCCTGGGTCGGCGGTCATCCCGGCCGGAGCTGTCCGCTGGTAGATGAATTTGTTGGAGGCGACGGAGGAAAACCCCAGCAGCCAATAAAACCCCAGCGTAACAAGGGTAAGCAGACTGATTTTGACCAAAAAGAGCGCTGTTTCGATAAATGTCCCGCTATAGGATAGCATCACGCCGTCCACACGGGACTGGTTGAGCGACCAAATGACCCTGAGTGCGGCCGCGACCGGACCGCAGGCAAACAGCAAGCCTATGAGTGTCAAGATAGCGGCCAGCAGCGCGCGATGCCCCCCGGCGGCCAGTATTCCAAAGAACACGCCTACCGGAACGCCGGGAAAGATTAGCCAGCAAACAAGCCTGTGCCCGATTTGAGGGAGATACCCGCTCTCAAACCGGGAATCCTCCGCACCCGCTTCCCAAAGCGAATAGGAATTTTCTGTCATCCCTTAGCCTCCCGCTATCAAATATGGATTATGGATAAATTTTCCGTCCCTGCCTATCTGGAATCCCGCTCTTGCGGTAGAAATACGTATTGATGACGTCGCGCCATTCCCGCGCGTTGACGAGCTGCCGTTTGAGCCGCGCCGCCACCGAATAATACGCGCTTTCCGGGAGCAGTGGTTGCAGGCCGTCCCATGTCTCTATAAAGCCTTCCACATCCTCAGCGCCCTCAAAATGGGTGTCGTAGATGTGCTGGAGCAGTGTTTTTCCGCTTTTTAGGGTATATGTATAGGGCAAGCGGTGGAAATAGAGCAATAGCTCCTCCGGGCAGGTATCGGGGTTGCTGTACAGCGCCCGCAGATATGGATGGTACTGCGATGTATAGCCGGTGCCGTTGTCCGTCCTGTCCACGCCGATGGCCTTGGCGTCGGCCCGGTGGTATGTCCCCCACTTGGAAAACTCATACCCCTCCGGGCTGGGGCCGTAGTGGTGGTTGATGTTGACCATCCAGCAGAGGCCCAAGGGCGCGTTGTATTTTTCATAAACGCCCCGCGAGTCCAGCATCATGTTCAGCAGCGGCTCCCGCAGGGCGGGATTTGTGCCGAAAGTCAGCCCGATCCAATCGCTCAAAATCTCCCGCGCCGTCAGCGAAGGGTCCCATGCCAGCCGTCCGAACGCGTAGAGGTTGGCCTGCGCCAAGGTATGCCCCGTCCAGTTCGCGTCGTCGCCCGTGTTGGCCACGGCGGCCACAGCCTGAATCTCCTGTCCGACAAGGCCGCGCGTGGAGCGCGTGTCCGAGACGGGGGCGGAGAGGATTTCCTCCCACTGCACCGCTAGCGCGTAGAGGTCGATCTGCTGCCCGGTGTACTCCTGCGTTACCTGCAATTCCATAGCCTGCGCCGTATCCTTCATCGCGCCCAGCAGGGGGGAGTTTGGCTCCCTGACCTGAAAATCGGATGGGCCGTGCTTGACTTGCAGGATCACATTGTTGTCAAATGAGCCGTCCAGCGGGAAAAAGTGATCGTACGCCGCCTTGGGCCGGTCGGTCTTGGTGTCACGCCAGTCTTGCTCGCAGTTGTAGACGAAACACCGCCAATAGACCTTGCCGCCATAAGGTTTGAGGGCGCGGGCAATCACGTTTGCGCCGTCGGCCTGTGTACGCCCCATCGCGGCGGGGCCGTCGCGGAATTCAGAGTCGGCCTTGACCAAAAAGCCCGCAAGGTCGGGGATGGCTTTATAAACCGTTTCGGCGGCTTTCGCCCACCACGCGGCGACGCCCCCGTCCAGCGGGTCGGCTGTGGACAGCCCGCCCAGCAGGATGGGACTGCTAAAATCCACGGCGATGATGGTTTTGATGTGGAACGGGCGGAAGATGGCGGCAAGCTGTGCCAAATCCCCCAGTTTATCGGTTATCAGCCTCGCGGCGAGCGGGGTGACGTTGACGTTGTTGAAGCAGACACGGTTGATGCCGACAGACGCCAGCAAGCGGGCATAGTCCTTCATCCGTTGGGGGTCATAGCTGACCTCCCCGTTTTTGAAAAAAAGGGACTTTCCGCTGTAGCCGCGCTCCACATCTCCAGTGAGGTTATCCCAGTGGTTCAAAATACGCTCCGAAACAGCCGGGGCGTTTGTCATGGATATGGTTTCCGGCGTCCCGCCCAGCGCCAGTTTTGCCAGCAGGGCATACCCGCCGTACATCCGGCCCGCCTCATCGGCACTCTCTATAAGGCAACCGCCCTTGCCGCCGGTCAGGCGGAACGCCTCCGGCGGCAAGGACGGGTCTGTTTCAAACCGTACTCCGGGCGGACAATCGTCCCCGCCCTGAAGCCACATATTATATTCTCTGTACGCCATCGTGCCATTCACTGCCCATGTTATAGTCTGTGTTATGCAACTATCAGTATACCTTATCAGGTAATGCCTGTCAAGCGGGCAGATGCCGCCGACTGCAATTTACTCTTCCTCGTCTTCGGCCTCTTCCAGCCGCTCCAAAAACTGGCCATAGACCTCTTCCAAAAGCTGTTCGTCCTGCACTTCCTCCAGCATCTCCTCGCCGTCAACCTCCACCGCCTGCATGATGACCACCGCCATCTCCTCGTCGTTGTCCGGTTCGGCTATGCCGAATGCCATAAATGTCCCGCCGTCAAACTCCAGCGTGTCCAGATGCTCCAATTCCACCTCATTTCCGTCCTCGTCGGTCAGGGTGATGAAATCATTGCCGTACTCGCTCATAGTGTCCACTCCTTTTGCCGATATTGTACAGTATCTTCTCCGATTTTGCAAGTATGTATAACGTACCCTCCAAACCCCCATACTAACGGCATAACACATTTTGGCCAATGGAGGGACGGTTATGGACATCACGGCTCTGTTTGACGATGCGGATTCGGCGGAACACGCCCTTGTAAACCTACAGGCACTGGGCATTTTCCCAACACGGTATAAAATACGCGCGCTCCATATCACAAACGGCGCGGGACGCGACGGCATATTCTTCGCCAACACAGCCGCTTCACCCGGCAGCGCGCCGGTCAACGCAGGCGCGCCCGGCTTCGGATTTGCGGGCGGCATCGCCTTCAGCGGCGGCGAACCGCCCAACCGCGAGGTGCAGCTTCTGCTAACCGTAGAGGACACGGAGGCGCACCGGGCGCAGAGCGCGCTGATCTCCAACCACGCGCGCCGTGTACGGATGGTGTGAGCGGAGGTAAAAACCGCCCAGACCAAAGCACACGCCAGGCAAAGGGCGGTTTGATAGGCTGTCCTTACGGCAAGAACTTCCCAGCCGTACGGTACAGCCCATACCATTCAGGGCGGGTCAGTTCGACCGTCATCGCTTCCAAAAGGGCGGGGATGCGTTTTGCGTTGACCGTCCCGGTAATGACCTGCGGCGTAGCGGGGTGGCGTAAAATCCACGCCAGCGCGATGGCGGTGTTGGATACGCCGTATTGCTCCGCGAGGCGGCCAATCTCCGCATTGAGGGCCGGGTAGTCAGGGTTGTCCAGATAAACGCCGTGGATTGCGCCGTATTGCAGCGGCGACCACACCTGTATGATGATGTCTTCCACACGGCAGAATTCCAAAACACTGCCCGCCCGCATGACCGCGTTCTCGCTGGCGGTGTTGACATGCAAGCCGGAGTCAATCAGCCGGCTCTCCACAAGGCTCAGCTGCATTTGATTGACGATTAGCGGCTGTTTAATGAACTTGCGCAGCATCTGAATCTGCATCGGGTTCATGTTGCTGACGCCAAAATGGCGGACCTTGCCTTTTTGGTACAGTTCGTCAAAGGCTTCGGCGATCTCTTCCGGCTCCATCAGAGCGTCGGGACGGTGCAGGAGGAATACATCAAGATACTCGGCATTCAGGCGGTACAGGCTGTTGTCCGCCGACTTGAGGATGTGCCCCTTCGACAGATCATAATACCCTGTGCATATACCGCATTTGGACTGTAATATGTACGATTCCCGCGGCAGTCCCGCCACAGCCTTGCCGAAGGTGCGCTCCGACTCGCCGCCGCCGTATATGTCGGCGTGATCAAAAAAATTCAGCCCGGCCTCCAGCGCCGCGCGGACAAACGAAGCCGGGTCGTCACAGCCCACAAAGCGCATCATGCCAAGCCCTATAGCGGGTACAGGGCCGAGACCGCCCAAAAGACATGTTTTCATCGCGCGCCTCCCGCTTATAATCAGCCCGTTTTGCCGGACGCCAAATGCTCCGAGTCGGAAACCTCTTCCGCCCGGATGTTCGCGCCCACGCCTTGCAGTTTGCTGACGATGTTCTCATACCCGCGCTCGATATGGTAAACGCCGCCGATCTCCGTCGTGCCCTGCGCCCCCAGCGCGGCAACGATCAGAGCTGCCCCCGCGCGGAGGTCGCACGCCTGCACCGGAGCCCCGGTCAGATGGCGAATCCCCTCGATGACCGCCACCTTGCCGTCCACTTGGATGCGGGCGCCCATGCGCTTGAGTTCGTCCACATAGCGGTAGCGGTTGTCCGCCACGCTCTCGGTAATCATGCTGATGCCTTCGGCGGAACTTAAGCAAGCGGAAATCTGCGGCTGCATATCGGTGGGGAAACCGGGGTAAGGCAGGGTCTTGATGTTGGCTTTGCGCAATTTCCCCTCCCGCCGCACGGTGATGGAATCATCATACTCCTCCACATTGGCCCCCAGCTCTTCCAGCTTGGCGGTGATGCACTCCAAATGCTTGGGGATGACGTTGTTCAGCGTCACTTCGCCGCCTGCCGCCGTGACGGCGGCCATATATGTCCCCGCCTCGATCTGGTCGGGAATAATGGCATAGCTGCCTCCTTTGAGGCTCTTTTTGCCGCGTATCTTGATCATGTCGGTGCCCGCGCCTTTAATGTCGGCGCCCGCCGAATTGAGGAAGTTGGCCAGATCGACGACATGCGGCTCACGCGCGGCGTTTTCGATGACGGTCAGCCCGTCGGCCATCGCCGCCGCAAGGATGATGTTGATCGTTGCGCCGACAGACTGCACATCCAGATAGATATTGGCGCCTTTTAAGCATTGCTCCCGCGCTCTCGCGTGGATGGAACCCGCCTTGACCTGCACATCCGCGCCCAGCGCTTCAAAGCCCTTCATATGCTGGTCGATAGGGCGAACGCCGAGGTTGCACCCCCCCGGCATCGCCACCTGCGCGCCGGCAAAACGGGCCAGAAACGCGCCGATAAGGTAATAAGAAGCGCGCATACGCCGCGCCTGTTCATAGGGCGCCACGCTTCCGGCGCTGACGCCGGAGGTGTCGATGAGGACAGCGTTATCGTCCGTCAGACGGATCGAAGCGCCGACGTCACGCAGAATCTCCAGCATCAGCGTCACGTCGGTCACCTTCGGTATGTTTTCGATACGGCATACGCCGTCCACCAACAGGGTAGCCGGCAATATGGCAAGAGCGGCGTTTTTCGCGCCGCTGATGTTGATTGTCCCGTGAAGGGGGGTCCCGCCATTGATCGCATATTGGGTCAAAACGGAGCACCTGCCTGTTTTGGATTCATAGTATTTATGTCCGCAAAAGCACCAGTCTATTCGGCTTTATGTCAACCTCAATCTAATGTAGTATACCACCGGAGCCTGCCAAAAGCAACATTTATTTTCTTGATTACCATAGGTTTCATTCCAAAGCCCCCCGCGCCGCTTCCATATCCTGCGTTACTTGCCGCGTCAACGCCTCCGGAGAGGAGAATTTTCGCTCAGGGCGGATGAACCTGACAAACTCAACGCCGATAGGCTCCCCGTACAGGTCGCCTTCAAAGTCCAGCAATGTGGATTCCACCGTAGGCGCGCCGCCAGACGCCACCGTGGGGCGGAACCCCACATTGGTAACGGCGGGGTAGGCCTTTCCCTTCCACAGAACCAGCGTTGCGTATACGCCCCATTCGGGCGACTGCCGCCCCGGCGGCATTGGAAGGTTGACGGTGGGGAACCCGAATTTCCGTCCCAAACCATGCCCGTGTTCCACAATGCCCGAAAGCCGGTAACGGTGTCCCAAAAACAGCGCCGCCTGTTCCATGTCCCCCTCCGCGACCAGTCCGCGGATATAGGTGGAGCTGACGCGCACCCCCCCGACACGCTTGGGTGGGATGACGGCACAGCCGACGCCGCGGCTTATGCAATGCTCCTTCAGCAGGGTGGGTGTCCCCTTGCCCCCGCGCCCAAAAGTAAAATCATGCCCCGCGACGACAAAAACAGCCCCCAAGCGCTTGATGATAACGCTGTCGATATAGTCCCGCCAAGGGATGCGCGCTGTTTTATCATCAAACGGGTCGATGATGACCTCCGGGATGCGGTACAGCGACTTAATCAGTCCCGCCCGCTCTTCGGCCGAACAGAGCAGGGGCACGGGGCGGCCTGTGATCTGTGTCTTCGGGTGCGTGTCATAGGTCAGCGCGCAAGCGCCCGCACCCATCCGCAACGCCTGCCGCGCGGCGTACTTGAACAACTGGCCGTGCCCGAGGTGTACGCCGTCGAAAAAACCCAAAGCCAATACCCTATCCATCAAACCACCCGTCTTCAACCGCCATCACCCGCTCAGGCGTCACCTGCTCTACCGGCACGGCGTCATCAACATGGAATGGGCCGCTGTTTATACGGCACAGCGCCGTCATAACCGCGCCGGAACCAAGCTCGCGCCCTATATCGTGGATCAGGGAGCGCACATATGTCCCCGCCGAACAGCGTATACGCAGGGTATGCTCCGAGCCGTTCCCGGAAAGCCAGATAAGCTCGCGCACTGTGACGGGGCGCGGCGGGCGTTCGACCTCAATCCCTTTGCGGGCCAGCTCGTAGAGCTTTTTGCCGTTAATCTTGACGGCCGACACCATCGGCGGCGTCTGCATCAGATCGCCCGTATAGCGCGGCAAAACGGCTTGCAGCTCCTCCTCCGCGGGGATTTGGGCATATTCGCGCACCGTCTTGCCCTCTATGTCATAGGTATCCGTCTCCAGCCCGAACCGCAGGGAGGCGATGTAGGCCTTTTCTCCCGGCAGCTTGCTCACCAGCTTGGTGGCCGGGCCGACAAACAGCACCAGCAGGCCTGTCGCCATCGGGTCGAGCGTCCCGCCGTGCCCTATGCGTTTCTCACGCAAAAGCCCCCGGCACTTTGCCACCACATCGTGGCTGGTCCAGCCGGGAGCCTTGTCAACCAGTAAAATCCCGTTGAGCACCGTCAATCCCTCAATTCAGGATACATCTCCCACAGCGCCGCCAGCACCTGTGCCCGCGCGGCTTCCGGTGTAATCCGCCTTTTAATCTCCGCCCCGGCGGCGCGGCTGTGCCCTCCGCCGCCCAAAACGCCGCAGATGGCGTTGGCGGCATACGGCTCCGATGTGCGGCAGGAGACGCGCCAACTGTCCGCCTCCTCGCGAAGCATCAGCGCAACTTGCACCCCTTCGATACCTTGGGCGATGCCCGCGATGTTCTCTAAATCGTCTTCGGCCACGGCAACCGCGGTTTTTTCCTCCAGAGTGAGCGACGCGGCGGCAACCCGCCCGCCCGCGCTGTAAGCGATATTAGCGGCAATGGCGCTTTCCATCGCCAAGCGTTCCCGTGACTTCGCAAAAACCTTCACGTTGAGCATTTGCGCGTCGATGCCGGCATCGATCAGCGCGGCGGCATGGCGGTGGGTCCGCGCCGTCGTGTTGGAATAGCGGAAACAGCCCGTATCTGTGGAGATGGCGATATACAGTAATTCTGCGATCTCTTTCGTCAGTGTCACGCCCAGCCGCTCCAGCAGCTCCTGTATGACCTCGCCGCAGGCGGCGGCGGACGGGTCGCTGTATTCCATGTCCGCGAACCCCGCCGTGGCGGGGTGGTGGTCAATCCGCAGGTGCACGGGGCCGTCCCAGTCTTTCCCCAAAAGCGACGCGGACGCCGTATCCACGGCGATCGTTGTGCTATGTTCATACCCCTCCGGGGCGAAATAAGGCTCGGTAAACGGCAGGTACCGCCCGGTGATTTCCGGGTTGCGCCAGAGGTATGCCGCCTTGCCCAGTGACCGCAAACCGGCGCAGAGCGCGGCGGCGCTGCCCAGCGTGTCGCCGTCGGGGCGGCGGTGGGTAAGCAGCAGGAAATGATTGTTTTGCTGTAGGAAACGAACGATATTATTCATCTCGCAAGTCCAATTCCCGTATTTTATCGAGGATTCTGGAGCCCTCTTCAATGGAACGGTCAACGATAAACTCCAGCTCAGGGGTATGCCGCAGCTGAAGCTCTTTGCCCAGCTCCCGTCGCAGATAGCCGGACGCGCTTTTTAAGCCCTTCGCCATGTCCGCGCCGCCGCCCAGCGACGAGACGTAGACACGGCAAAGAGACAAATCGCTTGTGGTATCGACGCGCACGACGCTTACCAGCCCGTCGATGCGCGGGTCTTTGCACCTGGGGACGCGGTCGGAGAGGACGCGCAAAATCTCCCCGTTGATTTGCCCGATGCGGTTTTGGGATGCCATTTACTGTACCTCTTCCATGATGAAGGCTTCGATGATGTCGCCTTCTTTAACGTCCGTATATTTTTCCAGCGAGATGCCGCACTCATACCCGGAAGCGACCTCACGCGCGTCGTCTTTGAAGCGTTTAAGCGAGGCGATGGCGCCCTCGTAGACGACGATCCCGTCGCGGACGACGCGGACCTGCGCGCTGCGCTCGATCTTGCCATCGCGGACATAGCTGCCCGCGATGGTGCCGATGTTGGTGGCCTTGAAGACCTGCCGCACTTCGGCTTCGCCCAGACGCGCCTCCCGGTATTTCTTCGACAGCATCCCCTTCATCGACGCCTCAATCTCCTCGATGCAGTCGTAGATGACGCGATAGTATCGGATGTCTACATTGGAACGCTCGGCGTTCTGCCCCGCCGACGCATCGGCGCGGACGTTGAAGCCCACGATGATAGCCGAAGCCGTGGAGGCCAGCAGGACGTCGCTGGCGTTGATAACGCCGACGCCGGAGTGGATGACGCGTACCCGCACTTCCTCGTTGGCGATCTTCTCAAGCGACGCCTTGAGCGCCTCGGCGGACCCTTGCACGTCGGCTTTGACGATCAGGTTGAGGTCCTTGACCTGCCCCTGCTGTATCTGCGCGTAGAGATCGTCCAGCGATACCTTGGCCGCCGGGGCCTGCGGGCCGCCGTCTTTATCCTGCTG
>JAIRUW010000062.1 GCA_031254195.1 Oscillospiraceae bacterium
AAGCTGCGTATAGATGACCAAATCAATGGGGCCGCGGCTGCCGCCCCCGCCGCCTTCACCGTCTCCGTCACCGCCGCCGTTTCCACCTGCGCACGCCGAAAGCGTGAACGCCAAGACTGCCGACAATAGCAGCGCTGTCCATTTTCTCAATCGCATAAATACCCTCCTATTTCGATTTTATGGAGTATGCCCTTAGCCTTTCACGGCGCCGAGCATCAATCCCTTTTGGAAATACCTCTGCATGAACGGGTAGACCATCAGGATGGGGACAATGGTGACCATCGCCACCGTCAGCTGAACGACGCGGTTGTTCAGCGCCGCGGCTACGTCTTCCCCTGTCAGCGTCCCCCCCTGGTTGAACAGCTTGCCTAAGTCTGAGCTATAATTGAGGTAATCGTAGAGTTTATGCTGTAGAGTATAGATTCTGGGGTCGCCTTTCATCAGGATGAGGGAGTCGATAAAGGAGTTCCAGTGCCCCACCGCGCCGAAAACGGCGATCGTCGCTAAAATCGGCTTGCACAGCGGCAGGATAATCCGGGAAAACACAACAAAGTACCCCGCGCCGTCGATAAAGGCGCTCTCCTCCATCTCGCCCGGAATCGACTCGATGTAGGTCTTGACCAGGATGATGTTGAACGGCTGCACGATGGCAGGGATGATGTAGCCCCAGAAATTGTTGGTCAGGCCCAGCATCGACATGTTGAGGTACCACGGGATCAGCCCGGCGTTGAAGTACATCGTGATGATGATGAAACGGTAGATGAACTTGCGGGCAAACATTTTCTGCTGCGTGACCAGATAACCCACCATAGCCGACGCCAGCACCATGGCAATGGTTCCGAGCACCGTCCTCGCGGTGGTAATCCAAATGGCTTGAAAGATGTCCCTGACGTTCAGAAGCGAAACATAGTTGTCAAAGTGGATGTTCCTCGGGACAAAGTTGATCAGGCCCCTCGCGACCAAGGTGTTGTCGCTGATGGTGTTGATGAAGAGATAATAGAAGGGGAAGATGCAGAGCAGGGTGAACAGGATAAAAAACAAGCCGTTGAGGAAAGTGAAAGCATAATCCCCGAATGTCTGCTTATAAATTTTCATTCGATCCCCTCCTTAAACGATGCTCTCGCCGCGCAGGAACTTCGAGGCCTTGTTCGCGACAAACAGCAGTGTTACGCTGATAACCGTCTTCAACATGCCGATCAGCGTCGCCAAAGGCACCTGATCCCCCTCTTTCAGGCCCAAATGGTAGACATACAAATCCAAAACCCGGATGTGGGTCCTGTTGGCGGGGACATAGAAGACCATGTATTGATCCATGCCGTTGGAAAGGACATTGGCAATCCCGAGCAGCAACAGCACGAAGAAGGTGGACATCAGCCCCGGTACGGTGACATGCCACATCTTTTGGAAGCGCCCCGCGCCGTCCACCGTAGCCGCCTCATAGAGCTGCGGGTCTATGCTCGTGATGCTGGCGATGTAGATGATGGCGCTCCAGCCAAGGCCCTTCCATGTCCCCCACAGCCACATTTTCAGCCATATGTGCTCCCCGCTGTTCAGGTGGTTTGTGCCTTGCTCAATGAGGCCCATGCTGCTCAGCATCGAGTTGAAGAAGCCCTCGGTGGAGAAGATGGCAAACGCGATGCTGTAGACCAGCACCCAGCTGATGAAGTTGGGGATGGTGGTCAGGGTCTGGATCCTGCGCCTGAATTTTGTGCTCCGCATCTCGGAGAGGAAAATGGCAAACATCATCGGCAGCCAGGATGTGGCGAGGCCGATACCGCTCATGGCCAGAGTGTTTGTCAGCACCTGATAGATCTCCGCGCGGGTGCTCTCGTTGCGGAAGAGGAATTGCAGCCATTTGAAGCCCACCCAGTCGTTCATCGTCAGGTCGATGCCGGGGGTGTAGTCGAAAAAGGCGACCCGCCAGCCCCAAAGCGGCAGGTAGGCGAACAGTGTAATCAGCACCAAAAACGGCAAAATCATCAGGAAGAGCTTGTATTTCGGCTCGATGGCGTAATGGGCGTCCACCGCCGGCTTCGGCAGTATGACCCACGCCGCGATGGACGGCAGCAGGGTCAAGCCGAACATGACAAAAAAGGCTGCGATTCCCGTCGGAAAGGCAGGATTGATTCGTTCGGGCGCGGGGGAAGCCGTCAGCATGTCGTACGCGGCGCACAAAACCGCCATGCCCGCCATGCCGACCAAAGCCGCGATAAACGACAGCTTTACGCCCAGTTTTTGCATTTTGATGTTGCCGAGGCTGAGGCAGAACGCCGCGCCCAGTATCACAATCCCCAGCCCGGCGACCAGCGCGCCGATATATGTGACGGAAAGCGACGACTGCTCGACCCAGCCCCTCTCCAGCGCGCGGACGAAATTCGACCCAATCGAGTTATACGAAACGGCGTTGGTAAACAGTGAAGCGTTTTTGCTGATCAGCCCGCTCAGCTGCACCGGATTGAGGGCGGGGATAAACGCCGCCACGCATGTCGCGATGATACAGGCCCGCAGGACGGCCATGGTCAGCTTTTCCTTCATAGGGACGAACTCGCGATTTAGCACGGTATTACTCATTCCCCTCGATAAACTCAAAGGTGACTTCTATCGTTCTGATACGCGTGTTTGTGTACTTTTGCAGGGGCGTCGGCGACGCGCCGCTTACATCGCCGCTCAAAACCCTGGCGTCGCCGGGGACTTGACTGACCCAGCCGTTGTAGAGGTTGACCCTTGTGCATTTCTTGTCGTCGCTGGTCGTATACGGGTCTCCCACGAGTTCCGCCGGTTCGCCGTTGATCAGCACTTCTTTGATCTCAATGATGTACCCCGGGAATAAAATCTCGCCGTTGGCAAGCCCCAAGGCGGAGAAATCGATTCCGTTCGCGCTCCCCCCGTTTATTTCGGTCAGATCCAGCGATACCGTATAAATGCCCGCGCCTATGATCTGAACGTCCACGGCGTCGATCCCCTTGGTTTTGGAGTCGGGGTCATACTTGTCCCCTACGCTGTAGACAACGCCGCCGCCGTTGAACATGATCCAAGCGAACGACTCGTCTTCAGACAAGACGAACATGGGCCTGTCGGCCGCTTTTTGCAAAGACAGCGCTATATTTTCATCCGCCGCGGCTATGATTTCCTCAACAGTCATCGACGCGCGCGCTTCCACACTCCTGCTCGCAAAGAGTTCGGCAATCTCCGGGGCGGTGATCCGGCGGTCCGCCTTGCTGTACATCTCGCCGGTGTCCCATAGAATGGGGACAAAGCCGTACAGGTCGCAGATATCCAAGAAATTGGTGAAATAGCCCAGCCTGTCCTCGTTTGGATTGCTCAAGACGCCCCATTCGCCCAGCACGACCCCGTAACCCATCTCGGTGTACTTGGCCATCCTGCCCAGCGTCCGGTTCATCTCCTCCAGTTCCTTGACCGTCCCCCATTTTTCCACGGCCCCGTCATGGGCGTAAGGGAACGGATCGTAAAAATGCACTGAGAGCATTAGTTTATCCTTAGCCGTATCGGCCGGCATTTGGAAGCGGTTGTCGCAGGTGTCGCTGATGTTGGTGTTATACCCGGGGATCAGCAGGAAACGGTTTGTGTTGCCGCCGCCTACCCCGCGCACGGTATCCACAAACCTCTGCGCGACGGCCGTCAGCATTTTGTAGCATTCATCCCGCGACAGGCTGCCGCCGTCCGGGCTGAACGACGTCCTGTCGTTGAAGCGGTTGCCCCACTCCTCATTCCCGCCCTCAAAGACCAGCCGGTGGTCGTAGTCCTTGAACCGCTCGGAAATTTGCGTCCACATCGCGGTGAAAATCTCCATCGCCTGATCGCGCACCGCTTGGTCGGGATGCCCGAACATGCTCCACCAGCCATGGTCCCAGTGGTCGTTTACAGTGACGTACATATCCTCGTTGAGGGCGTAGTTGACGATCTCCTCCACCCGGTCGAGGTAGGCTTCCAGTATGGTATAGTCGCCGCTTTCAAAGTCCATGGCGTTCATCCACGCCACGGGGATACGCAGATTCTTAAACCCCGCTTCCCTCATGCCGGTGATCATTTCCTGCGTTGTGACCGGCTGGCCCCACATCGTCTCGTACACCGAAGGCTCGCGGTTGGGTACGCGGTTCGAGTTATTGCACGCTTCCATTGTATTCCCAAGGTTGATGCCGTAGCCCATCAGGCGGGCAAATTCCAAAGACGTCAATTTGTTCACCGGGTCCTTATCTTCTTTTTCGCCGTTCTGCTGATTATCCTCGCCGCCTGACGGGCCGCTGTCCGGCACGGACGGCGCTTCGGACGGTTCTATGGACGTCGCACAGGCGGATACCAGCAAGAAAAGCAAGACCATAAAAACCGCTAAACCCTTGCGAAAGCAAGCCATTCAGTTTTTCCTCCAAGTTCCTTTTTTAGCAAGTCCCTCATGCGGTAACGGCGGGTCAACCCGCCGTTACCGTTCATTAGAGCTATGCAATTAACCTTTTTTGCCTTTCATCACAACCACTACTACTACCACGATGATGATGGCCGCGCCGCCGATAATCAGACCGATTGCCCAGCCCGGGAACCCGCCTTCATCATCGTCATCGCCGCCCGCCGGAGATGGGGACGGGGAGGTGGCGGCGGGGGCTTCGTCCGTGGGGGCTACGTCTGTGGGGGGCACGTCTTCCTCTTCCTTGTCATAGGCAAAGCCGCTGATGGTGAACTCAATCTCAATGTCGGTGAGCGGAGTCGGAACCATCATTTCTTCCAAATCGTTGTTCCAAGTATTGATAAAACCGACTTCGTAATAGAATTTGCTGTTGTCGCTGCTGTCAATGCCATAAACATACCCTGTGTCAAATTCCCCTCTCGTGACGCCGTTGAACCTTACTCTAATGTCGGTGAATTGCACGGGAGCGCCTTCCAGCGGGATGTCCGATGACAAGAACAGCTGATGAAGGAACTCCATCGGCCCCTCTTTGACAGAACTGTCAAAATCGGCGTCCTTCAGCGTAACCTTGTATGTACCGTTGCCTTTGATTACGGCGTCGGTAAACGTACCTTTATGAACGCTGCTGTCATTGGTTTCAAAAAGATTGTTGAAATAATTGCCGCCGTGAGAATCCCAAGCGGAACCGAACTCGCCTAAATCACTGTGCCACGGGTCGCGGAAAATCCAAGTGTTGGAAACGACACCGATGAATACATGGTATTCGCCGCTTGGGTCAAAAGCGGGGATGGACGGCTCATCGGGGATAGACGGTTCGGCGGGAGGCGGAGGAGCCGCGCCTTCTTCCATAAAGTCAACCTCAGCGCCGAGGATAAAGGTGATTTCGAGCTTAGAGAACGGGGCCATTTCGATGAGGCCGTATGCGTCATACTCCCCGCCCCACTGCCGGGCTATGTCGATCGTCAGGGTCCCTCCGTTGTCACGGTTGATGAGAGGCACTTTTCTGGCGCCCAGCTCGTTGCCGTCAACCTTGAAAGAGGTAATCCCGCCCAAAACGGCTTCCGCGTCTTCGTCGCTGTCCACAGGCACGTTTGTAGCGATGCCTGTCCAGTTGCCGGTGAATTTGATAGGCGCGTCAAATTCCATGGTGATGGTGGTTTCCGCGCCAAGCTCAAAGGATACGGTCGCGCCGGGGAGATCCCCGATGCCCCATTCTTCCACGTCCGCGTTCACTTCGTTGTCAAGCTGCCCCTCCAGCTTGGCCTCATAGGTTGCGGCGGCGGCCGGCATAGCGGGCGCGAGGGTTATGAGCAACGCGAAAAGCAGGGCAAATGTCAGTGCGAATTTCTTGCGTTTCATCTTTTTTTCCTCCCAAAAATATGGTTATGTGCATGTACACCTAGCCACTATAATCATACATCCAACCAGGTTTTTTCTCAATCTATGCTTTTGCTTTATTTTTATCTTTATTTGTGCCTATAGTTCTGATATAATAGAGTAGAAAAGGAGGCGGGAGGATGGATTTCCAAACAGCCTTTCAGCGGGAAGAACAGCCGCCGCTGTCCCATTTGAGCTGCCACGCCTATTACGGCAAGACGGAAAGTTACCCCAGACATTGCCATACGTTTTATGAGATTTCATATATCATACATGGATCGCGTATGGAAACGATCAACCAAGACCGCTATGAAGCCGGGCGCGATTCCCTGCTGTTTATCCCACCGCTTGCCATACACGGGCTGAGCAACCTGACCAATGTGGAAGATGTGGTGATACAGTTTGACCACTTGTTCTTGCGCAACGCGTCCGAACTGTTTGGCAATAAGGACATGCTAAGCCCCGGAGCAGATTACGGCGGGTGTTTTGATATGTCTCACTCCACCCGCGCCCGCCAGATCATTTTGGAGATATGGGAACTCTGTCATAAAAGGGACGCGCTGACCCAAAACGAGGACGCGCCCGTTTTGAAAAGGCTTTCGATAGACATCAGCCTCAACAGCCTGTGCCTTCAGCTGATCGCCTTGCTGTTGAATGAAGGGAAACTGCAAATCGGCACGAAGGGCGCGCAGTACCCGGATGTTATAAACCTGAACTCGCTGATCCAAGAGCTGATGGCCCACCCGGAAAAAACGATCAGCATGAGAGAAGCGAGCCGGACGGCCGGTATGAGCTATACGCATTTCAGCCGTTTCTTTGAAAAGGCCACCGGCTTTCATTATTCGGCCCTCCGCGGCCTGCTCCGTATCCGCCGCGCCGAAGAGCTGCTGCTCACCACCTCCATGCCGATCTCGGAGGTTTCCTCCACGGTCGGCATCGCCACCGTCTCCTATTTCACAAGGCTGTTCAAGCAAATCAACGGCTGTTCCCCCAGCGCGTACAGGAAGCAGTACCGGCTGCGCCCTTAGCGGCCGGTTTTCATGCTCAGCGATATGCGCTTTTTAGGCAGGTCCACATCCAACACCGTCACATTGACCACATCGCCCACCTTGACCGCCTCGGAAGGGTGCCGGATATACCTGTCGGCAAGCTGCGAGACATGCACCAGCCCGTCCTGATGGACGCCGATGTCCACAAACGCGCCGAAATCGATGACGTTCCGCACCGTGCCGGTCAGCGTCATGCCGGGTTTGAGGTCGGACATGTTCAGTACGTCGGTGCGAAGCTGCGGGGGCGGCAGCTCGTCGCGCGGGTCGCGCCCCGGCTTTTGCAGCGACAGGGCGATGTCGTTCAGCGTATGTACGCCCACGCCGACGGCTTTGGCCACCGACTCCCCGCCGCGCTCCGAAATCCACTCATGGATGGGCGGCAGGGCGCCTACATCGTCAAGGCTCAAATCAAAGATGGACAGCAGTTCTTTGGCGGCTTTATAGGACTCCGGGTGTACCGACGTGTTGTCCAGCACATTCTTCCCGCCCGGTATGCGCAAAAACCCGGCGCACTGCTCGTAAGCCTTCGGCCCCAGCTTGGGGACTTTCAGCAGGGCCTTGCGGTCGGGGTATGCGCCGTTTTCCTCGCGGTAACGCACCACATTCTTGGCCGTCGCCGTCCCCAGCCCCGCGACGCGCGCCAAAAGCGGCGCGGACGCCACGTTTAAGTCCACGCCGACGGTATTGACGCAGTCCTCCACAACGCCGTCCAGCGAATCGCTCAGCCGGGCGGGCGGCATATCGTGCTGGTACTGCCCTACGCCGATGGATTTGGGGTCAACCTTGACCAGCTCGGCCAGCGGGTCCTGTAACCGGCGCGCGATGGACACGGCGGACCGGAGGGAGACGTCAAACTGCGGGAACTCCTCCGCCGCCAGCTTGGACGCCGAATAAACCGAGGCCCCCGCCTCGTTGACCACCATGTAGGACACGCCCGGCGTGTCTTTGATCAGGTTGGCGATAAACAGCTCGGTTTCTCTGGACGCTGTACCGTTACCGATGGCGACGACGCCCACCTTATGTTTTTGAATCAGCCTTTTCAGCACGGCCGCCGCTTCCTCGGTTTTCGATTGCGGCGGGGTCGGGTAGACGACTATAGTGTCCAGCACCAGCCCGGTGGCGTCGATGACGGCGCACTTGCATCCGGTGCGGTAAGCGGGGTCAACGGCCAAAATGACACGCCCGCGCACCGGCGGCTGCATCAGGAGCTGCTTGAGGTTGAGAGAAAACATCTTGATTGCCTGCTCCTGCGCCCGCTCGGTGAAGGAGCCGCGTAACTCGCGCTCCAGCGACGGGAAAAGCAGCCGGTTCCAGCTGTCGGCGACGGCCAGCCCCACAACCCCGGACGCGGGGCTGTCTCCGCGCACGTATAATTCCCTCATCTGGGAGACCGCCGCGTCATGGGGCGCTTTGAGGGAGACCTTCAAGGCCCCTTCCTTTTCCCCCCGGTTGATTGCCAGTATGCGGTGGTGCTGGACGCGCCGCAGCGGCTCCTCGAAGTCGTAATATTGCTCGTAGACCGGATTGCCTTCCCCCGCCTTCTCGGAGCGCAGGACGCCTTCCTTAAACAACAGCGGGCGCAGTTTGGCCCGCAGCGCGGCGTCGTCGGAGAAATCCTCGGCCAATATGTCGCACGCCCCGTTGAGGCAGCTTTCGGCGTCGGGCAAGCCCTTTTCCCCGTCGATAAACGGAGCGGCCATTTCCGACGGATCCCCGGCGGTTTGCTCCAGCAGCCATACGGCCAGCGGTTCCAAGCCCCGCTCCCGGGCGACGGTGGCGCGCGTACGGCGCTTTTGCTTATAGGGGCGGTATAAATCCTCTACCACGGCCAGCGTTTGCGCGGCCTTTATGGCGGCTGCCAGCTCATCGGTCAGCTTGCCCTGCTCTTCGATAGCGCTCAGTACCTCTTGCTTGCGTTTATCCAGATTGCGCAGATATTGCAAGCGGTCGGCCAGTTCGCGCAGTTTTTGGTCGTCCATCGCCCCATGCTGCTCCTTGCGGTAGCGGGCGATGAACGGGATGGTGTTGCCGCCGTCAATCAGCTGGATGATGTTCGCCACATGCTCGGGCCGGCAGCTGAACTCCTTTGACAGGACACTCTCATAGGAAAAAGTCAATGTTATTCCTCCCGGTTTCGCTTACTTACGGTTACACCGGATTGTAGCATAAATGCGCCCTGTTGTCTATGCCGGGCTTTTCAATTTTGATATCTGGTGGTATAGTAGAGGCAGGCAAAAGAAAGAAGGGGAACGGATATGTCATACGGCACTATTGCCGATACTGTACGGGACATCCGGCGGCGCGTCAAGCACGCGGCGGGCGGGGGCGCGGAAAACGTAACGCTTGTGGCGGTAAGCAAATCTGTCCCGGCTGAGATGATTCGGGAAGCCATCCGCGCCGGTGTGGACGCGGTTGGGGAAAACCGTGTGCAGGAATGGATGGAAAAGGACGGGCAGGGCGCGTATGAAGGCGCGCCGTTTCATTTTATCGGCCGTTTGCAGAAAAACAAGGTATCCAAGCTGGTCGGGCGGGCCGAGCTGATCCAGTCGGTGGACTCTCTGGCGCTGGCTGAAATGATTGATGTTTGCGCCGGAAAGGCCGGGGTGTGCCAATCTGTTTTGGCGCAGGTCAACATTGCTATGGAAGACACAAAAGGCGGCTTCCCGCCCGAAGAGTTGCCGGACGCGCTGACAGCGATGTCCTCCCTGCAAAACATCCGCGTCCGCGGCTTGATGTGCATCCCGCCCCCCATGCGCATACACGGGGACAGCCGTCATTTCGAGCGTATGCGGACACTGTATGACGACCTTCGGAGACAAAGCATCGACAGTATCCGTATGGAAATACTGTCGATGGGGATGAGCGACGATTTTGAAGCGGCGGTACAGGCCGGGGCGAACATGATTCGCATCGGCTCGGTTTTATTCAACCCTTGAGTTAGAGGCTGTTCAGGTATCTTTCCAGCTCCGCGAGCGTCCCGTGCCGGAAGGCGGTTATGTCTGTGCCGGATTCGTTTTCGAGGCAGTCTGTCACCAAAAATGTCTCCGCGCCTAGCGCGCCAACACTCATATCCTCCACGGGATGGTTGCCGATCATGAGGCACTGCCCCGGTTCTTTCCCGATCGTTTCAAAAATATCCCGGTAATACCCAGGGTGCGGCTTACAGTATTTGCTGTTCGAGTAATGGGTTATGTGGCTGAAATCAGAAAGCTCCAGCCCGATCCACCGAAGCCGCGTCGCCACCGCGCAAGCCGGGAACAGCGGGTTTGTCGCCAGTACGGCGGTATACCCCTTTGACGCCATGGCGCGCACAATCCTTTTTGACACGCCGTTTGGCACTATCACCGACTTGACGGCGTCAAACTCATTTTGATAAAAGCTGTCACACGCGGCCTCGGCGGTTTGGCGCTTTTCTTCCGAAAGGCTTAAACATTCCGCGAACACTGTCCAAAATCTCTGCGCGTTAAAGCCGTTCCCGCCATCCTTGACCATGGCGTGCGTGCCGGCCCAGACGGCCTTGATGGATTCGTCGGCGTCCATTTTCAGCTTGACGAACACCTTTTTCAGTTCGGAAAAATAGGCTTTGAGGAACGCGTCCTGCGACATGGTCAGCAGGGTCCCGTCAAGGTCAAACAGTATGGTGTCTATCATTTTCTATCTCCTGTCTTCTATTATGATTGCCGTCACGTTACGGATCATGGCGTTCTCATCGGCGTCGTCCGTCAGCGCAGGCCGGCCGTCCGACCCTTCATAGAAATATTCGGCGTCCGCCGGCACAGTAGAGGAACCGCCGCCAATATCAACGGTGCCGGAATAGAGGACGCGGTTTTTCCAGCGCAGGCTGCCCTCCACGAAAAACCTGTATTCGCCGGGCGGTACGGCGTCGCCGTTGGCGCCGGTCAAGTCCCAAACATAGCTGAGCGCCCCCGCCCTCGGCGTCGCGCCGGATACAGCGTCCGCTTCACTTTTTGTCATGGACGCAAGGCCGGATCTCTCTACCCAGAGAGGAATGGTGTCCGGCTTTTTTTGATAGCCGCCGCTTGCGGTAAAGCGCGTGGCGTAAAGCGTCTTGACGAGGCTGCCGTCCATATCCTCTATCCACACCGCAAACTGGTTGCTCGAAAACCCGGACTGTTTTTCGTAATCGAACGAGATTAGGACATGATCCCCTTCGGGTATAATTGTTTCCGTCTCCCCGTTTCCGCCCGCGCAAGCCGACAGTAAAATAAGGACAAGCGCCATAGCCAGTATATATCTGATCATACCGTAACCTCCTTATTGCCTCTCCAAGTATTCCAAATTGATACGCCAATGTCAAGCATGGCAGCGAGGATAAACACAGCCGAGAAAAACAAAACCACTCTGCCTTGGGTTATATATAGGAGGATGTCAGCATCGTCAATAAACGCGCTCACCCAGACAATAAACTCCTGGTCCAGCAAATCCGGCCAATGCAAGATGGTTATCGCAACGCTCACCCACACAATGTTATTGACAATGTTTGCGATACAGAGCGGGACGGTCCACCTTCCCCAGTAGAGCTTTAAGCCGTTCATAACCAAGCCTAATGCGCCGAACAGAAGGATGTAGGGAATAGCTCTATCCAGCGCCGCCTGCGAAAAGGGGCTGATAATCACCGAGTTGTGGGTAAAAACGAAGAACGACTCGCCGCGTACGATCATCGCGACAAAGAGAGCTGTGAAAAATACAGACAGGGACATTCCGACAATCGCCGACGGACGTGAGATTTTGACGCCTTGCCTTTGGTCTGGCAAAGGCGGCAGCCGGTCGATCGTCCATGGCTTTTGCTTTAAGGCATAATCAGATATATTATAGCCAAAGTAATCGGCCACGGCAAACCCGAGTGTGACCCAAAACGCGGCTTGAAGCGCGCCTTCGATCGCCCCGCCGAATATTTTACCTATCACTCCGCCGATCGAAACGGAATCTGAAAAAATCTCCCCAAAGACGCCTATACAGGCGAGTACCCCGGCGACAATCGGCACGACAAGTTTCAGCACATGGATATATGTGTCAAAGAGAGCGGGGGAAATTAAGTACCGCGGCTTTTGCCGGTATTGCTCCGCCATCTTGGCGGGCGGGCCGAGATTTGTCAGTACGTCAATCACATCCTGCTCGCTTGGGTTGTCCGGGAGCATATCGGCGATACTCGCCTCCAGCTCGCGTTTGATTTCCTCCCGCTCTTTCTCCGGCAAACGGCGCGTGACGTCGTGAATATAACGCGCAATCAATTCGCTCATTTTTCCTCATCCTCTCCTAACAGATTTTCCATCTCCCGCGTCATGCGCCGCCACTCCTCCCGCAACCGTGTGTAGAGTGTCCGGCCCCAATCGCTCAGGTGATAATATTTGCGCGGGCGGCTTTCGGCGGTGTCCCATTGGCTTTGCAGCAGCCCTTGCGATTCCAAACGCCGCAGCAACGGATAAAGCGTGTTGGCTTCTATGCGAAACCCTTGGTTTTCCATATCCTGCAACAGCGAGTATCCATACTTGGGCTGGCTCAGGCTGCTCATGACCGCCAACACAAGCGTCCCGCGCCGCAGATCGACGATCAATCCTTGGAGCAGCTCATCCTCAGGCATCTTTGCATCACCTCTGTAGCAATTATACTGTACGCCACACACTATTGTCAATAGTAAATTATAATATTTTCTAAAATAATTCGTCCAATAAAATGTAGTAGTTGATTTTCTCCCAGTCCGGCGCGGTTCCTAAGCGGGAAAACAGCAGGTCAACGTATCCGTCCTTTTCCTCTTGCGGCATGTCCCTCAAATTATAGCGCAGGGAGCGGACGCACAAGGCGATGTCCTGCCATTTGTCCGCAACGCCGCCGCGCCCGAGGTCGATAAAGCCTGTCACCGCCGTGCCGCTGATAAAGACATTCGGCAGGCAGTAATCGCCGTGCGTAAAGCAGGCGTCCTCCGGCGGCCTGTTGGCGTCCAGCCAGCGGTACAGTTCCATGGGGGAGGCAAAGGGGTTATCCTCGTTCCACTCCGCCATATCGACCAAGCCGTTTTCGATGTTGCACAGCGCGCCCGCCAGCTTTGTGTCCAGCCTGTTGTCCGCCGGGCAGCCCGCTGTATCCACAGCTTGCAGCATCAGTAAGCCGTCCGCCAGCAGCCTGACCGTGTTGCCGACCGGCACGGCGACGCGGTCTTCCGGGCAATCGCAGGCCATCCGTCCGTGCACTTCCGTCATCAGCAGATACGAAAGCCCGTCTTGCTCATGCCAATATTTCACTTCCGGCACCGGCAGCTTGCCGTCAAGCCAGTACAGCAGCTCACGCTCACGGCGGGCTTCGCCGTCCGCCCGCGCAATCTTCAAATACAGCGAGCTCCCCGCTTTATCATACCGGTACACCCCGGCGGACGAACAGCCGACAGTAATTTGAACACAGGAATATCCGCCCAGCATCTCAGACAGCTCGGGCGGCAAGATTAACCCGGGAGCTTTGTGTGTGATTGCGTCAAACTCATTAGCCTTCCCCATCATGAATCCTCCATTCCCCAACGCCCTATCCTCCGCATAGTATGCCATAGTATGAGACTACGGAGGGATGCCGCGTGGATACGGCTTTTTTTCTAGGCGCGAACACGCCCGGGGGCTTTGCGTCATACTACGGCGAATGGCTTGATTATCACAGACTGAAACGCTTGTATATCATCAAAGGGACGCCGGGCAACGGCAAATCCGGTTTTATGCGCCGCGTCGCAAAGCGGCTGGGTGAGAAAGGGTACGGCTGTGAGTCCATCCTGTGTTCAGCCGACCCGGCGTCGCTGGACGGGGTATATTTCCCAGAGTTGGGCGTTGCCTTTGCCGACGGCACGGCGCCCCATGCCATCGAACCCAAATACCCGCTCGCGGTCGAATGCTACCTGCCGCTGACGCAGTTTGCCGACGACGCGGCGCTGGCGCTTGAGCGCGACGCGGTCATAGGCCTGCGGGACGGTTTGGCGCTGGATTATGCCCGCTTGTCCCGCGTCATGACGGCGGTCAAAAGCCTACAGGAGGAGCAGCGGGCCATCGTTTCGGATAATTCGGTATTGGAGACGATCCGCCGCCGCGCGCGCGGCATTGCAAAGCGCGAGATCAGGAAAGGCACGGGCGGCGCCCTGCGCAAGCGTTTTCTGAGCGCGCTCACCCCTGAGGGCGAAACGATGCTGTGGGATACCGTTCAATCGCTGTCCGACAGGGTTTACGAGCTGCGGGACAGCTACCGGCTGGCGCACTGCCTGCTTGAGCCGGTCATGGAGGCGGCGCTGGAAGCGGGCCAGGAGGCCTGCGCCTGTTATGATCCCTATGCGCCGTCAACGCGGCTCAGCCATCTCATTTTGCCGGGTCTGAAACTGGCGTTTGTCAGCGCTCCCTATCCCGGCGGGCCTACCCGGCGAATCCGGCTGGATGCCGCCGTCCCGCAAGACGTCACGCGCCGTCACCGGCTGCGGCTGCGTTTTCTGCGCAAGACCGAAACCGCGCTGAAACAGGACGCCTGCGGCGTTTTGGCGGAGGCGGTCGATAAACACAGCCAACTGGAGGGAATATATAACCCGCACGTCGATTTCTCGAGCGTACGGGCTTTGGCTGACGCTTATGCAGATAGTATCCTACCGTAGATAACACCGCACCAACTCCTGCAATAATTCGTCGCGGTCAAGGCGGCGGATCATACTGCGGGCGTTGTTGTGGTTTGTGACATACGTGGGGTCTTCGGAGAGGATGTAGCCCACGATCTGGTTGATGGGGTTATAGCCCTTTTCTTGCAAGGCGGCATAGACGGCAGTCAGGACGGACTTCATTTCCGTGCTGCCGTCCTCGGCAAGGGCAAACTTGCGCGTATGTTCCACCGTACTGCGCCTCCTATCCCTTTTAATCTTCTTTTAGTATACATGAAGCGCGGTGTTTTTGTAAAGAGTTTTTTTGCGTATTGCAAAATGCCGTTTTATAGGGTATACTGAGTGAGGAATAGATATTTTTGAAAGGTTGGCTGTAATGGAAGAGTATACCGTACAGCGCGAGGATTTTGACCGTTATTTAGACAGTGGGGACGCTTTGAAGCGTTTAGGCGGCAACAAAATGCTGTTGAACACCCTCCTCAAAAAGTTTTTGGCGGACGGCACAGAGGGCAAACTCAAAAGCGCTATCGCCGAGGGAGACCAAGAGGGGGCAAGGGCCGCGGCCCATACCATCAAAGGCCTTGCGGGCAACCTTTCCCTGCCCGCGCTGCGCGAAGCCGCCGCGGCGCTGGAAGCGGCGCTCAAAGCGGGCCAGGACACAGGCGACCTGCCGCAGCGGATGTATGAAATCAGCGCTAAAACGGCGGTTGTGGTCAACGCGGTATTGGCGGAGGGCTGATAAAGAGGAGGAATACCTAAATGCCGGATAGCGGACTGAGCTTTGAGGGCTTTCTGCTAAGCGTTGATCCCGCTCATCAGGACTTTGTCAAAGATGTCCATACCTGTCTGCTTGAAAACGGCTGTAAACTCAAACTGCAGCTTGCCAAAAACGGGTATGTTGTTTCGTATTCCCACGGAAAAAGCAAGCGGGTTCTCCTGAACTTCGTGTTTCGTAAGAGCGGTCTTGTTGTCCGCTTGTATGGCGATCATGTGAATCAGTACATGGATTTCCTAGAGACGCTGCCGGACAAAATGGTTAAAGCCATCGAAAAAGCGACTGAATGCAGGCTGTGCAACGAAAGGTGCAACAAGGGCTACTCTTTTTCAATCAAAGAGACAGAATATCAAAAATGCCGGTATAGCTGCTTTATGTTTCCGGTTGATGCTGAGAGCATCCCCTTCATAATGACCTTTCTTGAAAGCGAAATCAAGGAGAGGAATTCATAACTCAAATATTTTCATCGCGGTCATTGCGGCGACAATATTAACAATGAGCAACAGAGGCACGCCGGTCTTATACACGGCGTGCCTTGTATTACGCTGGGACGCATACATACCAAAGTAAAGCACTCAATCCGCTCATGAGCCACGAGTCTGTAAAAGCGGCGGTAAAATATAAATATCAGCGCTTTTTCCGCATTTTCAGCACGACCCATGCACAGACGCCGGCAACGGCCGCCACGGCTAAGACAATCACGATCCACCATGGGAAATCAGACGCCTCGTCCGTTTCGGCTGGAGGGGGCGTTTCTCCGCCCGCCGGAGACGGGACGGGGCCGGACGCCGACGACTGCTCCTCAGGCGGTTCGGAGGGATTGGGTGCCGGCTCGTCCTGATTGTCCACGTTGAGCAGGCTCAGGTAGTTGTCGGGGTCCATGACGGCGTAAAACGCGGCTTTGGCTTTGTTGTTTTTGTCAAAGAGCAGCGGGTGACGGTCGCTGCGCCAGCTTTGATTGTCTGTCAGACCCCAAATCGTGACGCGGGTAATCAGGCGCTTTTTCTCGTCTGGATTGGCCGGCCCGGCGGCATACTCCTTGAATATCTTGAACAGCTCTGCATACATGTTGGCCTGATATAGTTCCTCTTCTTTAGATAAGGCAGGGTTGCCGCGCGAGCTTTCAATCGTGATGTCAAGCTCTGTGATACTGACTTCGATATCGGGCAGGGTATTGAACAGCTTAATCGCGCTGCGGACGTCGTCTATTTTCGTGCTCGCGTTATAATGCCCCTGCATTCCGATGCCGTCAATCGGGACGCCGTTTTTCTGGAAGCTGACGACCATGTCGTAGATGTTCTGCGCTTTGGCTGGGAACTCCTCATTGAACTCGTTGTAATACAGCTTCAAGTCGGGCCTGCCGATGGCTTGCCTGACCTCGTCGGCCTTGCGGAACGCGATTTCTATGAACTCATACCCTAAAGCGGAGTACCAGCCCTCCGTTCTGAGCTGAGCCGTCCAGCCTCCGTTTCCGCCGTTGTTGGTAAACGCCTCGTTAACGACGTCTACGGCGATTAAATCAGGGCCTGCGTGGCGCAGGACCGTCTCGATATGCGCCTCCATCCGTTCGATTGCTTTATCCTTTTCGCTCCAAAACCAGGAAGGGCTTTGCTGGTGCCACAACAGCACGTGCCCGACAATTTGAAAGCCGTTTGCTTTAACGATGTTTGTCATCCTGTCCAGCGTGTCCAGCGTGAATACGCCTTCTTCATTTTGTGTGCTGCTGGGCTTCATCTCATTGCCGTATGTAAAGGAGTTGAAGTGCTTTTTGATCAGTTCAAGGCGCTTGCCGGTCAAGTCGGTGACAATGCCCGCCGCGCCGAACAAAAAATAGTCCTCATAAATATCCTTCAACGCAGGCAGGTCTTCGATCTCGGTATCCTCGTCTGATTCGAGCAGGGTGATAGAGATGTCGTCTATATACCAGACCTCGGGGTGGGTCGGCGCGTCGTTGGTATAGAAGCGAAAAATGAGGAACTCGATTACCGCCAGCTCACCCGTCTCAAAGACGACGTTGATCCACTCGTCATAACTAACTCTCCCGGCTGTTTCCGGGCTGTTGGGCCACTTATACGAGTTGTCGCCGGCTTCGCCGTTGATCAATATACCAGGGCCGAGCAAAGGGCTTTTCTCCTCGGTATTGCCCTCTTCCGGCACATAAAACCACACGGAGATGCGGTACAGCGTTTCGGCCGGGAGAGGAGAGGAAAAATGCAGTGAAATGCCGTTTGGAATGGAGCTGTAGGATGTCCCCGGAATATGGCTGAGCTTAAAAGACGCGCCGTCGCCGTCATGGTCAAACTCCCCTTTAACGGCCCCCCCTTCTACGCTTTCGCCAATATCAATACGGCCGCCCGCTTCTTCCAGCGCCGCGATTTCTATATCGGTAAAGCCAAAGTTGAACGGCAGGGCCGTTTCCGCCAGCGCGGGCGGCGCGCTGTAGGGCAGGATCGAGAAAATAAGCGCTGCAACACAAAGCATCACGGTCAGGCGTTTGTACATGTATATAGTCCTCCTAAAGAATGATACGTTTATTATACCGGATAGCATCCATAAAAGCAATCCCTTGACATTTTCCGCAAACCGCGCCATAATGCGGGTATGAAAGAATATACCGTCACTCAAAACGGCGCGGGGCAGCGTGCCGACCGCTTTTTAGCCAAAGCCGCGCCCGGCCTGCCTCCATCCGCCCTCCAAAAAGCGTTTCGGAAAAAAGACGTCAAACGCAACGGTAAACCCTGCCGGGCCGGCGAGAGGCTCGCGGAGGGGGATTTGGTGCGTTTGTATACAGGCGGTATACAAACGGAAATTATTAACGAACAGTCTATTGTAAGACATTATAGAACGCTGACGGCGGAAATGATCGTTTATGAAGACCGGCGCTTCCTCGTCCTGCATAAGCCGGCGGGAATCCTGTCGCAGCCGGATTTGGAGGAGATGGCGAGAGCTTATGTGGGCGCAGCGGAAGACAACGGCTTCTTGCCTTCCCTATGCCACCGGCTGGACCGCAACACAGAGGGGCTGCTGCTCTTTGCCAAAACGGCGGAGGCCTTGCGGGACCTGACGGCAAGGATCAAAAACCGTGAGGTTTCCAAGACGTATCATTGCGTTGTTTCAGGCGTTCCGTCCCCGGCTTCGGGGGAATGGCGCGATTGGCTCTGGAAGGACGCAAAGCAAAAGCGTGTCTATGCCCGGCCAAAGCCTTCGCCGGGCGCGAAAGAAGCCGTGTTGCGCTATATGGTGTTGCGGGCGGCGGGCGGGAAAAGCCTGCTTGAGATCAATTTGGTCACAGGCCGCACCCATCAGATCCGCGTCCAGTGCGCCAGCCGGGGCTTCCCAATCGTCGGCGACAGCAAGTACGGGACGGAGCGGAAAGGCGGGCCGCTGGCGCTCTGCGCCGTGAAATTGGAGTTCGACAAAAAGGTTTTTCGGATCGACAAAAAATTTGCGGATTTCGATTGACAAACAGGGAAAGATTCTATATAGTGAAATGCGGTTTATTTGAACGGAGGGTGATAGGTGAAAAAAGAGCTCATACGCCTTGTGGACTGTTCCATGGCGTTTGACGGAGAGATTGTGCTTAATGCCATCAATCTAACCATCCATGACAAAGAATTCCTCACGCTGCTCGGCCCCAGCGGGTGCGGCAAGACAACGACATTGCGCATCATTGGCGGCTTTGAGACGCCTTCATCGGGCGACATATTTTTTGGCGGCGAGAGGATCAACGACGTCCCGCCCCACAGGCGGCGCGTCAATACGGTTTTTCAAAAATACGCCCTCTTCCCGCATCTCAATGTTTTTGAGAATGTGGCTTTCGGTCTGCGCATCGCCAAACTGCCGGAACAGGAGATTGAGGAGAGGGTGCATGGCGCGCTGGAACTGGTGGGGCTGAAAGGCTACCACCGGCGGCGGGTGCATCAGCTTTCGGGCGGGCAGCAGCAACGGGTTGCTATCGCCCGCGCCGTCGTCAACCGCCCGCAGGTGTTATTGCTGGACGAGCCTCTGGGCGCGCTTGACCTCAAGCTGCGCAAAGAGATGCAGCATGAACTCAAAGACATCCAGCAACAGGTGGGCATTACCTTTGTCTATGTCACGCACGACCAGGAGGAGGCGCTCACGATGAGCGATACCGTGGTCGTGATGAACTATGGCAATATCCAGCAAATCGGCACGCCCGTTGATATTTACAACGAGCCTATCAACGCCTTTGTGGCCGATTTTATCGGCGAGAGCAACATCATCAAGGGCGTCATGCACAAAGACCATGACGTATCGTTCGCCGGGCGGCGGTTTGACTGCGTGGACGTCGGCTTTGACCCCGAGCAGCCGGTGGACGTTGTCGTACGCCCCGAGGATATCCGTATCACAGCGCCGGACGCCGGCCAGCTCCGCGGGACGGTCAACTCGGTCACCTTCAAAGGCGTGTTTTATGAGATTTATGTAGATTCTCCCGGTTATGAATGGATGATCCACTCCACCTCGGCTCCCAAAGTGGGCGACGAGGTGGGACTGAGCCTCACACCGGAGGACATTCATGTCATGGACCGCCCCGACCTCTTCCCCCAGGGCGCGGAAGCGATGACGATGGAAGAGATCGACCCTTCGCCGTATGACGAGGAGAAAGAGGAAGCGCCCGTGCAAGACGGTGACGGGCTGTGAAGCGGCGCGGCGGGCTGTTAACGGGGCCATATATCGTTTGGATGGCGCTCTTTACCATTGTGCCGATGCTGCTGGTGGTCTGGTTTGCCTTTACCGGCGAGGACGGGCGGCTGACGCTGGATAATTTCGCCCGGCTGCTGGACTATGGTGCGGTGTTCTGGCGAAGCCTGGGACTGGCCGCTATCGCGACCGTCGCCTGCTTTGTCATCGGTTACCCGCTGGCGTATGTTTTGAGCCGCGAGACGGAGGCGGTGCGCAAGTCGGCTATGCTGCTGATCATGCTGCCGATGTGGATCAATATGCTGCTGCGCACCTATGCGTGGATGTCCATTCTGGAAAACAACGGCCTGCTCAACCAGCTCCTTTCGTTTTTGCGCCTGCCGACATTGCACATCATCAACACCCCGGCGGCGGTGGCGCTGGGGATGGTATACAACTATCTGCCGTTTATGGTGCTGCCCGTCCTCACCGTCATGCTCAAGATCGACAGCTCGGTCATCGAGGCGGCGCAGGACTTGGGCGGTAATCAGGCGACGGTCTTTAAGCGGGTCATTTTGCCGCTGTCGCTGCCGGGCGTTTTGAGCGGCATTACTATGGTTTTTGTGCCCAGCGTGTCCACCTTCATCATCTCCAAGCTCCTTGGCGGCGGCAAAACGCTTCTATTGGGCGATTTGATTGAAATGCAGTTTTTGGGCAACACCTATAACCCCTATCTCGGCTCGGCCATTGCGCTGTTGATGATGGTCATCGTGCTGATCTCGATGGCGCTGATGAACCGCTTTGGCGAGGGCGAAGAGGAGGTCGTGGTATTATGAAACGCTCCCGCGTCCCCGGGCGCATTTTGCAAATACTGGTGGCCGTATTCCTATACGCGCCCATCCTTGTGCTGATTGTCTTCTCTTTCAACTCCGACAAGAGCCGCACCCAATTCAAGGGGTTTACGCTGGATTGGTACCGGTCGCTTTTTGAAAACCAGCAGGTGCTGTCGGCGCTCTATTTGACACTGATACTGGCGGTGCTGTCGGCGCTGATCGCGACGGTCATCGGCACAGTATCGGCCATCGGCCTTTACAACATGAAGCGCCGCCCGCGCAAGATGCTGCTGGCGCTGAACAACATCCCGGTCGTCAACCCCGACATTATCACCGGCGTGTCGCTAATGCTGGTGTTCGTGCTCTGCGTGTCCTTCCTGCGTTCGCTCGGCGCGGACGCGGGGCTGGGGTTTACGACACTGCTGATCGCCCATGTGACGTTCAACATCCCCTATGTCATCCTCTCGGTACTGCCCAAGCTGCGGCAGTTGAGCAAGCATACCTACGAAGCCGCGCTGGATTTGGGCGCGAGCCCGTTCCAAGCCTACCGGCGGGTCATCCTGCCGGAGATCATGCCGGGCGTCGTCAGCGGCGCGATGATTGCCTTTACCATGAGCATCGACGACTTTTTAATCAGCTACTTCACCACAGGCACATCGGTGCAGACGCTGCCGATGGTGATTTACGCCATGACAAGGAAGCGCGTCAGCCCCGAAATCAACGCCCTGTCCACCTTGATGTTTGTGACGGTGCTGGTTTTGCTGATCGCGATCAACGTCCTGCAAGTGCGGGATCAAAAGAGGAAGGAACAAAAAAGGAGTTGAAGATCACATGGCAAAATATGAGTGCAGGCTTCAAGGCGATTTCAAGGAGCTTCTCGGCAGGGTAGACCATGGTATCCAAAAGGGGAGCATATCCGCCAGCCTTGAGGGTGGGAGCGATTACAGCGGCAACGGGATTCGCTGCGCCGTGCGGGTCTATGAGCGATACAGCTGGTTTGGCGGCAACCGTGTCAGTATGAATGTCACGCTGATCGGAAAGGATGACGAGCTGTTTATATCCGTCATCACCTCGGGAGGGAGCCAGGCGGTGTTCTTCAAGATAAACACCTTTGGCGAGGAGAGATTCTTGCAATGCGCCGTAGATATAATAGAGAGCTATCATATGTCAAAAAGGAGCTAAAACCACAATGAAAAAACCAATCATCATTCTCACAGCGCTGTGCCTGCTGCTGGCCGGGTGCGCGGACGGCGCCATGCGGCGGCTGGCCGACGCCGGCTATGACTTCGGCTACACGGTGGAGAACAACACCGGCTCGACCGTCGTCAACGTCTATAACTGGGGCGAATACATGGACGAAGACCTCAACAAGGCGTTTGAATCGGTTACCGGAATCAAGGTCAACTATGACACCTTCCAGACCAATGAAATGCTGTATTCCACCCTCAAGAGCGGCGGTTCGAGCTACGATGTGGTCATTCCGTCCGATTACATGATCGGCCGCCTGATTGAGGAAGACATGCTGCTGCCGCTGGATTTTGGCAATATCCCGAACTTTGAGAATGTTGACCCCAAGTTCAAAAACCCCGAATACGACCCGCAAAACCTCTTTTCGGCGCCGTATATGTGGGGTACGGTCGGCATCATCTATGACACAACAAGGGTTGCCTCCCCTATCGAAAGCTGGGGCGCGCTCTTTGACGAGCGGTACGGCGGGGAGATTTTGATGTTTGACAACTCCCGCGACGCCATCGGCATCGCCCTGAAGCTGCTTGGTTATTCCTACAACACTATCAACGAGGCCGAGCTGCGGGAGGCGTATGACCTTCTGGCCGAGCAAAAGCCGCTGGTGCAGGCGTATGTCATGGACCAGATATTTGACAAGATGGAGAACGGGGAAGCCATCCTCGCGCCCTATTACGCGGGCGACGCCATTATGATGATGGAGAGCAACGAGGATTTGGCGTTCGTCATCCCCAGCGAAGGCTCCAACATCTTCACCGACGCGTTTGTCATCCCCAAGGGCGCGGCTAACAAAGCCGCCGCCGAGATGTATATCGACTTCATGTGCTCCTATAACGCGGGCAGCGCAAATGTCGCGGCGGTCGGATACTCCACCCCCCTGCTGGACGTTTACGCGGGCCTGGACGCGTCCGTGAAAAACGACGGCGTCTCCTACCCGCAGGACTTTACCCTGTTGGAGGCATACGCCAACATGCCCCGCGAAACGCGCGACCTCTATGACAGATTGTGGACAGACCTGCTGCGGTAAGGCAAACGCCCGTCAGGATTCGTTATCCTGACGGGCTGTTTTCTCCAGCCTGAGCCTGTCGGCAATCAAGGCGATAAACTCACTGTTTGTGGGTTTGCCTCCGTTGACGTTGACCGTGCACCCAAAAACGGTATTGATGGATTCCGACATGCCGCGCGACCACGCGGCGTCAATGGCGTGGCGCATGGCGCGCTCCACCCGGCTGGGCGTCGTGCCGCACTTCTGGGCCACCGCCGGGTAGAGAGACTTTGTTATGTGAGAGATGACGTTAATGTTCCCGGCCGCCACGATGATGGCTTCGCGAATATAGTAGTAGCCCCGGAGATTTGCCGGTATCCCTATTTCCTGCAATATATTCGTAACGCGCAGCTCAAGCCCCGACTCAATGCTGTCCCGGCTCATCCGAACACCTCACGATTCCCAATTTAAGTTGGCAACGACCAGTCTGTACATCATCCCAATCTTTTTCCTTACGTCCTCTTCCGCCGTCTTTCTGTTTTCTTTAACCTGACGGTAGACCGCATAGAACAAGCCGCCCGCGATAAAATCGGCTGCCGCCGGCTCGTCGTTTTCGTTACTAGGACTGAAAAACCGATAGAGCAGAATTTGCTGCTCCACTCCCGCATCATCTATTAAATTGCCGAGCACAGGCAAATATATCTGCAAGGCCTCATACAGCACCTCCTCCGCTTGCCGGTCGGAGGCGTCTATGAGCGATAGCAGGATGGTTTCCCTCCTCTCTTTCAGCCACCGCCCCAGCAGGTCATATTTGTCCTTGAAATGCGCGTAGAATGCGGTCTTGCTGACCATCGACTCGGCACAGATGTCATGGACGGTGATTTTCGCGAACGTCTGGCGGTTGAGCAGGGAAAACAGGGCGGCATACAGCGCCTTGCGTGTTTTCTGCACCCGCAGATCCTCTTTCTTGGCTATAACGGCCACGGCCGCGCCCCCCTTTACTTTGGTTTAATCAGTGAAAACGCCATTTCCAACCCGGCGTGCCAATCCTCCCGTTCCACCTGGAGCGATGTACCGTTGAAAAACGCGGCGCTGGCGGAATAGTTGGCTAGCAGGCATGTCAGTGCCTTTACATTGATCGGTTCAATCCGGTTCAGCTCTATCATACGGTTTAGAAGCTGCTCCACCGACCCCCTCCTCACAAACTCGTCAATAAAATTTTCGCTGTTGTTGTCCATGCGGATCTGGCGTACGGCAATGCGGACGATGCGGCTCATGGTTTCCTCGATAGCCGGGTCGAAGTGAAAATTCAGCTTCATCAGCAGCTCATGTGGCGGTGTGGTTTCCACTTCGAGGAGCAGCGCGTTGATATCTGGACAGGCTTCCTGCCAGCGCGCGGAGTAATACTCATAGAGAGAGAGCAGGATATCCTCTTTAGAGTTGAAATGGTTATACAAGGAAGAGACATTGATGCCGACGACCTTTGCAATGTCACGCATGGATACCTCCTTATAGCCATTGTCGGAAAACAGTTGCACCGCCGCGTTGAATATCTTTACCTTTGTTGAAACAGCACTTTGCTGCTCAGACACAGATCACACACCCCTTTCATCCTTGATAATCCTATTATAGCAAACGAGCACTTGTTTGTCAAGATAAAACAGTAGGTTTTGCAGGGCAGTTTGACTTGATGTTCCGCTATAACACGTCTTTCGACAATATGTACTGCCCGTCCGGGCTTGCCGGACGGGCAGTATCTGCATGTATCCAGTTAGTCTTTTGGCCCCGGATCTTCCCCTGTGGGCTTCAGTGCGCGGGCCTCCCGGAACGCCGAAAACCCCTCGAAAGCACATCCCAGCGTCGTGCCGATGAAAACCGCGTCTGCGCCGGAGGGAGGCCAACCGTTACTCACCGAAAGGATAAACCCGGCGACGGCGCATAAGCCCCCTAACACGATAGCCATCGTCCCGCACATCTTAACGCGGTCGGCGGCTTTCTCGTCTCCCCTGCGTATCAGGCGTACCGCCGCCATCAGTAAAAACGCCGTGGGCAGGGACAGGGCCCCGTATGGCAGCATGGTGAAGATATTGCGCCCGGCCAGCCCGTTCTGCGCCCCGGCGACGACATAAAAGACAAGGTTCAGAACGGAGAAAACGAGAATACGGGTCTTTATCGTCTTATCCGTCATAGCTGTTTCTTGTTGAATACCGCCACAGACCCGGCGGTAAGCAATAGGATCAGCGCGGCGCAGACAATCAGGGCGGGTGCAAAGTCCGAGACGGTTCTTTGCGCCGTGAGCAGCAAGGCATTCTCGCCGGAGAGGGTGATCGGGTTGTATGGGCGGGCGCCGGGGAGGATATTTATCAGCATCATGACCACTACAACGCCGCCGGTCAGCAACATGCTGCCGTAGATGCTCGCGGTCAGTATCCCGCCAAAAATAACAAAGGCAATCAGCAGGATGCCGTACAGCCACATGCTGAAAAACGACAGGAAGACATGGTGGGTTTCATGCGCGCCCCAGAAATACGCCGTGTACGCGAAAGCGGCAAGGATGCTCAGCAGGTAGCACACCGTCCATATGGCCGCCGCCGCCGAGAGCTTGGAGAAGATCACCGTACCGCGGCTCAAGCCCTTTGTCAGCATATTGATCACAGTTCCCTTGCCAATCTCGCCGGCTGTCAGCCCGCTGAAAACGATTACGAGCGCCAGCAGCCCCATCTGCCCGATGTTGGAGAAAAATTGGAGCCAAGAGTCATAAGCGGATGGTTCGGGGATGATGATAACCATCTCCGGCATCTCCCCCGCGACAGCTTCCAAAATAGCCGGAGTAAATCTCGCCAGAAGCGGGCTCATCATCCCCAGCAGTAAAAACACGGCGCCCATGATGAAGAGTTTGTAGGTGCGTACGCTTTCCATAAACTCTTTATTGCAAAACGCGGCATAAGCCCTCATTTCGTCACCTCCAGGAAAAGGCTCTCGATCGTCGGCTCCATGACTTCCAGCTTCAAGGGCAGTATCCTGCCCTGCGCAAGCGTTTCGATGACGGCTGTCTGCGCCGCCGCCATGTCATTGACATGGAGCGTCACGCCCAAGCCGTTTTGGGCGGCTCCCTCCGTATACGGCGCGACGTGTGGGTCGCCCATAAACCGGTCTAAATCGCCCGGGGAAGCGAACTCGACCGTCAGGCCGTCCGCTCTGTGCCGCGCTTTCAGCTCCTGTATCGTCCCGGAAAGGACCAGCCTGCCTTTGCTGATGACGGCAATCCTGTCGCAGATACGCTCCACGTCGGAGAGGATGTGCGTGGAAAACACGACGGTCGTTTTGCCTTTCACCTGTTGCAGGATGTCTAAAATCTCTTTGCGGCCTATCGGGTCGAGCGCGCTGGTCGGCTCGTCGCAAATCAATAGCTTAGGCTCGTTCAGCAGCGCCTGCGCGATCCCCAGCCGCTGTTTCATCCCGCGCGAAAACCCGCCGATTTTCTTGTTCACACCCTCAAGCCCGACCAGAGCCAACAGCTCCGCGCCCCGGCTCTTGATTATATCGTTCGATAGCCCTGTAATCTCCCCGCAAAGACGGAGGTACTCCTTGGGGCGCATGTACGGATAAAACTCCGGCACATCGGGCAGGTAGCCGATATGCCTGTTTGTGTTTGTCTGCCCGCAGCTTACTTGCTCGCCGCAGATATACATTTCGCCGCCGTCAGGTTTCAGCAGTCCCAGCGCCATCTTCATCGTCGTGGTCTTTCCCGCGCCGTTTTGCCCGAGAAAGCCAAACACCGAGTTTTCCGGCACGGCAAAAGACAGGCCGTCGATAACCTTGTTGCCGCCAAAGCTCTTTGACACGTTTTCAACGCGAAGGATGTCCATTAGTCTTCCTCTCCCCTGCCTATCGCGAAATATAAGACCGGCCCGATGATTTGCAAAACAATCACAACGACCATCCATATTCCCCTGCTCCCGAAGCGGTAATTCGGGTGCCGGAGGACATGGACAAGGGCCGTAACCATCAGTATGAGCTGGATGATGAACAAAGGGAGTATGATAGGCAGCATCTCCATCAATGTTTCCATTGTTATGTCCCCTCCTTAACGTGTCAAGCCTCACGACGCCCGCTTCACGGACACAGACGGGCTGTTCAACTCTTCTAGTATAGCACATTTTCGGCCGTATGGTATAATATTTTTACCGGCTGTCACCTTTTGCCTTTTCGCGGGCATTTACCGTATAGAAAGAGATTAGGGAGGAGAGCATGATGAACAGGCGTGAGCAACTGGAACAAGCGCTGGAGCGTATCCATATGCCGGAGGATTTGTGCGGCAGGACGCTGGAAGCCATGCGTCAGCAGAAACGCCGGCGTGTCTCGTTCGAGGGCTTCGGGCGGTGGGCGGCCATCGCGGCGTCTGTGGCTGTGCTGGCCGCGGGCGGGGTGATGATGTGGCAATATGTTTACGGCGGCTGGAAGCCCGAACCCCCGCCCATTGCCGTTACGCCACCGGTTGTGACGGCCAGCCCGACACCAGAACCACCCGTTTTTATGATTGATTACAGGCCGGAGATTGTTTTTTACCCCTCCGCGGAAGGGGAACGGTATATATCTTCACTAGAAACAGTGACATTTAGCGATATTACACACCAATATGGCTCATTAACACTCACAGGTACGCGCCTGTTTGTGGATGAGGACAACAATTACTACATCCAGCCGGGCAAAGACAATGCCGCATGGGTACGGCTGCCGGGCTGGCCTGCAGGCAGAAGCAGCCTGGTTGCAACCAATGACGGAATGCTTTTGCAATACATTGCCTCGGGAGAAAAATATGAGGAAATAATTGTGTTTTTCCGTCTGGATACCATGACAGGAGTGTATATTATTAGCGATAATCCGATTTTCGCTTTGGGTTTCGAGCAAATCAGGGAGAACCCTGACGCATGGAGCTTCTTTCTTAACGCTAGGGATGGCAGCGGAAAGACCGAGACCGCCAGAATAGAAGTCACGGACGACGGCGTATGGAGCGTTACATGGACGGACAACCAACCCTCCGACGAGCCGCTCCTGCTCGACTTGAGTTTCTTCATCGACATCGACTGGCCGGAGTACCCGGAAGAATATACGCCTAGCTTCACGGTGTTCCCGCTGGTCAACGCGCGGGACTGGAAAAACCACCTGAGCGGGCCGGTCGTCTTTGTAAACGAGAGCCTCAAACGTGTCGCGCTTCCCTTTGAACCGCTTGGGTATCAGTTGATTTCTACGCATACCGACGGATATAAAGCAATGGCCTATGCGCTGAAAAAAGATACGCCTGTATTCTATGACCTGTACGTGTTGATGCTGGCCGACGGCACAATCCCGCTCAACGCGGACGGGGAATATTACCTGCTGTACAGCCTTTCAGAATATAACCTGTTTTCATACCTCGGCAGTTCTGTCGTAGTATGCAGAGCAGAGACAGACGATAACGGAGAGCAAACGCTGTTATTTGGCTTGTATGACATGGAGGAAAAACGCGAACTGCTCCCGTGCGAGTATACCTCGCTAAGTCCGTATAGGGGAGCGTATGGAGCCACCACACCGAGCGGCATGGGGTATATCATCGACGCGAAAGGCAATGTGCTCTATTCAGCCGGAATAGTGGAACAGCCGGGCATAGATAATTGGGTTAATTTTGATCTAAAAGAACAGTATCTTTACCATATGCCCTATTGGCCGTACCACGGATATCTGGGCTTCCGCAAATGGAAAGGCTTTTACATCGGTATCGGGGAAAGTATAACGGCATCAGAAAGTTCGTTCCCATTTTCGTATACACACCTAGACATCGCCGACGCGGACGGTCGGGTATTCCATCAAACGCAAAGCGGCGCGTATACCGTTGGCAATGAATACAGTGCCGAATACAGCGATGAATACATGACCATTCTGACTCACTCCGGCTTTGAGGTGATTGACAAAGACGGACAGGTGAAGCTGTTTCCATATAATCCTAAAAAGATTCAAAACGTTGATTTCCACTCTGACGGCGAGTTTGTCTATTTCCTTAAGAACAACACGGGCGAGTGGCAGGCACTGGATCAGGACGGCAATGTACGGGACACCGGGACTTATCGGAAAGATTTTGTGGAGCTGGTCGTCTATAGCCATTCAACCTCGCGGTTTGGCCTGCGCGACGGACAGCAAAATATGATCTGGTGGACGGACGATTGTATTGGGATCGTAGGCGAGCTTGTGCTTGCGTCCTATATGGATTTTGACAGCCATGGGGCGCAGCCGCTTGCTCCCCGCCGTGTCTATGACCTTGACGGCAATCTGCTGATAGATGATGTCTACGGTTTTATCGACGATATGGCCGGACCCGGAGGCGGCGTGTTTGTCTATCTCGACCACGATACCTGTGTCTTACTCTATCCCGACGGGCGCACTGTCCCGGTTCCGGCGGCTCCGAGGGTGCAGCAGCATACCTGGGGCATGGACGGATAGATGCGAAATACCCCCGGCTGTTGCTGGGTTGTGGAGAAGGTGTATTATGGCGGTTGAAAAAATGATGGAAACCCTAACGGGAAAGGATGAACGTGTTATGGAAGACATACTCCGCAAATACGGCGACATGGTTTACCGCGTGGCGCTGACGCACACACCGACGCGCGAGGACGCGGAGGACGCGGCGCAGGAGGTGTTCCTCATCTACGCGCGGCAAAGGCCGGAGTTTCATGGCGGCGAGCACGCCAAGGCGTGGTTTCTGCGCGTGGCGATACGCGTCTGCGGCAAGCTGCGCCTTTCGGCCAAGCGGCGCGGGGCGTCGCCGCTGCACGAGAATATCCCGTCTTCCGGCGGGACGGTCGGCGGCGACGTTTGGCACGCGTTCATGTCTCTGGAGAAAAAATACAGAACCGTTGTGTACTTATACTATTACGAACGCTATTCGGTGAGAGAGGCCGCGGAGGCGCTGGACATCACCGAATTCGCCGTGAAAAAGCGTTTGGAACGCGCGCGCGGAAAACTCCGGGAGATACTGGGGGGTGACTTTGATGGCTAGACGCGAAAAGCTGATCGAAGCGCTGGACCGCGTTCATATGCCGGAGAGTTTATATGCCAAAACGCTGGACGCCATGCGTCAGCAAAAACGGAGGCGCGTCTCGTTCGAGGGGTTCGGGCGGTGGGCGGCCATCGCGGCGTCTATTGCTGTGTTGGCTTTGGGCGGCTCGTTTATGTGGCGGTATCTGTTCGGCGACCTAAAGCCGGAACCCGGCCCCGTCACCGTGACGCCGTCTGTTGTTACAGAAAGTCCGACACCGGAAACCCCGCCGCCGGAAAGCCCATCGCCGCCCGCCGAACCTTCGCCGTCCCCTGACCTTGGTTACGAGCCCCTCCAGCTCGACCTGAGTTTCCTCATCGACATTGACTGGCCGGATTCCCCGGCGTCATACACCCCAGAATTCAAAGTCTTCCCGCTGACCAGCACACCGGCGGTCTATCTAACCGGCATTGACGGCCCGGTCACCTTTGTCGATGAAAACCTCAACCTTGTCAATCTGCCTTTTGAACCAAAAAGCTATATATATTTCACCGCAGGTTATGCTCTCCATCATCCCGACTACAGCTGGCCTCACGGTTGGGTGCTGATGCTGGCGGACGGAACCATCCCGCGCGATTCGGACGGGAATTACATCATGCTATACGGTGAAGGGCATAACTTCGCTGCCGCGCATTTGATAGGGGCTACCGTTATTACCCATGGAACGCCTGACCGAAACGGCGGGGCAAAATACGGGCTTTATGATATAGAAGCGGGGATTCAGATACTGCCGAACGAGTATGACGCCATCATTACATTTGAATTGACAAAGTTCGCCGTAATGGAAGACAGCCGGGTCTGGCTGCTTGATTCAAAAGGGCACGAAATCTTCGTCTTCCCTGCCGATTCGCAGGCACATGTTCGTATGGGTGATTTCAGCTTCCTGTCCAGCGTGCATTATATCAGGGAGAATGAGCGGCTGTTTTACAAGGAAGATGATTTGGCGCGTTTGGGGTATGATGGCATTCAGCGGTGGGGTAAGAACTACATTGCCTATAGTTGGGACGGTTCGATTTTTAGTCCGTTCTACCTTTTTGATTCCGACGGATATGAGATTTACAGAACGCGGCAGAATCGTTTTACCATAGACGGCGAGTTTTTGACCGTTGCCACCCAAGAAGGTTTTACTGTGCTCAATCTGAATGGGATTGCCTTTGATTTCCCCGTTGTGATTGATTGGGATTCTGTGGTCACGGATGTTCGGTTTGAGGGAGGGGAGGTGTATTGGACGCAGATTTACCGGTTCGAACATGCCGATCATGAATGGAGTTACGATTATTATTATTACGCGGTTGACGAGGCGGGAAATGTACGCACAACAGACCAGCCCCAGTCCGGGCGCTTTGAAGGAAACATATATAATGATAGCACCGCGCGCATGTATAAGCTATATGATATATACGGCAATATCCTGTTGAGTATATCTTTTGACGATGGATACATCAACATACTCGGCGAATTTACGCTTTTAAGCCTGTATAATGATGAGATCAACCCGGTCGGCTCTGTGCCCTACGCAATATATAGTAACCACGACGTGAAATTGCTGATGGAAGACATCTACGGTTATGTCTATCCCGCTCCAGACGGCGGCATCTTCGTCTACCTTGACGCAAATACCTGCGTCCTGCTGTATCCCGACGGGCGCACCGTACCTGTGCACAATGCGCCCGTGGTGAAAAGAATGACTTGGGGTTAGGCTGCGGCTGCCTTGCTCATATTCTCCGTTTGATATGCCCGTAAACCTATGCTATAATTGCAATAGTAAATAACAGGATAACGGAGGATATTATGAAAAAACTAACGCTGCTTCTGTGTCTGCCTATTCTAGGGCTTTGTTTTGCCGCTTGCGCCGAAGACAGCGGCGGCACACCCGCTTCTATCGCAACGCTTGAACCGGCGCCCATATCTACTCCGCCGGAAAGCCCCTCGCCGCCCGACGAACCTTCGCCGTCCCCTGCTCTTGGCTACGAGCCTATCCAGCTCGACCTGAGCCAGATAATCATAGACATCGACTGGCCGGAGCCGCCCCAGTCATATGCGCCGGAATTCAAAGTCTTCCCGCTGAACAGTTCGTCAGGGCACTGGAAAACCTATATCTCCGCCCCGATTACCTTCATAGACGAGCAGTTGAACCCCATCCCGCTGCCCTTTGAGCCGATGTCGTACAGCAATGTCCGGGCATTCTCCGATGACGGGACGTATACATTTACCAATATAGCGTACACACTTTGGAACGGCCAGGGCCATGTGCTGATGCTGGCCGACGGCACAGTGCCGCGCGGCGCGGATGGGGACTATATCTACCTGTATGACTACTATGAGAGCAGCTTTATTGTCATCGGCAGCTTGATCATAACCGGTAAGCTGGAGGGAGAGGACCCCGAAACATGGGTTTACCGAATGGGTTTATACGATTTGGAGGCACGGCAGGAAGTGCTGCCCCGCGAGTATGACGCGATTGAATCTATCCAAAACAACTTTCTCTATGTCCGCAAAGGCGAGCTAAGCTGGCTGCTGGACGCGGAGGGGAACGAGCTGTACGCGTTCGCGGAAGGAGAAACGTACGGTATCGACTCCCCTAGTCGGCAAAGCATGGGCTCTCACTTTTACATCGACACGGAGAAGCGGTTCTTTTGCAGGATCCCCGTCATCAACGGGGAGCAATTCCCCACCCTTGAAATGTTTGGTGATTTTTACGTTACGCGCAACCGCGGCGGCACGGTTGCCGGTCCCCTGTACGTCTTTGACCGGACAGGGCTGGAGATACACCGCGTCCGGCAATTTTGGCATGTGGTAGACGACGAATTGATCATCTCCACCACAAAAGGCTTTGAGGTTATGGACAAAAGCGGGAATGTCCGGCTCTTCCCTGTTTCAGTCATCCGTCAGGTCACTTTGGCCCGCCTGATTGGCGACGAGGTACACTGGTCACAATTCGATTATGATTTAGGCACTGAAACGCACCACGCCATCGATGAGGCGAGCAATATGCGTGTCACGGAAAGACCGGAACCGCCTAGCTATACCTTCCATAATTTCAACGGGCCGGTTTATTATGACGCAGACACATGGCAGTACATTCTCCGCGGCGCGGACGGGCAAATCCTACTCGAAACGGACGATTATCTGTGGTACACCGGCGGCGATTTCGTCGTCCGTTCCCGCCCTGTTTATGATGATGGAATGCGGCGTGATTGCAGCGAACCGTACGCCGTCTACAACCTTGACGGCGACCTGCTTCTGGACGGCATTGACATCTTTGGCGTCATTTATGAATCGCCGGCTCCCAATGGCGGCATGTTCGTCTACCTTGATGAAAATACCTGCGTCCTGCTAACCCCGGACGGGCGCACCGTGCCTGTGCACAATGCGCCCGTGGTGGGAAAGGCATATCATGGTTAGTCTCCTTGCCGGGCTGCGGCGCTCTTTTTGCTTGTCTGCCGCTGCGCCATAACGAGGTCGTAGTAAATCCCCTTCATTTTCAGCAGTTCCATATGCGTCCCGATCTCCGCGACCTTGCCTTTGTCTAAAACGATCAGGCGGTCGGCGGCGCGCAGTGTGGACAGCCGGTGGGCTATGGCGATGGTGGTGCGCCCTTTGGTCAGTTTTTGGAGGCTGTCTTGTATGGCGGCCTCCGTTTCCACGTCGAGGGAGCTGGTGGCTTCGTCGAGGATCAGGATGGGCGGGTTTTTGATGACCGCCCGCGCGATGGCCAGCCGCTGACGCTCCCCGCCGGAAATGGTGTGTCCGTTTTCGCCGATAACGGTGTTGTAGCCGTCCGGCATCTTCATGATGAAATCATGCGCCCCGCCGGCTTTACAGGCGGCGATGACCTCCTCCGGCGCCGCGCCGGGCTTGGCATAGATGATGTTGTCATAAATCGTACCGGCGAACAGAAATGTGTCTTGAAAGACCACGCCGACATTTTCGTGCAGATGTTCCGGCGACATGTCGCGCAGGTCGGTACCGCTGATGCTGACGCCGCCCGCATTGGGGTCGTACAGCCGCATGAGGAGGTTGATCAGGGTGGTCTTGCCGACGCCGCTTTTGCCCACAATGCCAATCATCTCGCCCGGTTTGATGTCTAGGGAGATGTCTTTCAGCACCGGTTCGTACGACTTATACCCGAACGATACGCTGTCAAACCTCACGCCCCCGGTCAGCGGCACGTCGGAGGGGTCTTCCTTGCCTGTGATGTCCGGCTCTTCGTCTAAAATCTCAAACACCTTGACCATCGAGGTCATGGCGTCGGCCAGCCAGCGCGGGAAGGAGACCAGCCAGCGCAGCGGCGCGTAGACATAGGCGATGTACATGGTGAACTGCACCAGTATGCCCAAGCTGAGGCCGCCGTCTAAGATGGCGCTGCCGCCAAAATAGAGGACTAGAAACTCTCCAATGCCGGTGAAGAAGACCATCGATGGGAAGAGCAGCGCCCAGAGTTTTTCGTTGCCGGACGACACCTCGGCCAGCTTGCGCGTCTCCCCGGCGAACTTATCAATCTCCCTGTCCTCGTTGCCGAAGGACTTGACGGTGCGGATGCCTTTGATGATGTCGTGCAGGATAGAGTTGCACTTGGAGCTGCGCCGCCACTGCCGCTCGTAACGGATGTGGATGAAATCCCAAAAGCGCGACATGGCGATCGTCACGACCGGGAGCGGCAGGACGACCAGCAATGTCAGCCACGGGTTTGTGAAAAACAGGATGATCAGCACGATGACGAACATCCCGGCCTGCTCGACGCCCCAGCGGCCAATGTCGGTGATGAAATCCTTGATGGTATTCGTGTCCTCCATCACGCGGCGGATCAGGTCACCGGGGGTTCGTTTGGACAGCGAGGACATCGAAAGCCGCTGCAACTTGTCATACGACAGCGTCCGCAGCCGGTTCGCGTAGCCAAGGCTGGCGCGGTTGTAGGCGCGGGAAGAGAGGATAAAGATGGTCTCGCTCAGGCACCGCGCCAACAGCATCGCGCCCGCGATGAAGACGACGTGAATCCACGGGCCGTTCATCGGCTCTAAATAACGATCGATAAGGTGGCGGTTGAGGAGCGGGATGAGCAGGTAGAAAACCGACGCGACGCCCACGAATGTCTGCGCCCACGTAATGGCGCGGCGGAACGGGCGCAGCAGCTCCAGCGCCCGCTTTAGGACACTCGACCGGCTGTAGCAGAAGAGGCAGACGGCCAGGCCCTCGATCAGCGTCCTGCCGCACTTTTCGCAAACCCGCGTATCCTCCTGTTCAGGGATTACCGCCGTTTTGGTCTGGATGTAATAATTGACGACCTTGCAAAACTCCCCGGCAGGCAGGAGGGAAGACATCGAAAAGCGGCAGAGCACCAGCTCCTCGCCGTCCCCGCGCTTCAAATAGACCAGCCCGCAGCCCACCCCGGCCAGTACGGCGGCTTCTTCCGCGCCTTCCAGGCTGTGGTCAAAGAGCACAACGCCATCCAGCAACGCCGATACCCTGCCGTCACGGGAGAAGCGCAGCGTCCCGTCGCAGGGGCGCATGTGCTCGTTCAGGTCGTAGTGAAAAATATATGAGTCATTCATAACTTGCTCCGTTTCCGTCAGACGTTAAAACGTCGATATAATTGATTTGCTGTACCACGCGGGTTCAAATTCCAGCTTCAGCATTTGACCGAATGTGACGCCGAAGGCGATAAAGGCAGACCCCACGGCTGTCAGTAAATTTCCGCTTATCATGTGGAGCGTCACGGTTCCGTCGCCGTTTTTCAGTTCGGTGACGTCTCTCATCCCTTTCATTTGCTCCATTGAAATGCCCTCTTCGATTAACGCCTCCTTGACGGCGCCCGCGACATACTCCCTGCCGT
>JAIRUW010000012.1 GCA_031254195.1 Oscillospiraceae bacterium
GAATACCACTCATGATGATAAACGCAGCAAAGCCGCGCCATTTTTCCGATTTCTCCTTGTACGCTCCCAAGTAATAAGCCGCCGTTAATGGTGTGCATTTTCATTATGTCTTGCTCGTATCGGTCGAGTTTCCCCGGCTTATTGAGAATATCCGGGTCGATGGTTAGCTTGCCTATGTCGTGCAGGCTGGCGGCGGTGCGTATCATGCTTGCCATGCCGGGGCTATAACCTAATTCAAGAGAAACAAACTCGGCAAGCAGCGCAACGGCTTTATCTTCATTTCGTATCATGTGCCGTTCCTTTCATCGCTCCGGCCTGTCTTTTTTCGGCGCGGACAGGCGCGGGTTGCCGTCTTGGTCGTAATTCCACGGCTTTGCGCCGGGAGTGTTGAACCCGAAAAGCGAACCGGCTAACATGGCTTCCTCTTGCGCCCGTGTAACGCCCAACCCGGCGTTTAGGTTGTCAATCTCTTCCCGGCGCTCATGCGCTGCCACATCTGACGCAAAAGGTGTATATCCCATTGCCCCGAAGTCAATCATAATAACCTCGCCTGTGGATGGTTTCAGGCTAAAGCATTTGTCCGGCAGTTTATGCTGTCCGGCCAGTTCGGGCAGTAGATAGCGGTTGTCGTATGCGAAAACATAAAAGTCATAATCCGCGCTGGACGGCGTACACCGGGCATAATAGGTGTAGTCCTGTGTTTGGACTTTGAAACCCGCGCCGCGCTGGGCGCCGCCATCCATCACAAACACGCTATCGTTTTGCGAACAGTAGGCTTCCATTTCGCGCCGGTCTTTCAATATCCCATCACGCAGGGAATTGATAACCTCGTCAAACCCGGCTTTGAACGCCGGGGATTTCAAATGCCGCTGATTGTCAAACCATGAGGAATGAAACTCTTGGCCGCCGCGCCCGTAATGGCCGCGCAGATAACCGATTGCGCCGTGGCGTTCGGCGGCTTCGCCGTCCAAACGAAAAAACAAGCCGCTTTCGGCTTGCTCGGCGGGTGATATTGTATACATGATGGCGTTCTCCTATCTCGCGTCATCGCGTTTTTTGGGTTGTTTATATGCTTTCGTATGGTCATATGGCTTGCCGGTGCGTTCAGAATCGGCGCGTCTGAAATAATCAGTCCGTGCGTCCGATTTGTCAGACCAGTAATGCCCCCAATCGTAACCGGGACGGTCATTTCTCGCCTGCCATGTCACCCACGGCTGTACAGCGTTCGGGTTGTGCGCCAGCACGATTATCTTATCCCGCACGGGCATACGGTCGGTTATCATATACCCGCCTACGATCTCCGGCTCCGGGCATGGCGCGTATGTGCTGCCGTTTCGCTCCATGCGTTCTGCAAATTCGCAGATGTGATAGGTATTGCCGCTACCTATATCAACGTGGGTTTCCCCGTGATATACGCATTTACGGGTAACTTGTTCTCCATCAGGATAGGTTATGGTGATATGCCCGCCGTCCGGGACGCGGAACAATTCTTTGTAGTCGCTGGTGATAAACCGAATATCATTGCCGTTCGGGTTGTATTTGTTCTCGTTCATCGCGCTTCATCCCTTCTTTTTGGGGTGGGATTATACGGAACGCCCCGGCGTTCTCCCTCGGCGCGGAGGAACAAGTCAGTCCATGCGTCCAATCTGTTAGAAAAAAGCCGTGCTTTGCGGCTGATACGCTTCTCATTGTGCGTTTGCCATGTGCTGAATTTCTTGCTTGGCTGCGCCTGCGGATTGACAGCGGAGACGTACACCATTTGACCTACAAACATTTTCGCGTATATGCGGTAGCCGTTGATGATTTCAGGCGCATCCAGCGGTTTCACATCCGCGTTATTATGCTTGTTAGTTTTCGCAAACTGGTGGATGTGAAGACAATTCCCGTTTGTTTCAAAATGGGTATCATCAATATACTTGCAGGCAGATATATATTCCTCGCCGCTCCGAATGTTGGTCACGCATATATACCCGCCGTCCGGGATGGTAAAAAGCGTTTTATACTTGGTGTCGATGAACCGTATCATTTTATCACTCATCGCACATTCCTCCCATCCCGCTGTATCTGCCGTTGAACCCCAGCGTTAATCTTGGCTTCAAGGGACGCCATATTGTCCCGGCGCAGTTCTAACAATGGGTGCGGCGTTTTCTCGTTTTCGGCGGCGTATGTTTCTTTGTCCTTTTTCACAAGGTCGGCCAGCCAAATGTATTCCTGTTTGGTGAGTTCCACTTTCATAATCAAACCCTCACTTTTACAACGTATTTATTGGCGGCTCTGCCGCCCTCGGCGTGGTATCTCGCGTAGATTTCAATGTACCCGCCGTCCCGCAGGCGGCGCAGATTGCGGCTCACCGTGCCTTTGGATATACGCAGGGTGTCGCTGATTTTCCTGTGCGGGATAACGATTGTGCCGCATGGGTCGGACAGTTCCTCCAACATTAAGTACAGCAGTTTGCCGGTGATGGTGGTGTCTACCTCGCCGCATGGCGCGAAGTTGGATAGCTTTTTCACGGATAATTGCCCCCTTACAAAAATAAGAGGGCGGCATGACCGTCCCTCTATGTATTGGGTATTCCATTTTTGATGAAAGCGTGGTATACTCTATTTAGAAACGAGGAAAAGCATATGAAGATTGATGTTGTTATCGACAAACTGACGCCGTGCTTGGTTGAGAGTTCAACCGGGAAAGTCTTGCAAACAACCTTTTCGCTTGCGGCTGAACACGAATTATCAACCCTAACGGGCGGCTGGCTCTTTGATTGGACTTCTGATGAATTGCGAACGACAAACATTTACAAGCTGCTGATTGAGGGCGATGATACGATTCAAGGTTTAGTTTCAACCGAAGTGTTCCGTGGCGCGGTATATGTTCATTTAGCGGAAAGCGCACCGCATAACAGGGACGCAAGCAAAAAATATATTGGTGTCGGCGGTCATCTTTTTGCGATAGCCATGAAATTGTCAGTTGTAAACGGTTTTGGCGGTTATGTTTTCTTCGACGCAAAGAATATGGAGTTGGTTAAGCATTATACCGAAATGCTCGGCGCGAATAGAATCCGCACACGCTTACATGAGTACAGAATGGAAGTATCAGAGTATAACGCTCAAAAAGTCATAGAAAAATACACATTGGAGGGTGATTTGAATGTTGAGTGAAAAAGACATCCGCGGATGGAACGCTCTTGACGAAGCCGCTGAACGGGCAGGCGGCTATTTGGCAAAACCGAAACGCCCGCTGGTGATTGATTATGACTATCGCGCTATATCCAACTATTGCCGTGAACGAGGTATAAGCAACGAGGACTTGACAGAGGACGAATTAAAGCAGTTTGAATACAATCCACCGTTAGTATACGGTTAATAATCGTTTGAGCGTTAGGGGCGGCAAGTTTTTCTTGCCGCCCCTGTGCCATGTCCCGGCTACTTTCGCTTATTCCGCAGACGCAGCCAAACAAAAGCCCCCATCACAAACAGGACGAGGGCAATCCCTAAGATCGCTTTCAGTTCCATGTCTTTCTCCTTTTAGTAGCCCGTGCGCGGCAGCCTTTCGGGTTTCGCGTAAATGGTCGTGACGGCTGTTGAATTACCCACAACCCACTCGCGCCCATACTTGCCGCCCACATCGGCCTTATTTGCGAATTGGTAGCCGTTCGGG
>JAIRUW010000016.1 GCA_031254195.1 Oscillospiraceae bacterium
GATTCCATAGCGGCGCTTGAAACAAAGAGATGGAATAAGCTGTTTGGCCGCTGGGTCAACCGGGGCGCGACCGGGATTGCCGTCTTTAACGATGAACACAACGGCGAGTACAAGCTGAAGCACTACTTTGACATATCGGATACCCACGCAAGCCGCTTTGCGCGTCCCGTTCCGCTATGGGATATGAGGCCGGAGTATGAAGCCGAAGTCATTGAAACCCTTGCTAACGCCTTTGGCGAACTTGACGATAAATCCACGCTGGCCGACGCCATCGTGTCGGCGGCACGGAACGCCGTAGCGGATAATATGGTCGATTATCTGGCCGACTTTAAGGACTGCCTTGACGGAAGCGCATTGCAAGACTATCCCGATGATTACTTGACAAGTGTTTATCGCTATAACTTATATTGCAGCGTGGCCTACATGATGCTGACACGCTGCGGCATTGACGCAGACAGTTATTTATCGGACTTCCGGCAAGTTACGGACTTCGATACACGGAATACTGTCAATGCGCTTGGCATTGCTGCCAGCGACATCACGGAAATGTGCATACGGGAAATCGCGTCCACCGTTCTGAATATACAAAATCGTGAGCAAGAGCAAAATCGCACATTTGCAATCCCGGAAAAACCGGCGCATACTGTAAACGTAACACAGAATATTGAAAGGGGTGCCACACATGACAGAAGCCTTAACGTATCGGATGGAGAACGGTTACAGAATCCCGAATCTGACCGTGCCGGAGGAAGGGCCGGTAGCCCTTGGCAGATACGCATTACTCCGAAAGAAATATCACAAGAATCACCGCCGCGTCCTGTATCTGAACTTCCTGACGGCGGGAACGCTCAACCAGCATTTGATGGAGATAGAGCGGACGGCACAGGAGCGCATGGAACTGATAACCTCACAGATGGCGGCGACGCGGGGCGTGACGGAGGAACTGAAAGCGTCCGATCAGATGAAATGGGTCGGGATGATGAACAACATCCGGCTATCAGCGGAGGAAACAATCAAAGCGGAACTGATTTACGCATAAAACCTTTACCCACGGAAGACGAACAGGCGGCCACATTGGGCGAAGCGGAGGAACAGTCCTCCGCTTTTTCTATGGACGGAGTTATCCCACAGGAAATCATAGACACACAGCTTATCCGCGAGGGCGGCGGGAATGGCGTTGTGCAGTTACGGTTCCGCATTTACCACGGTTTACAGGAACTTGCCGCCGAGGGTGACGCCGCCAACATTATCAAAAGTGAGATTGGCATGGGCAGCGGCAACGCCGTATCTGACGCTTCCTATTTTGTGTTGCGTGACGATAACGGGCTGACATTCACCAAATTACACGGCTTGAATCAAGGCGCAACCTATACGCTTTCATGGGAAAAAGCCGCGAAGCGCGTCCGGGAACTGATAGCCGCAGACCGTTACCTCACCCCGATGGACAAGGAAACCCATTACCCACAATACCTTTCACACATCGAACAACAGAAACCCCAGCCGGAGAAAGACCGGCATGATGAAACGGCGGCCCAGCTTCCGGCCCCCGCCGACACAGCGGAATACGCCTATCATGCGGGCGATAAGGTTTATATCGGGGCGCAAGAGTATGAAGTGCTGGCGATGGATGACCATTTCGTAAAGCTGTATGATACGGCGTTCCCGATGATAAACAAAGAGATACCACGCGACAGTTTTGACCGGATCATAGCGGAAAACCCCATGAACGACCATTTACGGAAGCCGGAACTGATAGCGGATAAACTGTTTGAGGAAACCACGGAAACCGGCTTTAAGACGGACTATTATCTGTTCAATTATCAAAAAGAAACAGACGAACCCGCGGCATTGAGCCATGAATCCCTTGCGCTGATAAAGGAAAAGGCAGATATATACGTTTTTTGCGCCGAGGTCTGCTATCTGTCCGAGGAAGAACAGGCGCGGTTTAATGTCGCTTTCCGCAAAATGCCGCGGGATTGGTTTTTGCTTCCCCGTGAAGCGCAAGACCAAATCCGCAGCCTAAAACCCGAATACGAACAGCAATGGCGGTCTGATTTTTTAGGTCTATATAAGAACATCTTTGTAGGCGCGGCCCTGTTAGACCAGCCGTACACAGACGCACGGGCTAATTCTGATGAAGAAAACTCCCGGATTGAGTGCGAAGCCGCCGTTACGCGGATAGCGCATAGTATCGGGCTGGACGACTTGGATTTTTACCGCGCATACCATGACGAGCCGGGAATCAAAGAAGAACTGATAGCCCATGTGTTTCAAGAAACCTATCATGCCCCTGCGCCGGAGCAGTCCGTCACAGCGGAAACGCCCCGGATTTTCTATCGTAAATACCTTGCCCTTTTCATAGAGGAGGTCAAGAGCAGCAATCTGTACGGGTATTTGCGCGACCGCGAAACCGATGCACTCTCCGCTGAACGCGCAATAAGTGATGAACTGGACGCGCTTGCGGGCAATTATCGTGAAACTGACCCCGCTTTCTTTGAAGTCTACAACACATCCTCGCAATTCCGGGAATGGCTGATTGAGGACATTTTAGAGGTCACATATCAAGACTACTCACCGGGCATCCGTGACAGCGTGGCACAGCGGGAAAATGACCCCGACTGTCCCGGATGGGCGAAGCGTCCCGCGCTGGAAGAACAGATACGCGAGGACTTATACCAGCGCGGCTATGCCGTTTCTGATGAATTGATTGAGGTTGGTATCGAAGAATACCGCGCCCGCGGCGGCATGGGCGGCAATGCCGGTGATATTGCCGATTACATTGAGGATGAACTGTTAAGCGAGGACAAACCCGCGCCGGATGTTGAGCCTGAACCCGAAGCCCCAAGCGCAGAACCCGAACCATACACGCCAAAACCCGGCGAACGCTACGAGATACAGGGGCGGCTGTTTGAGCTTGATTCCATAAACGAGGAATGGGGCAAGGTCAGCCTGCGGGACATAACCTTTCAAAACGGCGCGGGCTTTCCCATATTCCGTGAGGAATCGCTTGACTTTATCCGGCAGTATGACCCTATCACCATCTTCCGCGCCGTTGCCGACCACGAAACCAACCCACAGCTTGAATCCAACCAAGAAATCCGGGAAATTGGAAAATCACGGTATATTATTGTATTGCCGGAGCCGGAGCGGACGGAGCCGCCCCTTGCGGATAACCAGCATATAGAGAAAATCGGCGGCGTGGAGTTTATCGTGACCACGCCGTTTTCTAAGCAGAAAAAGCCCCGCAAAACGGAGAGCGGCGTAAACTATCCCGGCGAAATCGTCATTAAAAAAGTCCCGGCAACACTTGAACAAATCGAAGCCGCGTTGGACTATAAGATTGAACTTATGCTCCTTCACCCTGAATATCCAGCAATTAAGGAAGCGGCGGAATATTGGAAAACATGGCGCACGATGAAGCATCGTGTCGGCATTGCCGCCGACCATCTTGTAGAACGGATTATCAAGATGGACGATGCACAGGCTGCAAAATGGTTATCAAGCGTTCCGTGGGATAACTGGCGCGAAGCGTTAGACATCGGGGACTTTGAGCCGTTAAGCGTGAAAATCCGCAGAATGGACGCACAAGAAGCCTTAGACGCCGAAGATGAACCCACAATAACCCCGGCATGGGAGCAGAAGAAGCGGCCCGTCCGCGTGAATTACTTTGACGCTTTCCCCGATGTTCCTATGTCGGAGCGGCACAATTTCAAAATCACAGACGATGACCTCGGCCACGGCGGGGCGAAGGCGAAGTTTCGCGCCAACATGGACGCCATCCACCTCTTGCACGAATTGGAGTTTGACGGCAAGCTGGCGACCCCGGAGCAACAGGAGATTTTATCCCGTTATGTCGGCTGGGGCAGTCTGCAACAGGCTTTCCAAGAGCGGCAGGACGGATGGGGAAATGAGTTTGCGGAACTGTACGCGGCGTTATCGCCGGAGGAATACGCGGCGGCCAGAGCCACCACCCTCAACGCCCACTATACCAGCCCCACCGTTATCAAAGCCATCTACAAAGCCGTGGAAAACATGGGTTTTCAGACGGGCAACATCCTCGACCCCGGCTGCGGCACGGGCAACTTTCAAGGGCTTTGCCCGACAGCATGGCCGACAGCAAGCTATACGGCATTGAGATAGACCCCATCACCGGGCGGATCGCCCAGCAGCTTTACCAAAAGAACAGCATTAGCATACAGCCTTATGAGAAAACGCCCCTGCCCGATAGTTTCTTTGACCTTGCCATCGGCAATGTGCCGTTCGGCGCAATCCCCGTGGTGGATAAAAAGTACGACAAGCACAAGTTTAGAATACACGATTACTTTTTCGCCAAAACGCTGGATAAGGTCAGACCGGGCGGCGTGATTGCGTTCATTACATCAAGCTGGACGATGGATAAGCAAAACCCCGCAATCCGCAAATACATGGCGCAGAGAGCGGACTTGCTGGGCGCTATCCGATTGCCTAACAACGCTTTCAAGGCCAACGCCGGAACCGAAGTCACCACCGACATCATCTTTCTGCAAAAGCGCGACCGTATCATAGACATAGAACCCGATTGGGTGCATTTGGGGCAGACGGAGGACGGAATCCCCGTCAACAGCTACTTTGCCGACAACCCCGACATGATACTCGGAACCGTGAGCAACGATAGCGGCGTTAGGATGTACGGCGGCGAGAACAGCGTATCTTGCGTCCCGTTCCCGGACGCCGACCTTGCCGATTTACTGGATGAAGCTATCCACAATATCCACGGCGAAATCGCGGCATACGAGCATGACGAGGAAGAATTGGAGGACGACGGCGGCATACCGGCAGACCCCACCGTTCGCAATTTCAGCTATGCCCTTGTGGACGGAAAGATTTATTACCGCGAAAACTCCATGATGTATCCCCGCGAAATGCCGGCCACAGCGCAGAGCCGTGTTAAGGGCATGATTGAGATTCGGGATTGCGCCCGGTTGCTGATTGAATATCAGACGGAAGATTACCCCAACAGCGACATCCAAGCGGAGCGGGAGCGGCTCAATACCCTCTATGACGCATACACCAAGAAATACGGGCTGCTCAACGACCGCGCCAATAATTCAGTCTTTGCGGATGACGGCAGTTATCCGCTTTTATGTTCCCTTGAAGTCTTAGACGAGGAACGCAACCTAAAAGCCAAAGCCGATATGTTCACCAAGCGCACCATCAACCCGGTCATAGAGATAACCCACGTTAATACGGCGTCCGAAGCGCTGGCCGTGTCGCTGGGCGAACGGGCGCGGGTGGATTTGGACTTCATGGCCGACCTCACGGGTTTTACCGAAGAAAAAATCTTGAAAGACCTTGAAGGCGTTGTATTCCTCAATATCGGCGCCGCATACAACCCAAGCAAAACCTATGTAACAGCGGACGAATACCTCTCCGGCAATGTCCGGGAGAAGCTGGCGCTGGCAAGGGCGGCGCAGGCCACGTTCCCGGATGGGCGCTATGATGTGAATGTCCGCGCCCTCGAAGCTGTCCAACCCGTTGACCTCACCGCGCCGGAGATCGCTGTGCGGCTGGGGGCGACATGGCTGCCGCCCGATGTGATAGAGCAGTTTACCTACGAATTTATGGGGCTGGCGGCCGATGACTGGCGTAAAAAAGACAAAATCAAGGTGCTGTATTCCCCGCATACAAAAGAATGGAATGTCACCAACAAAAGCTATGATTCCGACAACATCAACGCCACCAACACTTACGGCACCAAGCGGATAAACGCCTACTGGATTATCGAAAACACGCTCAATCTCCGGGATGTGAAGATATGGGACAAGAAATACGACCCATCCGGCAAGGAAATCCGTGAGATTAACAAGGAACAGACCGCATTTGCACAGGAAAAGCAAGACCTTATCAAAGAGAAGTTTCAGGAATGGGTGTGGAGCGACCCCGACCGGCGTGAGCGGCTGTGCAAGATTTACAACGAGAACTTCAACAGCATACGCCCCCGTGACTATGACGGTTCCCATATTAAGTTTGTGGGTATGAACCCGGAAATCAAGCTGGATGAACACCAAGTAAACGCCGTGGCCCGGAAGCTGTACGGCGGCAATTCCCTGTTCGGTCATGTCGTAGGGGCGGGAAAAACGTACAGCATGATAGCCGCGGCAATGGAATCAAAGCGGCTGGGGCTAAGTAACAAAGCCATGTTCGTAGTCCCTAACAACATTGTCGGGGATTTTGCCGGAATGGTTATGCGGCTCTACCCCTCCGCAAACCTCCTAATGGCGACCGCGAAAGACTTTGAAACCAAAAATCGCAAGAAGTTTTGCGCCCGGATCGCAACAGGCGATTATGACGGTATTGTTATCGCGCACAGCCAGTTTGAAAAGGTCCCTATGAGCGTAGGGCGGCAGATTGACATTATCGAACGGCAAATATCCGATATATCGTGGGGGATCGCCAAAGTCAAGGAGGAAAACGGGCAGGGTTTCACCGTCAAGCAGATGGAGAAATCCCGCAAAAGTTTAGAGGCCAAGCTGGAACGGCTGAACGACCAAAGCCGCAAAGACAACATCGTGACCTTTGAGGAACTGGGCGTCGATGACCTGTTTATTGACGAGGCCGACCTGTTCAAAAACCTCTACATCGTCACGAAAATGCGGAACGTCGCCGGTGTATCGCAGACCGAAGCGCAGAAAGCAAGCGACCTCTTTATGAAAACGCAGTATTTGGACGAACTTACCGGCCGCCGTGGTTTATGTTTCGCAACGGGAACGCCTGTATCGAATACGATGGCCGAACTCTACACCATGCAGAGGTATTTACAGTACGACACCCTTGTAAAGCACGGGCTGGAACACTTTGACTGCTGGGCGAGTACATTCGGGGAAACGGTCACGGGCATGGAATTGACCCCGGAGGGTAACGGCTTGCAGTCTAAAACCCGCTTTGCTAACTTCTACAATTTGCCCGAACTCATGGCGATGTTCCACGAGGTTGCGGACATTCAGACTAAAGATATGCTCAACCTCCCGACCCCAAAAGTCAATTATCATGTCGAAGTCTGCCAGCCCAGCGAGATACAGAAAGACATGGTGGCCGCGCTGGGCGAACGCGCCGATGACATCCGAAACCGCAGGGTTAGCGCGGACGAGGACAATATGCTTCTTATCACCAATGACGGGCGCAAGCTGGCTCTCGATCAGCGTATTATCAACCCGTTATTGCCGGACTTTGAGGGGAGCAAGGTAAACCGCTGTGTAAACAATGTCTTTGACACTTGGGAGCGCACAAAGGATGACAGCCTAACCCAGCTTGTCTTTTCCGACTTATCCACCCCGAAAGGGGAGAAATCCGTCATTGAAATGGTGAAAGCCGAAGATGGAATGTTTGTCATGGACGAAAACCAGTTTTTCAGTATCTATGACGATATTCGCCGGAAGCTGATTGCCAAAGGCATCCCAGCGGAAGAAATCGCGTTTATCCACGAAGCGAAAAACGAATTGAAAAAGCAAGAACTCTTTGCCAAAGTACGCGCCGGGAAAATCCGGGTTTTGCTTGGCTCTACCACTAAAATGGGCGCGGGCACCAATGTCCAAGATAAGCTGATTGCATTGCATGATTTGGATTGCCCGTGGCGTCCCCGCGACCTTGAACAGCGGCTCGGCAGAATCGAACGCCGGGGCAACCTAAATCCCGAAGTAGAGGTTTCTCGTTATGTCACGGAGGGGACATTTGATGCTTATTTATATCAGATGATTGAAAATAAGCAGCGTTTCATATCGCAAGTAATCACCTCAAAATCCCCAGCCCGCGTCATGCAAGAAATAGACGAAATCGTGTTCAACTATGCGGAAATCAAAGCGTTGGCAACGGGCGACCCGCGCATTATGGAGCATTGCAATTTGAGCGCCGAAGTAAGCAAGCTGAAAATGTTGAAATCTCACCATCTAAGCCAGCGGTATGAGTTAGAGGACAGGATTATCAAGAAATACCCGGCCGAAATAGCAACCCTTAACGAAGTAATCGCGGGCTATACCGCCGACGCCGCGACCGTAGCGGCAAACACCCCGGCAGACAAAGACGATTTTACCATGACGGTGCGCGGCGAAGTCTGCCATGAGAAGAAACGCGCCGGCACCGCTCTACTGGAAGCCTGTAAAACCATGACATCCCCCGACCCGGTGCCGCTGGGAACATATCGCGGCTTTGAAATGGAACTAAGCTATTATACGGGAACACAGGAGTTTGCCCTGTCATTGAAAGGCAGTTTACATCACAGGGTTTTCTTAGGGCAAGACATCCACGGCAACATCACCCGTATCGACAACAAACTGGACGGCATGGCTGATAACCTAACGCGCACAGAGGGCGAACTCAAAACGGTAATGACGCAGATGGAAACGGCGCGGGAGCAGTCAACGCTTCCATTCTCCCGCGAACAGGAATTGACCGAAAAATCCGAACGGCTGGCGAAACTCACCACCGAATTAAAGCTAACCGAAAAAGACCGCGAAATCCTCAACGAAGCGCCGGACGAGGGCGAAGTCGCCGCGACCGAGCGCAAGACCCGGAAGCGGGAGGACGGCGCGAGGTAAAATCACGGCTTATAATGTGCGAAATGAAAAATCGCACATTTGCGGTTAGTTTTAGCAGACGGTGTTGCTTTTCGCGCAAAAAAGCGGATTCGCCTACAGAAATTTGCGAGATAAATAGGTGTATGCGATAAAAAGGCGGATATGCCCACTATATAAAATGCTAAAATGTACTCTCAAAA
>JAIRUW010000065.1 GCA_031254195.1 Oscillospiraceae bacterium
AGGGAGGGCTCGTCTCCTGCGGGGAGACCGTCTTCGGCTCCAGATCTGGACAACAGCGGGCCATACATCTCCTGCGGGGTGACCGCCGCCTGTGAGGGAACCGTTTCTGGCGGGGAACCGTTAGGATCGGGTTCCCGATCCTGCGGAGAGGCGTTTGCGTCCTCAAGCGTGGCGGCCGTGTCCGGCCCGCCGTCCGTTTCCGCAAGCCGCATGGCTTCGGCGGCCTGCCGGAGCGTCGGGGACTGCATGGCAAACAGGCTGTCCAGCGTCCAGCTTCTTTCGGGCTCAACGCCGACGCCGCTAAGGCTCAGAACACCCTCGATAAACGAAGAGGGAAGCATCCCCTGTGAGAGGAACGTTCCCTGCGCCGGCTCCGCCCAGCTGCTTACAGGAGATACCCCCCCATCGGGCAGGGCCGGCATCCCCCAATGCTGATAAGCCTGAACGGCCAGCACCGCCGTCAGGATCCCGATGATCGGTTTTAGAGATCCCCCCTGCCCGCGGGACAGCCGCTGCCTGCGGGGAAATCGCTGCCCGCGAGGCGTCCGGGGAGGGCGCTGGATCGTCATCGCCGCCTCACCTGCTTTCGTAAATCAGTTATCTTACCATATGCGCGACAGTGGATATCCATGCCTGTGCCGGCCCGCCGTAAGGTAGGCCGGCACAGATTTCGCTCTCGCGTGAAAATATACATTGACACGCGAGGTATGTCGTGGTATGATTTATTTCATCGGTGAAAACACAGCGACGCATGGCGTCCTCGACATCCCGTTTGACAGGTTTGTCATCACTCTGCAAATATTACATTCCAGACAAAGGAAAACATATAAAAGCATTCTTTGAGCAACATTTTCGGATTTAATAGAATTTTAAGACTTTTTTAAGAGAAATTTTATTGTGGACTGGTCGCGCCGTTGCTATAGTATCTATAAAAGAGAGCCGCATAGGCTCCGCTGCACGGGGGGAATGAATATGATCGCCATTCGCCGGGAGCCGGCGCGCCGGACGGGAACGGAATTTGAGTTTAGGCCCGCGGAACGGGCCGGGCATTTTGCCTATGGGTTCAACTTCTACAAAATCTTCTGGATGTTTGCGCTGGGGAGCGTGACCGGTTTTTTAACCGAAACGATATCCTGCCTGGTTCGGTTCGGTTTGTATGAGTACCGCTCCAGCCTGATCCTCAGCCCGTTCAATCTGATCTACGGCGTGGGCGCGATTGCCGTCAGCCTTGGGGTGACGGCGCTGAGGGCCAAACGCGCGCCATACATATTTGTGGCCGGCATGGTCATCGGCTCGGTCGTGGAATTCGTCTGCTCGCTGTTCGAGGAAACGTTCTTTGGCACCGTGTCATGGGACTATTCCGCATACCCCTTCAACCTCGACGGGCGCGTGTGTCTGCAATACGCGTTTTTCTGGGGCGCGATGGCGCTGCTTTGGACATGGGTGGTCTACCCGTTCTACGACCGGCTGCTCAAGCGGTTCAGCGACGCCGCCGGGAGGACGTTTGCCGTGGTCCTTCTGCTTGTCCTCCTTCTGGACGCCGCCTTCTCCGTCACCGCCGTCAACCGCTGGATCGACCGGGCCGTGGACACGCACCCTGAAACGGCCATTGAGCGCGTACTCGACAAATATCTGCCGGACGAACGGATGGCGCTGATTTATCCGCATATGAAGCAAGCCGCGTGGCGAACCGGCGTCCATCGGCTGGACGCGCCTTGACACACCCCTCCCGTATGGGGTATGATAGATTCATCACCCCCATAATAAGGAAACGGAGGAAACCACCATGTCGGAACTGAAAGGCACTAAAACAGAAGCCAACCTGATGGCGGCGTTCGCCGGAGAGTCTCAGGCCAGAAACAAGTATACCTACTACGCCTCACAGGCTAAAAAGGACGGCTATGAGCAGATCGCGGCGCTCTTCCTGGAAACCGCCGAGAACGAGAAGGAGCACGCCAAGATTTGGTTCAAATTGCTCCATGACAACAAAATGCCCGGCACCGCGGCCAACCTGAGCGACGCGGCCGGCGGCGAGCACGAGGAATGGACCGGGATGTACCCGAAATTCGCGGAAGAGGCCCGCGCGGAAGGGTTTGCGAGCATCGCAGCCTTATTTGAACAGGTCGCCGAAATCGAAAAGGAGCACGAGGCGCGCTACCGCGCCCTGCTGAAAAACATCGAGGAGTCTAAGGTCTTCGCCAAAGAAGGGAAGAGCGTCTGGGCCTGCCGCAACTGCGGACACGCCGCCGAGCAGGAAAACGCGCCCCAGACCTGCCCCGTCTGCGCGCATCCGCAAGCGTATTTTGAACTGCGGGCGGGCAATTATTGATCGAAAAACAGCAAAACGAAGGCCCCGGCGCACAGCGCCGGGGCCTTCGCGCCGCGGGGCGGCTTCTGCGGAATCGTTATTTCTCCAGCCGGTTCAAGCGCCCGTCCGGCTCGTGGCTCAGGGCGCGGGCGAACGGTGAAGAATTGGTGAAGATGGGCAGGGTGCGGAGAAAGGCCCAAGCTCAACTCTACCATTTTTCTTAATCATGTGCTACAATAGACCGGTAAACTGGCACACTGCGCATCAAAAACCAAAACATCAGGAGGAGAGTTTTTAATGAAACGCACAAAAAGACATGTATCCCTCGCACTGGTGTTCGCCCTTGTCTTTGCACTTGTGCCATATGTGGCAAACACAGCGACGGCAAACACAACTGCGCTCACCTACACAAACACTGCGGGGGCTAGCCTATCTATTACAGGCGCAGAAAAGGTGACCACAAGCTACCCGCTCACCTTTGACGGAAAGGTGCCGGGCGGCTACTGGCCTTACGAGGGCTTCAGCAATCAAAACTATCTGCTCGAAAATGTGCATCACTATAAAGCCCAATATGGCAGCGAAATCACCTTGAACAGCGCGGGAACATTTAATAACACAAAAATAGAAAACAGCAATCTGTACCTTAATCATCGCGGTGGCGTATACCCTAATGTCAAGCTAGATGTCGGAACATCGGTCAAACCAGAGCCGGGGGTATATACAATTATCAATTTTATGACCAGTCAATACCGCAATGATTATAAAAAACTCGAAGCCGTTATTATCGAAATTTTTGACGCTAACGGAGAGTATCCTCTGCCGGCGATATATGGCTATGCTTACCCCGCCACAGAGAATATTGGCGGCGTCGCAGTCAGCTTCCGCACCTTCGGCAAAGGGAGTTGGAAAACCGCCAAAGACGGAATACCTGAGATAACCTACTATGTCCGCATGAATATGACGGGCGCCGTCACCTATACAAGCCCGGAGACAAATACTATCGTAAGCGTTGACACGAAGGGCGTGGGCGACAGGAAGCAGCTTTCCGGGTTGGGGATTGACGGCGTTGCAAGGATTTTCATAGAAGTGCCGCGAGACAACGCAGGGTATTTAACCATTGACGCAAAACTTGAGCCTGTGGGTGGGACTTTGGAAATTCCCGGTGGAGGCGCGCCGCCAACTGCCCCCCAAAAAGACCCAACCGACGTTTCCGTGGCTCAACCTATGACACTCAATGCTTCGGTATATGCGCCCGGAAGCCAAATGACAATAACCTTATCGAATGTGACACAGAAAATGATAGATGATGGAGCATATGTACAAATTCGGAAGCCTGAAACAAATGCAGAAATATCAACTCTCATATCATCAACGCCTATGTACAACGCCGTTCAAATGGTGGTTGCTCCTACAATGGTCTATACCGTTACCGTTAGGACATCGGGAGTAAACGCCATAGAGGAAGGCAATTATGAAGTCAGATTTTATGTAGGGAACAATTCAATCGCTACTCAACCAAATGTAGGCTTAATCGCTACAGTCCCTATCACGATTTCGAGGAATACCACGCCCCCCACAACAAACCCTCTCGACAGCGCGAGTTCATGGGCGCGTGACGGTATCACAAGCGCGTTATCAAAAGGCTTTGTTCCATCCGATTTGCAGGGCAGCTACACCAGCACCATCACCAGAGCCGAGTTCTGCCGCATGGCAGTGAAGTGGTTGGAGTATAAGCTAGGAAAAGACATAGACGCGATTGTAGCAGAGAAGGGTATCGCGGACAGGGCGGGACATACCTTCAGTGATACCACAGACCCCGCAATCCTAGCGGCCTATCGCTTAGGCGTTACAGCCGGTTCCGTAGCCCCTACTGCTACTGCTCCAGGCCAGTTTAACCCCAGCGGCCAGTTCACTCGCCTGGAAGCGGCGATGATGATCATGAACGCTTGTGGGGTTGCGGGGATGGATGTGAGCAACGCGCCGCAGGCTAGTTTTGCGGATATGAATCAGGCTGCAAGCTGGGCGCATCCTGGAATCAATTTCGTCCACGCCAATGGCATCATGAGCGGCGACGGCACGAACTTCCTTCCGGCGCAGACCTATTCGAGAGAACAGAGTATTTTGACGTTTAATAATATCAAGTAACCTGCACAACACCATACGCTCCGTAGGGGCAGACCTTGTGTCTGCCCCCTTGGTTTGCGGAAATCTCCGTCATTGCGGGCTTGACCCGCAATCTCATGGGCACGATGCAATTACGAGATTGCGGATCGAGTCCGCAATGAGGGGGGAGAGGTGGCGCGAACGCGGCGCAAAGGGCCATTCCGAGAGAGCATTCGCTGCCGCCGCGCCCGTGGAAAATGAAGAATTGAAATCCCCCCCAAGTGTGTTATAATAGAAATACTATCGGAATGGAGGACGTACATGTCGGTTATCACAAAAATATTCGGGAGCCGTTCCCAGAGAGAATTAAAGCGCGTCCGGCATCTGCTGGACGCCATAGAAGCCCTTGAACCGAAGATGAAGGCCATGAGCGACGCCGAGCTGCGCGGGCTGACCCCCGCGTTCAGAGAACGCCTCGCCAAAGGGGAGACCCTGGACGACCTGCTGCCCGAAGCGTTTGCCTGCGCCCGCGAGGCCGGGATGCGCACGCTGGGCCAGCGGGCTTTCCCCGTGCAATTGCTGGGCGGTATCGTCCTGCATCAGGGGCGCATCGCGGAAATGAAGACCGGCGAGGGGAAGACCTTAACCGCCGTTATGCCCTCGTACCTGAACGCGCTGGCCGGCGAGGGCGTCCATATCGTGACGGTCAACAGCTATCTGGCCAAATACCAGAGCGAGCTGATGGGCAAGATTTTCCGCTTTCTCGGCATGTCCGTCGGCCTGGTCATCCAGGGCATCACGCAGGAGGAGCGCCTGGCGGCCTACCGCGCCGACGTGACCTATGGCACCAACAACGAGTTCGGCTTTGACTATCTGCGGGACAACATGGCCATCTACAAGTCCAGCATGGTCCAGCGGGGCCAGCCCTTCGCCATCGTGGACGAGGTGGACTCCATCCTCATCGACGAGGCCCGCACCCCGCTCATCATCTCCGGCCAGGGGGACGAGAGCACGGAGCTCGACCGCCAGGTGGACGACTTCGTGGCGCGCCTCAAACCGGCAGTCTTCGCCAGCATCGACGAGAAAAAGGAGGAGGACGAGGACCTGGACGCCGACTACATCGTCGATGAAAAGGCCCGCACCGCCTCTCTGACCGCCCGGGGCGTCTCCAAATCGGAAAAAGCCTTCGG